>JBBDWT010000064.1:0-38050 GCA_040902705.1 Acidimicrobiia bacterium | reverse complement strand
CTCAGGCCAGGCGCGGCGCAGGGGTGAACGAGACCGGCATCGACTTGATGCCGTTGACGAAGTCGGAGTGCAGGCGCTCGACCGGGCCGCTGACCGCGAGGTCGGGGAGGCGCTCCACGAGCTGGCGCATCGCGGCGCGGATCTGCGCGCGGGCAAGGCTCGCGCCGAGGCAGAAGTGCACGCCACCCCCACCGAAGGTCACGTGGTCGTTCGGGGTGCGCCCGACGTCGAAGCGGTGAGGGTCGGCGAAGACGTCCTCGTCGCGGTTCGCGGACGCGTAGTAGAGGACGACCTTCTCACCCTCGGCGACCGGAACGCCGCGGATCACGGTGTCGTGGGTAGCCGTGCGACGGAAGTTGTGGATCGAGGCGCCCCAGCGGAGCATCTCCTCGACGCCCGTGTCCCACAACGAAGGCTCGTCGCGGAGGCGCTGCGCCTCGCCGGGATGGTCGACGAGAGCGAGCATCGAGTGGTTGATCAGGTTGCGTGTCGTCTCGTTGCCCGCGACCACCAGCGTCACGAAGAAGAGGTTGAGCTCCGCGTCGTCGAGGCGCTCGCCGTCGATCTCGGCGTTGACCAGCGCGGTCATGATGTCGTCGCGCGGGTCGGCACGACGTTCGGCCGCGACCGCATCGCACAACGCGTAGATCTCCATCGCGGCCGCTTCCTGCGCGCCTTCGACGAGCTGGTAGTCAGGGTCGTCACGCGAGCCGATCAGCGTGTTCGAGATCTCGACCATGCGCGGCCAGTGGTCCTCGTCGAGCCCGATCATCTCGCAGATCATCTGGACCGGCAGCTTGGCCGCGACGTCTTCAACGAACTCGCACTCGCCGCGCTCGGCGACGTCGTCGACGACCCGGGTCGCGCGGTGCTCGATGTCCTCGAGCAGCTTGCCGATCACGCGCGGGGTGAAGCCGCGCGAGACGATCCGCCGATAGCGGTTGTGCTTGGGCGGGTCCATGTTGAGGATCGTGAGGCGGAGCGACGCGAGCGCCATCTCGTCCTGGTCGGGGATGAACGTGCCGCCGAGCTCGGACGAGTAGGTCGCGCTGTCGCGGCTCACCGCCACGACGTCGTCGTGCTTCGTGACCGCCCAGAACCCCGGTCCCTCCGGCTCGGGGTGCCAGCACACGGGCGCCTCGCGCCGGAGCCGGTCGAACTGGTCGTGGGGTGCGGCGTGTCCCCAGGTCGAGGCGAGCAGGTCGATCCCGTCCAGGTGGTGGTCGTGGGTCAGCGTCATCGCTCGGCTCCCGTGCTCGCTCCGGCGACGACGCTACAGAGCGCCGCCACCGCCATCTCGTCGGTCACGGCGGTCGGGTCGACGCGCCGCATCATCTCCAGCCCCAGCAGCAGACCGATCACCGCCGGCCCCATCGCGCCGCCTGGTGCGGCGTCCGCCCACTCCGAGGAGCCGTCGATCCCGTCCCACGCGGCGCGGTAGCGCTCGGCGAGGCGCTCGCGCGCCGACGCGTGTCGCGCGGCATAGCTCCACATCTCGTGCTCGAGCGAGATCCACCGACCGTCGACCGCGGGATCGGACACGTTGCGCCACAGCGCGGCCATGCGCTCCTCGAGCGTGGTCGCGGTGAGCAGCTCCGCACTGACCACGGCGGTGACGTCGTCGACCCAGCCCTCGAGCAGCGCGAAGAGGAGGCCTTCCTTGCTCCCGAAGTGGTCGTAGACCGCGCCCGACGTGCGTCCGGCGGCCTCGGCGATGGCGTCAACCGACGCCTCGCTCACGCCCCGCTCCGCGAACAGGCACGCGGCCGCGTCGAGCAACGCGGTGCGCGTCTGACCACGTCGCTCGCTCTGGGTTGCCACCGGATTTATATTGGCAGCGTTATGTATCTTGGTCAAGGCTCGTCCGCGACGACGGGACCGACCGGACGAGCTGGGCCGTGCTCGACGCGCCGCGTTGTGGGACATCCACCGGCTCGCGGGCCCCGGGCCGAGAGCGCGATGATGTCCGCTCGATGAGGCTGCGGATCGACACTGAGCGCTGCACGGGCCACGGTCGCTGCTACGACCTCGCGCCCGTGCTCTTCACCGACGACGACGAAGGGTACGGCCAGGTCGTCGTCCCCGAGCCCGACGAGTCACAGCTCGACGTCGCGCGCCTGGCCGTCAACAGCTGTCCCGAACGGGCCGTGATCCTGGAAGACGCCTGAGCGTCGTCGCGCAGAGAAGCGAGATCGAGTTGCCGAGCACCGACGTCATCGAGCCCTCCCACTTCGGCATGTGCGTCTCCGACATCGACCGGGCGCTGCGCTTCTACTGCGACGGCCTCGGCTTCGCCGCGGGTGACGGCTACGACCTCGACAGCACGGCGGCGCCCGGCCTCGACCACGCGCTCGAGGTGCCCGGCCCCGTGAGCATCCGCTCGCAGTTCATCGCGCTCGGCGACATGCGCATCGAGCTCATCCGCTTCGCCGACCGCGACGCCGAGGGCGAGCCGTCGAGCCGCCGCACCCAGCTCGGGGTCACGCACCTCTCGTTCTGGGTGGACGACGTCGATGCCACCGCGGCGCGCCTCGTCGAGCACGGCGGCACGCTGCTCGAGAGCACGCGTACGAACCCGGGCGTCGAGCTGATGCAGCGCCTGGCTCCCGCCTCGTAGCCGCCGCTCGCGGCCGCTGGCTGAGATCGTCAGAACATCGTCATTGCTGCCGGACGGCCGAGGGCGCAGGATGCCCGCATGACCCCTCCGCACTCGCTCGACCCGGCGCTCGACCCGGCGCTCGACCCGGCCCAGCGCACCGTCGTCGTCGTGGCCTTCGACGACCTGCAGCTCCTCGACCTGGCCGGCCCGGTCGAGGTGCTCCGCACCGCGACCCGCCTCGGTGCGAGTCCCGGGTACCGCATCCTGATCGCCAGCCCGACCGGCGCCGGGGTCCGGTCCGAGAGCGGCGTGGAGGTGGGCGCCGACCTCTCGCTGGCCGACCTCGCCCGGAGCGACCTCCGCGTCGACACGCTGGTCGTCGTCGGCGGCCAGGGGACACGCGCCGCGGTGGGAGACGCCTCGTTCGTCGCCGACATCGGCGCGGTCGCGCGCCGGTCGCGCCGGATCACGTCGGTGTGCTCGGGGTCGTTCCTGCTCGCCGCGGCCGGGCTCCTCGACGGGTACGAGGCCACGACCCACTGGGCGTCGTGCGACCTCCTCGCCGCTCGCCATCCCGAGGTCACCGTCCGCCCCGATCACATCTACGTCCGGGACCGCGATCGCTGGACCTCCGCCGGCGTCACCGCAGGCATCGACCTGATGCTCGCCGTGGTCGAAGAGGATCACGGCGCCGAGCTCGCGCACGAGGTCGCCGGTTGGCTCGTCGTGTTCGTGCGCCGCCCGGGCGGCCAGTCGCAGTTCAGCGCGCAGCTGCGGTCCATGCCCGCGGTGAGCCCGGCGGTGGCCGAGGTCCAACGCTGGCTCCCCGACCACCTCACCGACGACCTCGGTGTCGAGGCCTTGGCCGCGCGCGCGGGGATGAGCGCGCGGAACTTCGCGCGCGTGTTCCGGCGCGAGACGGGGACCACCCCGGCTGCCCACGTCGAGGAGCTCCGCGTCGAAGCGGCCCGCCGCCTGCTCGAGGACACCGACCTGACGGTCGCGGCCGTCGCGACGAACGTCGGCGTCAAGCACGCGGAGACGCTGCACCGGGTCTTCCGGCGCCGCGTGGGCACGACCCCCGACTCGTACCGGCAGCACTTCACCCGCTGCGCGTCCTGACCTTCTCGATCCGACGTACGAACCCGAAGAGAAGGAAGCACACCATGCAGATCGCCATCGGCCTCTACGACGGGTTCGCTGCCCTCGACGCCATCGGCCCGTACCAGGTGTTCACCGCCGTGCCCGGCGTCGACGTCGTGGTGTGCGGCGCCCGCACCGGTCGCCTCGCCGACGAGCCGGGTCTGCTCAAGCTCGAGATCGAGCACACCTTCGACGACGTGCCGTCGCCCGACGTGCTGCTCCTCCCCGGCGGCGTCAACACCCGGCTCATGGTCACCGGCGGCGACCCGATCGTCGACTGGGTCCGCGCGGCGCACCCGACGACGACGTACACGACCTCGGTCTGCACCGGCGCGCTGATCCTCGGTGCTGCGGGTCTCCTCGACGGACTCCCGGCGACGACGCACTGGCTCGCCTACGACCACCTCCGAGCACTCGGCGCCGAACCCACCGAGGAGCGCGTCGTGTTCGCGGGCAAGATCGCCACCGCCGCCGGCGTCTCGGCCGGGATCGATCTCGCCCTCGCACTCGTCGGCCGCCTCCACGGCGACGAGGTCGCGCAGGCAGTGCAGCTCGGCATCGAGTACGACCCGCAGCCTCCGTACGACTCGGGCGCGCCCTCCAAGGCGTCGCCGGAGATCCGCGAGCTCGTCACCGCGGTGATGCGGGATGCGGAGGCAAGGCTCGTCGGCTCCGGTTGATCCGCTGCCCGCTCGCTTGGATGCCGCCGATCCTCCGGAGCGGAACATCCTCGCGGCCCCAGGTGAGAGGCGGTCAAGAGGCGCCCAGAGGCGCCCCCGAATCCGCGAAGGACCGTAGGCTCGCCGCGTCACGGAGGTGGGAGTGAGCATCGAGGCGATGACGCTGTCCGAGGTCGATCTCACCGACCTCGACAACTTCGCGCGCGGCTTCCCGCACGACCTGTTCGTGCTGCACCGTCGGGAGAGCCCCGTGTGGTGGCACGAGCCCACGGCGCACACGCCCGACGGCGAGGGATTCTGGTCGGTGGCCACGCACGCCGAGACGCTGGCGGTCATGCGCGACCCCGAGACCTACTCCTCCGAGCGAGGCGGAGCTCGCCGGCACGGCGGCACCCTGCTGCAAGACCTCGACGTCGCCGGGATCGTCCTCAACATGATGGACGACCCCCGCCACGCGCGGATCCGGCGTCTCGTGAGCACCGGGCTCACGCCGCGCATGGTCGCGGCGATGGAGGAGGAGCTGCGGCGACGAACGACGGTGCTGCTCGATGCCGTCGGCGACGGCGACGAGATCGACTTCCTCGTCGAGGTGGCGGCAGAGCTCCCGATGCAGATGATCTGCATCCTCCTGGGAGTGCCCGAGGAGGACCGCCACGAGCTGTGGGAGGCGGTCGATGCCGGCTTCGACATGCGCGACGGTGACGCGGGGGCACCGCGCATGGCGTCCGATGCGCAGGCGCGCATGCTCGAGTACGGAGCGAACCTCGTCGCGGCCAAGCGCGCCGAGCCGACCGACGACATGCTGTCCGTCGTCGTGCACGCGGCGCTCCCCGACGTCGACCCGCCCGAGCTGACCGACATCGAGCTCTCCTCCTTCTTCTCCCTGCTGTTCGCGGCGGGTTCGGAGACCACGCGCAACGCGATCGCCGGCGGGCTGCTCGCGCTGATCGAGCGCCCCGAGCAGCTCGCGGCGCTGCGTGGCGACGACGCACCGCTCGCGCCGGCGGTCGAGGAGATGCTGCGCTGGACCGCGCCGTCACCGTCGAAGCGGCGGACCGCGACGCGCCGCACCGAGCTCGACGGGCACACGATCGAGGCCGGCGACAAGGTGCTCTTCTGGGAAGGCTCCGCGAACCGCGACGAACGGGTCTTCGACGACTCCATGGAGTTCGACACCCGCCGCGACCCGAACCCGCACCTCTCGTTCGGGCACGGGATCCACTACTGCCTCGGTGCGAGCCTGGCGCGCCTCGAGATGCGGGTCATGTTCGAAGAGCTGCTCCCGCGGTTCGACACGTTCGACCTGGCCGCGCCCGTGGAGTGGACGCGCAGCAACCGCCACACGGGGATCCGCCACCTGCGGCTCCGCCTCGGGCGCGCGTGACGACGATGCCCCAGGACGGTCTCCCCCGGCACGGTCGTCCCCATCATGGGCGGTGGTTCGAGGAGCTCGAGGTCGGCGTGGTGATCCAGCATGCGCTGACGCGAACCGTCACCGAGACCGACAACGTCCTGTTCTCGACCATGACGATGAACCCGGCGCGGCTGCACCTCGACGCCGACTACGCGGCGAACGAGACGGAGTTCGGTCGCCCGCTCGTGAACAGCATGTTCACGCTGGGGCTGCTCGTCGGGATGAGCGTGCTCGAGACCACGCACGGCACGACCGTGGCCAACCTCGGGTTCCAGAGTGTTGTCTTCCCCGCCCCTGTCTTCATCGGCGACACGCTGCACGCCGAGAGCGAGGTCACCGCCGCGCGCGCGTCGAAGTCGCGTCCCGACGCCGGGATCGTCACCTTCGAGCACCGGGCCTTCAACCAGCGCGACGAGCTCGTGTGCCGCGCTATCCGTGACGCGCTGATGCGGCGCAAGCCGGAGGAGGCCGGGTGAGCGGACCGCTGTGGGAGCCCTCGCCGGCGCGCGTCGCGGCGAGCAACCTGCACGCGTTCACGGCGCAGGCCTCGACGCAGTGGGAGGTGCCACTCGACGGCTTCCCGGCGCTGCACGAGTGGTCGGTCGCGCGACCGGACCAGTTCTGGGCAACGGTCTGGGCGAGCACCGGGGTCATCGGCGAGGCCGGTGAGGTCGTGGTCGTCCCCGACCCCACCGACATGTGGCGGTCGCGGTTCTTCCCCGACGGGTCGCTGAGCTTCTCCGAGAACCTGCTCCGCCGCGCCGACGATTCCACGGCGATCCTCTTCGCGCGCGAAGACGGCACCCGCGCCGCCATGACGTGGGGCGAGCTCGATGCGGTCGTCTCGCGCCTGCAGCAGGCGTTGCATGCAGCCGGCGTCGGCTCCGGCGACCGCGTCGCGGCGTGGCTGCCCAATGCACCGGAGGCGTACGCGCTCATGCTGGCGACGGCGAGCATCGGCGCGGTCTTCTCGTCGTGCTCGCCCGACTTCGGCACGGCGGGCGTCGTCGACCGTTTCGGTCAGATCGCCCCCACGGTGCTCGTCGCCGTCGACGGGTACCACTACGACGGCAAGCAGCACGATTGCCTCGCGCGCCTGCGCGAGATCACCGAACAGCTTCCGCCGCTGCGCGCGTGCGTCGTGCTCGGGTACGTCGACGACTCGCCCGATCTCGCCGGACTCGCGGATGCCGTCGCCTGGGAGGAGTGGCTCGCGCCGTACCGGTCCGCACCGGTCGAGCACACGCGGGTCCCGTTCGACCACCCGCTCTACGTCCTGTACTCGTCGGGCACCACCGGGCTCCCGAAGTGCATCGTGCACCGCAGTGGCGGGATCCTGCTCAAGCACCTGGTCGAGCACCGGCTGCACTGCGACGTGAAGCCCGACGACCGCGTCTTCTACTTCACGACGACCGGTTGGATGATGTGGAACTGGCTCGCGTCCGGTCTCGCGAGCGAGGCCGCCCTGGTCGTGTACGACGGCTCGCCGGTGCACGACGGGGGCCGGGTGCTGTGGGATCTCGCCGACGAGACGGGCGTCACGCTCTTCGGCACGTCGGCGAAGTACCTCGACTCCTGCCACAAGCTCGGGCTGCGACCGCGCGAGACGCACGACCTCGCGTCGGTGCGCACGATCACCTCGACGGGCTCGCCGCTCGTCGACGAGGGCTTCGAGTACGTCTACGACGAGGTCAAGCGCGACGTCCACCTCGCGTCGATCTCGGGCGGCACCGACCTCTGCGGCTGCCTCGTCGCCGGCGATCCCACGAGTCCGGTCTGGGCGGGGGAGATCCAACGGGCGGGCCTCGGCATGGCGATCGACGTCTTCGACGACGACGGCAGCCCGCTCGCCACCGGTCAGGCCGGAGAGCTGGTGTGCTCCGCCCCGTTCCCGTCGATGCCGATCGGGTTCTGGGACGATCCCGGTGACGCGCGGTACCGCGCGGCGTACTTCGAGCGCTTCCCCGGGGTGTGGCACCAGGGTGACTTCGCCGAGCAGACGGAGCACGGCGGGTTCGTGATCCACGGGAGGTCCGACGCGACGTTGAACCCCGGAGGCGTCCGGATCGGGACCGCGGAGATCTACCGGCAGGTCGACGCGCTCGACGAGGTGCTCGAGAGCCTCGTGATCGCGCAGCCGTGGGACGCCGACGTGCGCGTCGTGCTCTTCGTGGTGCTGCGGGACGGCGTCGAGCTCGGCGACGAGCTCGAGCAGACGATCCGCGCCCGCCTCCGCACCGGTGCGTCACCACGCCACGTGCCGACGCGCATCGTCGCGGTGTCCGACCTGCCGAGGACCCGCAGCGGGAAGCTCAGCGAGCTCGCGGTCCGCGACGTCGTCGAGGGCCGCACGGTCAAGAACGTCGATGCGCTCGCGAACCCGGAGTCGCTCGACCAGTTCCGCGCCCGCCCGGAGCTCGCCCGATGAGCGATGCGCCCGCACGTCTCCGGAGCCTGCTCTTCGCGCCGGCAAGCCGTCCTGACGTGCTCGGCAAGCTGCCGCGCAGCGGGCCCGACGGCGTCGTCATCGACCTCGAGGATGCGGTGCCCGCGGACGGCAAGGTCGACGCCCGGGCGCACGCACGCGAGGTGGGTGAGCGTCTCGTGGTCGACCACCCGGAGCTGCTCGTCTACGTGCGGGTGAACCCGGTGCACTCTCGCTGGTTCGCCGACGACCTGCGCGACGCGCTGGCACCCACCATCGCCGGCGTCGTGATCCCGAAGCTCGATGCGACGGAGCAGCTCGAGGTGGCGACGGAGGCACTCGACGCATCCGGCCTGGACCGCCTGGCGATCGTCGCCGGGATCGAGACGGCGCGCGGCGTCGCGCGCGTCGGCGAGCTGCTCAGGCCACCGGTCACGGTCGCGTACTTCGGCGCGGAGGACTTCATCGCAGATATGGGTGGTGTGCGCACCGAGTCGAACGTCGAGGTGCTCTACGCGCGCTCGAGAGTGGCGCTCGCGGCACGGCTCGCCGGCGTGCACGCGCTCGACCAGATCGTCGCCGGGCTCGATGACGAAGCCCGCTTCGTCCGCGACGCGCGCGAAGGTCGCTCGATCGGGTACGGCGGGAAGCTCTGCATCCACCCCGCCCAGGTCCGCCTCGCCAACGAGGTCTTCTCGCCCTCGTCGGATGAGGTCGAGCATGCGCGGCGCCTTGTCGCCGCGCACGACGACGCCCGCGCCCGCGGCGAGGCCGCCGTCGCGTTCGAGGGCCAGATGATCGACGAGCCGATGGTTCGCCGTGCGCGCGACGTCCTCGCCGCAGCCGAGGCCGCGATCCCGGACTGACGGATCGGGCCGACTCGGGGGGCTGCAGGTCGTCGGGCTCGGGCTCGAGGGGTCGCTACCCTCGTGCGTGCCGATGGAGTCAGCCCCGTGAGCCCTGCGGCCACGAATGCGTGGTCCTCTGAACGAGCGGAAGTGCTCGCCCGAGAGCTCGCCGACGAGCGGGGCGCACTCCTGCCCGTGCTGCACGCCCTGCACGAGGAGTTCGGGTACGTCGACCCGCGTGCGGTCCCGATCGTGGCCGACGTCCTCAACCTCTCGCGGGCGGAGGTGCACGGCGTGCTCAGCTTCTACCGCGACTTTCGCACCGAGCCGTCCGGGCGCCGCATCGTGAAGATCTGTCAGGCCGAGGCGTGCCAGGCGGTCGGCGCGGTGCCGCTGGCGACGCACGCGCAGGAGCACCTCGGGATCCGCTTCGGCGAGACGACCGCCGACGGCGCGGTGTCGCTCGTCGACGTCTTCTGCCTGGGCAACTGCGCACTCGGGCCCTCGGTGCTCGTCGACGACCGCGTGCACGGTCGCGTCGACGATCGCACGCTCGAAGCCCTGCTCACGCGGGAACGCGACTGACATGGCGCCCGCGACGCCGCCCGTGACGGTCTTCGTGCCTCGCGACGCGGCCGCGCGCTCCGTGGGCGCCGATGACGTGGCGGTCGCGATCGAGGAGCACGCCCGGGCGCACGACCGGGCGGTCACCCTCGTGCGCAGCGGGTCGCGGGGGATGCTCTGGCTCGAGCCGCTCGTCGAGGTCGCGACCCCCGAGGGGCGGGTCGCCTACGGCCCCGCGGCCGGCACCGACGTGGCGTCGCTCTTCGACGCCGGCTTCCTCGACGGTGCGCCGCACCCGCTGGCCCTCGGTCCGACCGAGGAGATCCCCTGGCTCGCGAGCCAGCGGCGGATCACGTTCGCGCGCGTCGGCGTGACCGACCCGCGCTCACCCGACGCGTACGAGGGGTCCGGCGGTCTGCTCGGGTTGCAACGGGCGCTCGACATGTCACCCGAGGCGATCGTCGAGGAGCTCGTCGAGTCGGGCCTGCGCGGTCGCGGGGGCGCGGGGTTCCCGGCCGGGATCAAGTGGAAGACGGTCCTCGACGCGCCGGCGGACGAGAAGCTCGTGTGCTGCAACGCAGACGAGGGCGACAGCGGCACGTTCGCCGACCGGATGCTCATCGAGGGGGATCCGTTCCTGCTCATCGAAGGGATGCTGATCGCCGCGCGCGTCATCGACGCACGGGAAGGGTTCATCTACCTCCGCTCCGAGTACCCCGACGCCGCCGCGACGCTGACCGCAGCCCTCGACGCGGCGCGCGAGCGGGGATGGCTCGGTCCGTCGGTCCTCGGGACCGACTTCGCGTTCGACATCGCGCTGCGAATCGGTGCGGGCGCGTACATCTGTGGCGAAGAGACCTCGATGCTCGAGAGCATCGAGGGCAAGCGCGGGGTGGTGCGTGCCAAGCCGCCGCTCCCCGCGATCGAAGGCCTCTTCGGGAGGCCGACGATCGTCAACAACGTGCTCACGCTCGCGGCGGTGCCGTCGATCGTCGCCGACGGCCCGGGCGCGTACCAGGAGCTGGGCATCGCGCGCTCGCGCGGGACGCAGGTCTTTCAGCTCGGCGGAAACGTCGCACACGGGGGCATCGTCGAGGTCCCGTTCGGGATCACGATGGGTGAGCTCGTCGACGGGTACGGCGGCGGGACCAGAACCGGACGACCGGTGCGAGCCGCGCAGGTCGGCGGACCTCTCGGCGCGTACTTCCCGCCCGATCGCTTCGACCTCCCGATGGACTACGAGGCCCTCGCGGAGGCCGGCGGGCTCCTCGGCCATGGAGGTGTCGTCGTGTTCGACGACACCGTCGATCTCGCGCGCCAAGCACGCTTCGCGATGGCGTTCTGCGCCGAGGAGTCGTGCGGCAAGTGCACCCCGTGCCGGATCGGAGCAGTACGGGGCGTCGAGTTGATGGACCGGATCATCGCCGGGGAGGATCGGATCGCGAACCTCGAGCTCCTCGACGAGCTGTGCGACGTGATGGTCGATGGGTCGCTGTGCGCCATGGGCGGGCTCACCCCGCTGCCGGTGCGCAGCGCGCTGGCGCACTTCCGCGAGGACTTCGGCGTCTCCAGCGGTAGCGTCGACGTGTGAGAAGGCTGCGGTGACCGTCCTCCCGATGGTGCCCGACGAGCGCGACCTCGGCACCCTGCCCGTCGCGGGCGCGCCGAGCGTCACCGTCGTCGTCGACGGCGTGGAGGTCGAGGTCGCCGCAGGCACGTCGGTGATGCGCGCCGCCGCGCTCGCCGGTGTCGACATCCCCAAGCTGTGCGCGACCGACCAGCTCGAAGCGTTCGGATCGTGTCGGGTGTGCCTCGTCGAGATCGACGGCCAGAAGGGCACGCCGGCGTCATGCACCACTCCGGCGCGTTCCGGGATGCAGGTGCACACCACGACACCTCGTGTCGAGCGGCTCCGGCGCGGGGTGATGGAGCTCTACCTGTCGGACCACCCGGCGGACTGCCTGACCGACGCGACAACGGGTTGTGAGCTGCACGACCTGGCGGCGCGGGTGGGTGTGCGCGAGGCGCGGTACGGCCGTGCGGGTGCCAACCACCTCGATCTGACCGCCGACGAGAGCAACCCGTACTTCACCTTCGATCCGGCGACGTGCATCGTGTGCTCGCGCTGCGTGCGCGCGTGCGACGAGATCCAGGGGACGATCGCCCTCACGATCGAAGGCCGCGGGTTCGCTTCGAAGGTGGTGGCGAGCGCCGACGACAAGTTCATGGACTCCGAGTGCGTGTCGTGCGGCGCCTGCGTGCAGGCGTGTCCGACCGACGCGCTCACGGAGAAGACGATCCTCGACCTGGGCCAGCCGACGCGGAGCGTCCTCACCACCTGCGCATACTGCGGCGTCGGCTGCAGCTTCCGCGCCGAGCTCCGCGGCGACGAGGTCGTTCGGATGACCCCGGTGAAGTCCGGCGGCGCGAACGAGGGCCACTCGTGCGTCAAGGGCCGGTTCGCGTGGGGATACGCGACCCACACGGAGCGGGTGCTGACCCCCATGCTCCGGGAGCGCATCACCGATCCCTGGCGCGAGGTCGGCTGGACCGAGGCGATCGCGCACATCGCGGACCGGTTCCGGGCGATCCAGGAGGCCCATGGCGTCGACGCCATCGGGGGCATCACGTCGTCCCGCTGCACCAACGAAGAGGTGTTCGCGGTCCAGAAGATGGTCCGCGCCGCGTTCCACAACAACAACGTCGACACGTGCGCACGCGTCTGTCACTCACCGACGGGCTTCGGGCTCAAGCAGACGTTCGGTGCCTCGGCGGGGACGCAGGACTTCCGGTCGGTGGAGCAGACCGATGTCGTGCTGCTCATCGGCGCGAACCCCACCGACGCCCACCCGGTGTTCGCCTCGCGCATGAAGCGGCGGTTGCGCAGCGGCGCCGAGCTCGTCGTCGCCGACCCGCGGCAGATCGACCTCGTCCGCACCCCGCACATCCAGGCCGCGTACCACCTGCAGCTGCTCCCGGGCACCAACGTCGCGCTCGTGAACTCGCTCGCGCACGTCGTGATCACCGAGGACCTCGTCGATCACGACTTCGTCGCCGCCCGATGCGATCCCGAGTCGTTCGAGCGTTGGCGCGCGTTCATCGCCGCACCCGAGCACAGCCCCGAGGCGAACGAGGCCCACACCGGCGTCCCGGCCGCCGACGTGCGCGGCGCGGCGCGGCTGTACGCGAACGCGCGCAACGCCGCGATCTACTACGGGTTGGGGGTCACCGAGCACAGCCAGGGATCCACGATGGTCATGGGCATGGCGAACCTCGCGATGGCCACCGGCAACATCGGACGCGAGGGCGTCGGGGTGAACCCGCTCCGCGGCCAGAACAACGTGCAGGGGTCGTGCGACATGGGCTCGTTCCCGCACGAGCTCTCCGGCTACCGCCACGTCTCCGACGACACGACCCGCGCGCTCTTCGAGTCGACGTGGTCGACCACGATCGACCCCGAGCCGGGCCTGCGCATCCCCAACATGTTCAGCGCGGCCATCGGCGGTGCGTTCAAGGGGCTGTTCGTCCAGGGTGAGGACCTCGCGCAGTCCGACCCCAACACCGACCATGTGACGGCCGCACTCGCGGCGATGGAGTGCGTCGTCGTCCAGGATCTCTTCCTCAACGAGACCGCGAAGTTTGCGCACGTGTTCCTCCCCGGCACGTCGTTCCTCGAGAAGGACGGCACCTTCACGAACGCCGAGCGGCGGATCAACCGGGTTCGCCCGGTGATGCCGGCGAAGTCGGGCAAGCAGGAGTGGCAGGTCGTCTGCGACCTCGCGACCGCGATGGGGTATCCCATGGAGTATCCCGACAGCGCGGCGATCATGGACGAGATCGCCGCGCTGACGCCGACGTTCGCCGGGGTCTCCTTCGCCAAGCTCGACGAGGTGGGCAGCGTGCAGTGGCCGTGCAACGCGGACGCGCCCGACGGCACGCCGGTCATGCACGTCGACCGCTTCGTGCGCGGGATGGGCAACTTCGTCGAGACGCCTTTCGTGCCGACCGACGAGCGCGCCTCCCGCCGGTTCCCGCTGCTCCTCACCACGGGCCGCGTGCTGAGCCAGTACAACGTCGGTTCCCAGACGCGTCGGACCCGCAACGTCGAGTGGTACGGCGAGGACGTGCTCGACATCCACCCGGCGGACGCCGAGGAGCGAGGCGTACGCGACGGTGACCGCGTGTCGCTGGCGAGCCGGGTGGGCGAGACGACGCTGCACGCCAGGATCTCGGAGCGCATCCCCCAAGGTGTCGTCTACACGACCTTCCACTTCCCGATGACGGGCGTCAACGTCGTGACGACGGAGCACTCCGACTGGGCGACCAACTGTCCGGAGTACAAGGTCACTGCCGTCCAGGTCGCTCCGGTGCACGCGTCGCACCGCGACCGCGCGCCCGGGAGCGGTCACTCGGGGTGGGACCCCGACGTCGATCTCGTCCGCATGGTGAACCTGATCGCGAGTCAATTCGTGTATCTCTCGCGCGAGGCAGGGGCGACCGCGGTCGCGAACCACCTCCGCAGCTTCTGGGAGCCCGACATGAGGGCTCGGCTCGTCGCGCTCGTGGATGCGGGCATGGCCGGGATCGACCCGGTCGCGACCGACGCCGCGAGGCTCGTCAGCTCGCGCTGACCGGCCGGCGCCGGGGTCACACCCCGGCATACGGGCGGGTCCCGTCGAGCGTCATGGTGGTCGCGCCGAGCTCCGCGATGAGGTCGAGGCTCACGTGGACGCCGCCGGTGCGGTCCGGTTCGCAGTCACACAGCGCCGTCACACCCTCGACCATCGTCTCCATCGGCTCGACCATGTCGTCGGTGACGATGTCGCCGACCAGCGCCTCGGCGCCTTCGCTCATCACCGCCGCGCGCGGCTCGACCGTGTTGATGCGGATCCCGCTGCCGTGGAGCTCGACCGCGAACGCATTGGTGATGCGGTTGAGCGCCGCCTTGGTCGCTCCGTAGACACCGATCGTCGCCCCGACGCCTTCGGTGCGAAACGGTGGGCCCGGTGCCGGGCGCGCGGTCGCGCTCGAGAGGTTCACGATCCACCCCGCACCTTGCGCTCGCATCATCGGGATGACGGCCTGCGTGAGGTCGATCGGTGCCTGCAGATTGACTTCGAACATCAGCCGCCGCCGCCGGAGCGGATAGTCGAGCATCGAGTCGTAGATCGCCGCGGCGGCGTTGTTGACCAGGATGTCGACGCGGCCGCCGAGTGCGGCAAACGCTTCGGGGACGATGTTGGCGCGGCTGTCGGCGTCGGCGAGATCGGCGGCGACCGCTTCGACGGCGGTGCCGTACGCGCGGCAGCGAGCGAGCGTCTCGTTGAGGCTCCCGGCCAGGTGGTCGTGACGGTCGACGGTGCGCGCGGTGACGACGACGTCGGCACCCTCCGCAGCAAGACGTTCGGCGACGGCCGCACCGATCCCTCGGCTCGCGCCCGTGACGATCGCCTTCTTGCCCTCGAAGCGACGCATCCTCGGACCATACCGGCCGCGGCGCACGCACCGTCGTGGTCCGTACACTCGCACCGGTGGGGATCGTGCTTGGCCTCGAGGACTCGCGCGCGCTCGTGACGGGCGCCGCAACGGGCATCGGCCGTGCGATCGCGGTGTGGCTGGCGCGCGCGGGATGCGACGTCGTGATCGCCGACAAGGACGCGAGTGGCCTCGACGACGCGGCTGCCGAGATCCGTGCGACGGGGCGTCGCGCCGAGGCCGTGCTGCTCGACCTGCGCGCGAAGGGCGCGGCCGACGAGCTGGTCGAAGCGACCGTGGGTCTGCTCGGTGCGCTCGATGTCGCGGTGAACAACGTCGGGAGCCTGGGTGGTAACGACCGCGGGTCGTTCCTCGACGGCGACGACGCGGTGTTCCGCGACATCGTCGAGCAGAACCTGCTCCTCACCGCGGCATGCTGCCGGGCCGAAGCGCGCCGGATGGTCGAGCAGGGCGACGGTGGGGTCATCGTCAACGTGAGCTCGGGGGAGAGCACCCGGCCCGCGCTCGACCTCGCGCCCTACGGTGCGGCGAAGGCGGCGATCAACCACCTGACCCAGACGCTCGCGGTGGAGCTCGCGCCCCACGACATCCGCGTGCTGGCCGTCGCTCCCGGTACCACCCTGACCCCCGTCGTGCGCGCCGCGCTCTCCGACGAGTACGTCGAGCGGCTCGTCGACTCCATCCCGCTCGGCCGTCTCAACGAGCCGGACGACCTTGCGCGCATCGTCGTCGCGCTCGCGTCCGACCTCGGGGTCGGTGTGACGGGTCAGCTCGTCCTCGCCGACTTCGGCGCGCACCTCTCCCGCAACCGCCCCCGTCTCGACCCGACCTGACCCGAGCCGCCGAGCTCTGCCCCGCGACGCGAGAATGGGGGCGCCGGTGATCGGTAGCCTCCGGGCGGTGAGGCGGACGATCCCCCAGCTCGTCGACGACGCGGCCCGAGACCACGGCGCGCGCCCCTGGCTCCTGTCCGACGACTCCTCGTACTCGTTCGCCGAGGCCCGGGACGCGGCCGACGTGGTCGCGGAAGGGCTGGCGGGTCGCGGGGTGACGAAGGGCGACGTCGTGCTCCTCGTCGCGCACAACACACCGAAGCACGTCCTCGCCTGGCTCGGGATCCTGCGGACGGGAGCCATCGCGCTGCCGGTCAATCCCCGGAGCACCGTGGCCGAGCTCGTCGGGTTCCTCGACCAGGTCGCGCCCGCCGTCGTCGTGTGCGATCCCGGCATCGACGGCGTCCTGGACGAGGCGCTGGGGCGCGCGCAGGCAGCTCCGATGCTCGCCCCCCTCGACGCCCTGCTCGACGCCGTGAGCGGCCGGACGTACGAGCCTCCCGCGCTCGATCCCTACGACCCGGCGGTGCTGATCCCGACCTCGGGCACGACCGGCCGGTCGAAGCTCGTCACGCAGACGCACCAGGGGTACGTGCTCGCGGCCGAGGGCTTCCCGTTCTGGCTCGGGCTCACGGCCGACGACCGCCTGCTCACCGCGCTGCCGATCTTCCACATCAACGCGCCGGCATACTCGTTGCTGGGGTCGATGGCGGTGGGCGCAAGCGTCGTCGTGCTGCCGCGCTACTCGCCGAGCGGCTTCCTCGAGGCTGCTCGCCGGCACGGCGCGACCGAGTGCAACATGATCGGGGCCATGCTCGAGATGCTCATGCGGCAACCCGAGCGCGCGGACGACGCCGCCACGCCTTTGCGCCTCTGCTACACGGGCCCGTCGCCGACGCGCGAGCGCCAGCTCGAGATCGAGGCGCGCTTCGGCCTGGAGATCGTGTGTGGGTACGCGCTCTCGGAGAGCACGTACGGAACGGTGTGGCCGCGCGGTGAGCGGCCGTACGGCACGCTCGGCGTCGCGCGCCAGCACCCCACTCTCGGCCACATCAACGACGCCCGAGTGATGGCTGACGGTGCGGAGGTCGCGATCGGTGACGTCGGCGAGCTCGAGCTCCGCAACCCCGCGATCATGCGCGGCTACTACGAGATGCCCGACGAGACCGCCGAGGTGCTCGTCGACGGCTGGCTGCGCACCGGGGACCTCGTGGAGCGAGGGGGCGACGGCACGTTCACGTTCGTCGCGCGCAAGAAGGAGGTCATCCGGCGCAGGGGTGAGAACCTCGCACCGGGAGAGGTCGAGGACGCGCTCGTCGCGCATCCCGGGATCGTCGACGCCGCGGTGATCGCGGTCCCGGCCGACCTGGGGGAGGACGACGTCAAGGCCTTCCTGGTGGTCGGCGATGGTGCCGCGCTCGAGCCCGGCGAGCTGCGCGCGTTCCTGCTCGAGCGGATCGCCGGCTACAAGGTGCCGCGCTTCATCGAGGTCGTCGACGGCGATCTGCCCCGGACGCCGACCGGTCGTGTCGCGAAGCATCGGCTGCCGATCGACCGCACCGTCCACGAGATCGATCTCGAGCAGTCCCAGGAGGCCCGATGAGTGGTGCACGAGACGACGCGTGGCTGCGCACCGAGATCGCGTCGTCCACTCCCACGACGATCACGGTCGCCGGCCGGGACCTCGCCAGGGATCTGATGGGCAAGGTGTCGTTGTCGGAGCTCGCGTTTCGCCTCGTCGCCGGGCGCTTCCCCGACGAGCGAGAGTCGATCCTCTTCGATGCGGTGCTCGTCTCGCTCGCCGACCACGGCGTCACCCCGAGCGTGCTCGCCGCACGCCTCACCTACGTCGGCGCACCGGAGGCACTGCAAGGCGCGGTCGCCGCGGGGATCCTCGGCGGCGGCTCGGTGTTCCTCGGAGTCGCCGAGGACACTGCACGCTTCCTCCAGGAGACGCTCGCCGGCGTCGACGCGCCGGACGACGTGGCGGCGGTGCGTACCGCCGTCATTGACCGCCTCGCGGCGCGGCGCGCCGGTGGGCTCCGCACACCCGGGCTCGGCCACCCGGTGCACAAGGACACCGACCCGCGCGTGCCGCGCATGTACGAGCTCGCGACCGAGCTCGACCTGCTGGGTGCGCACCTGCGGCTGCTGCGCATCGTCGCCGAGATCAGCGAAGCGGAGACGGGCCGACGCCTTCCGATCAACGGCGCCGGTGTCGCGGGCGCCGCGCTCGCCGACCTGGGCTTCGACTGGACGATCATCCGCGGCTTCACGCTGCTGGCGCGCACCGCCGGGCTCCTCGGTCACCTCGCCGAGGAGATGCAGCAGTCGATGGGGATGCCGTTGTGGCGGGAGATCGAGGAGCGATCGAGCGCCCAGGCGAGCGGTCAGGCGACCGAGTCGTAGCAGCTCTTCACGAGGCGGTAGCTGCGCTTGTCGCCCACCATGCCGAGCGCCATCCGGTTCATCACGTAGCCGAAGGCGAGCTCGGCGTCGGGATCGACCCATCCGAGCGACCCGCCCATGCCGAAGTGGCCGAACGACCTCGGCCCACCGAGCTGCACGAGCGTCGACGGGACGATGAACCCGAGCCCCCACTGGAGGTCGAGGTCGAGGAGCACGACGTCGGGCCCGAACGTCCGCTGGCGTCGGGCGTCGGTCATCTGCTCCGGTCCGAGCAGTCGAACGCCGTCGACCTCGCCGACGCACGCCGCGTACATCCGCGCCAACGACCGCGCGTCGCCGACGCCACCCGCGGCCGGGATCTCGGCCGCGCGCACTTCGGGCGTGTTGAAGATCCCGCGGCCGGCGAACGCGCCCCCCGCCGTCAGCGCCCGGGCCAGCATCGAGTCGGGTCCCGCGACCCCGGCGAGCGCGCCGCCGGACGTCGCTCCGCTTCCCTCCGAGACCATGCGACCGGTCAGTGGCGCGACGCGCGGCTCCTGCACTGCGGGCAGGCCGATCCAGAAGTCGAGGTCGAGCGGTCGCGCGATCTCCCGGTCGAAGTAGGTGCCGATCGACCGTCCGGCGACACGGCGCACGACCTCTCCGACGAGATAGCCGTACGTCACGGCGTGATAGCCGTGCGCGGTGCCGGGCTCCCAGCTCGGGGCTTGCCGTGCGAGCGCGTCGACCATCGGCTCCCATTCGAGCGCCTGCTCCAGCGTGACCGGCTCGTCGACCCACGCGAGGCCCGCCTGGTGCGAGAGCAACGAGCTCACCGGGATCGTGCCCTTGCCCTCGGCGGCGAACTCCGGCCAGTGCTCCGCCACCGGGGCGTCGACGTCGAGCGCGCCGGTCTCGGCGAGGTGGTTCGCCGCGACGGCCGCCGCGCCCTTCGTCGTCGAGAAGACCAGCGCGATCGTGTCCCGCTCCCACGGGCGCTCGGTGGTGCGGTCGGCGATGCCGCCCCACAGGTCCACGACGAGCTCACCCCGGTGGTACGCCGCGAAGGCAGCACCGACCTCGAGATCCTCCTCGAAGTTCTGCGCGAACTTCGCGCGCACGCGCTCGAACCCCGGCGCGGTCCAGCCGTCGATGGTCAAGCTCCCGAGGTCCCCGGTTGCACTGCGAGCAGATCCTCGATCGTCTTCCGGCCGGCTTCGTAGAGAGTGCCAGGCAGCATCCCGCCGTCGAGCTCGATGCTCGTCCCGTTGATGTAGTCGGCGTCACCCGAGCAGAGGAACACGCACGTCGCGCCCACCTCGTCGGGTGTGCCCGCGCGGCCAAGCGGTACGTGCTTGAAGTACTCCATCCCGTCGGGGTCGTCGTCGGGCAGCACGAACGACTGGAAGTTGTCGGTCATCGTCGGCCCTAGCACGAGACAGTTCACTCGCGCCTTCGGACCCCACTCCTCGGCGAGCGATCGGGTGATGTGGTTGAGCCCCGACTTCGCAGCACCGTACGAGACGAGGGTCGGCGACCCCGCCGGGTGCGATGCACCGCTCGAGATGTTGATGATCGAGCCGGTGCCGTCCTGCTCGGCCATCGTTCGGTAGGCGCGGATCGCGAACCACAGTGGGCCGATGAGGTTGTTCTGGACCGCGTACGCGTGGAACAGCGCCGTCCGCTCGAATGCACCGTCGCCGACCGGCGTCCCCGAGATCTTTGCGAGCAGCTCGGGGACGTCCTCGGCATGGGGGACAGGCAGCGTGCCGCCCGCGTTGTTGACGAGGATGTCGAGACGGCCGAAGTGGTCGACCACGCGCCCCACGAACTCGTCGATGCTCGCCCAGTCGCTCTGGTCGCAGACCCATTGCACCGACCGGTCGGCAGCACCGTCGACGCCTTCGGCCGCCGGCAGCGTGTCGAGGGGGCGGCGCGAGCAGCCCGCGACGGTTGCGCCGGCCTCGAGCAGCTTGCGCGAGATGCCGACGCCGACACCCCGGCTCGTGCCGGTGACGATCGCGACCTTGCCGTCGAGCTGTCCCATGTGAGCTCCCTGTGCCTAGCGACCGAGCGCGGTGAAGATCGGGAGGTCGAGCGGGGTCACGAGCCCGGGCGGCGCCGCGCACACCGCCGGGATCGCGTTGACCATGCGCATCGCGGTGCCGAGGATGCCTGCCTCGTTGTGGTCGCCCCCGTCGCCGCGGGGCTCGATCTCGCACGTGTACGACGGCGATCCTTGGACCTCGATGCGGTATCCGGAACGGTTCCCCGAGAGCGATGGCCATTCGGCACCGATGTCCTCCCGCAGCCGGTTCACGTGGGCCGCGGTCACGGCAGTCCGTCCGTCGACGATCCCCTCGAGCTCGAAGCGCACCGCGGCGCAGGTTCCCCTCTCGATCGAACCCATCGCCGTCTCGAACGTCTCCGGCGCGGGCAGCCGGTCGGTGGTCTCGCGCAGCGACTCGATCTCCCACCCCAGGGCGTCGGCGACCATGTGCACCATGCCACCCCACCCGCCGGTCACCGCGCCCGGCGCGAACAGCGGTGCGGTGTAGTCCATTGGTCGCCCGAAGCCGAAGAACACACCGGTGAACTCGGGATCCTCGTACGTCGAGTAGTCCATCATCTCGGTGACGCGGATCGAGTCGACGCGCTCGCAGACGCATGCCAGCGCGAGCGGGAGGATGTCTCCCGACCAGCCGGGGTCGAACCCCGAGGTCAGGAGCGTCGAGCCGCCGGCGCTGCACGCGTCGTCGAGGACCTTCCGCATCCCGGGGTCGACGAACGGCGGGTACACGAGGAAGACGAGTGACGTGTTCACGACGTTCTTGCCGGCGGCCAGCGCGCGGCAGAGCTCTTCCATGGTCTCTCGGATCCGCGTCTCGCCCTGCACCATGTACGACACGCAGTCGGCGTCGCCGGCGAGCAACGCATCGACGTCGTCGGTGGCGATGATCCCTGTGGGCTCGTCGAGGCCGCACAGGTCGGCTGCATCGCGCCCGATCTTGTCGGGCGAGTGCGCATGCACCCCGACCAGCTCGAGGTCGGGTCGTCGGATGATGGCGCGCAGGGCCGGCCGCCCGGCGTTGCCCGTGCCCCACTGGATCACTCGGAGCGGCCGGTCGGGGTTCGCGATGGTCATGCTGCGCTCCAGTCGAGGGCGTCGTGGGGCAAGGTGAGAGGGAGATCGGTCGAGCTCAGGATCCCCGGTCGAGCGGCGCACACGTACGGGATCGCGTTCACGACCCGCATCGTGGTCGCGACCATCCCCGCTTCCGACGGACCCTGGTCGCCACCGACCTGGAGCTCGCAGGTGAAGCTCGGTTCGCCGTCGAAGGCGATGCGGTACGTGCCGTCACGCATCGAGGTCGGCCACTCGGGCGCGAGGTCGGGTGCCATCCGGTTCACGTGCTCGATCACGATCGCGTCGCGACCGTCGACCACGCCGATGGTCTCGAACCGGACCGCCCCGACGGTGCCGGCGTCGATCGTCCCGGCGGCGACGTCGAGTGTGCGATCCGTCGCCTGCTTCTCGTAGGTCTCACGGATCTCGTCGAGCTCGGCACCGAGCGCGTCGGCGACCATCCTCACCGGCGGCCCCCACGCACTTGCCTGCACGCCGGGGAGCTCCATGAGGCATCGGTGATCGAGCGGCTTCCCGAACCCGAACACGTCGAACATCGTGAACGCCACCGGGTAGCCCGCGTACGAGAACAGCTCCTGGGTCCGCACGCTACGGATCTTCTGCGACAGCGTCGCGAGCGTGAGCACCAGGTGGTCGCCGGCGAAGCCGGGCTCGATCCCCGACACGTAGAGGGAGGCGTCGCCGCGCCGACACGCGTCCTCGATGCGGGACACGTCGGTGGCATCGAAGGCGGCGGGGTAGAGCAGCCCCGCGATCGACGTCGTCACGACGTCGATCCCCGCCGCGAGCATCCGGCAGTAGTCGTCGATCGCCTCGGACGGACGCGACTCGCCCGACGCCGAGTAGCAGACACAGTCGGGTTCGAGGGCGAGGAGCTCGTCGCCGTCGGCGGTCGCGGTGACGCCGAGCGCGTTCCGGCCCACGAGCTCGCCGGCATCGCGCCCGACCTTCGCCGGATCGTGGACCCAGACCCCGACGAGCTCGAGATCGCGCCGGGCCGCGATCGCGGCGATCGCGACCTGTCCGACCCCTCCGGTCGACCACTGCACGATCCGTCGCCGTCGCACCTGCTCCCCCCCCGAGGACCCGAGCTCGCCGCAGGGAGCGGGTCGAGCGGTGCGCCATTATCGTCGTTCGTGAAGGGGGTCGAATGCAGGCGACGACGACCGGGACCAACACCTACGCCGGGAAGCAGCCCGGGCGCTTCCCGTTCCCGATGCCGTTCGGCTGGTTCAAGGTCGCGCTCGGCGGTGAGCTGGTGGCCGACACGATCCTGACTCCGTCGTACTTCGGCACCGACCTGGTCGTGTGGCGCGACGGCGACGGTCGGCCGGTGTGTCAGGAGGCGTACTGCGCGCACCTCGGTGCCCACCTCGGCGTCGGTGGGCACGTGGCCGGCGGCTGCATCCACTGCCCGTTCCACGGTTGGGCCTACGACTCGGCCGGCGCGAACGTCCACATCCCCTATGCCGACAAGCCCAACGCGCGTGCTCGCCTCCGGACGTTCCCGACGGTCGAGCACTGCGGGATCGTGCTCGCGTGGTACCACCCGCGCGGTGAGGCACCGATGTGGGACGTCATGGACGTCCCCGAGTTCGACGATCCGGAGTACGGCGAGTACGAGGTCTTCGAGTACACGATCGGCACCTGCATGCAGGAGATCGGCGAGAACGGCTTCGATGCGGCGCACTTCGAGTTCGTGCACTCGCACCCCGAGGTCGGGATCACGGAGAGCGTCACGTTCGACGGCTACGACCGCACCGTGCTCACGAGGCAGCAGTTCCCGTCGTCGAAGGGACCGGTCGACGGGCGCATCGACGTCACCGGGCGGGGTCCGGGGTTCGCCATCACCCGCTACCAGGGCCTGATCGACGCGAGCCTCATCGGCTGCTCGACGCCGATCGACGACGAGACGACGTTGGTCACGTTCCTCTTCACGCTCCGCAACCCCGAGGACGACGACAAGCAGGAGCGGATCGCGCGCGCGTTCGTCGACTCGGTCAGTCGGGAGATCGGGCAGGACATCCCGATCTGGGAGCACAAGCGCTACATCCCGACACCTGCGCTTGCACCGAGCGAGAAGCCGATCACCGAGTACCGACGGTGGTACCAGCAGTTCTACTGTGGCGACGCGGTGTCGCTGCACGCATGAGCGTCGGCTGATGCGAGTGCTCATCATCGAAGACCACGACGAGCTCGCAGACGGCATCGCGCGCGCGCTGCGCCGCAACGCGCTCGCGGTCGATCTCGCCGGCGACGGGGGGACGGCGCTCGACAAGTTCGCCGCGAACGAATACGACGTCGTCGTCCTCGATCGGAATCTGCCCGTCGTGCACGGCGACGACGTGTGCCGGACGATCGTGCAACAGGGCGCTCGTGCCAAGGTGATCATGCTGACTGCGTCCGGCACGCTCAACGACAAGGTCGAGGGGTTCTCGATCGGTGCTGACGACTACCTCGCGAAGCCGTTCGCGATGGAAGAGCTGGTCGCGCGGATCCGGGCCCTGGGCCGCCGGACGTCGGCAGCGCTCCCACCGGTGCTGCGGCGGGGTGAGATCACGCTCGATCCCGGGCGCCGGATCGCCGCCCGCGACGGACGCGATCTCCGCCTCACGAACCGTGAGTTCGCCCTGCTCGAGCACCTGATCACCATCGACGGCGGCGTCGCGAGCGCGGAAGAGCTCATGGAGCGCGTCTGGGACGACCGCCTCGACCCGTTCAGCAACGTGGTCCGGGTCACGATCCTCACACTGCGGCGCAAGGTGGGTGATCCGCCGATCATCGAGACGGTGCCCGGGGTCGGCTACCGACTCGTCTGACGCGAGCGATGAAGATCCGCACCCGCATCGCACTCGCACTCGCGCTCTGCCTGCTCGTCGCCGGTGTCGTCGTGCTCGTGGTCAACGAGGCGGCGATCGAGAGCGCGATCGACACCGACTACGACGAGTTCCAGGCGAAGTTCATCGCTGAGATGGGGGTCTCCCGGACCCAGATCGAGCGGTACCTGCACGAGCATCCCGAAGCCGCCATCGAGTTCGACAACGACGCGCCCATCCTGTCCGGGGGCCGTTCGGTGAACGACGTGTTCGCCGACGTCCAGGTCAGCGCGCAGCGCAACGAGATCGCACGGTCGCGCTGGTACACCGCACTCGCGATCCTCGTGATGTCCGTGGCCGCCGGCCTCGTCGGCTGGCTCATCGCTCGGCGCGTGCTGCGCCCGGCGCGGCTGATCTCGGAGCGAGCGAGCGCGGCGTCCGCGTCTGATCTCGGACGTCGCATCGCGCTCGAGGGCCCGAACGACGAGATGAAGGAGCTGTCGAAGACCTTCGACGACATGCTCGACCGGCTCGAGCGGTCGTTCGAGGCGCAACGACGGTTTGCGGCGCAGGTGTCGCACGAGCTGCGCACACCGCTCGCGGTGATCGAGGCAGAGGCCGATCTGCTCCAGCTCGACGCCGGCCCCGGGGTGGACCCGACGCGGCTTCGCTCCATCGAGCGCATCCGTGCCGCGGGGAGCCGTGCCGACCACCTCATCGGCAGCCTGCTCGCGCTCTCTCGGGCGGAGAGCGGCAACGTCGTCCCTCACCCCGTCCGTGTCGACGAGCTCGTGGGCGATGTCCTCGCCGAGCAGGTGCGCGGCAGCGAGTGGGCGAACGTCCGCGTCGACCTCGACCTCGACGATGCGGAGGTCGTGGTCGACCCGCAGCTGCTCGAATGCGTGGTGGTCAACCTCCTCGAGAACGCGGCGCGGCACGGTGCCGGTGACCGGTGGGTACGCGTCGCGGTCGGGACGGAGGTCGGTGACCGGACCGCGGCGGTGATCTCGATCGAGAACCCCGTGCTCGACTCGGACCTCGCGGTCCTCCGCAACGCGTTCCGTCGCGGGCATCTCGCCGCGCCCGGTACCGGCGCGCGCGGCAACGGCATCGGCCTGACAGTGGTCGCGCTGATCGTCGAGGCGCTCGGCGGCTCGGTGGAGGTCGTCGAGGAGGCGCGGGGCGTTCGATTGGTCGTGCGGGTGCCGTCGAGCGCCGCCGCGCCCGGCGACGCCCCTGCCGTCGGTGCGCCCGCTCCGACGACGCTCGGCGCGACGCGCATCACCTGACGCTCACGCCGGCCTCACGCCGGCCTCACGCCGGCCTCACGCCGGCCTCACGCCGGCCTCACGCCGGCCTCCGTAGGTTCGCGCGGTTCGTGCTGGCGCCCCCGGAATCTCTGACGCGGTCTCGACGCGCGTGGTGGTCGACGGTGGGCGTGATCGCCGTCGTGGCACTCGCGGCAAGGGTCGCGTACGTCCTCACCGTCGGCGCGGGGCTCGAGTCGGGTGCGGACGGGCTGTGGTACTCGCTCCAGGCGGCGATCGTCGGCGACGGCCGCGGCTACCTCGATCCCCAGACGTTCTTCGAGAGGCATCGGGAGGTCGCCACCGCGAGCTTCCCGCCCGCGTGGCCGGCGCTCCTCGGCGCCGTCGACGCGATCGGGCCCGGGTCGCGCGAGGCGTTCCAGGTCGTCGGTGCGGTCGTCGGCACCGCGACCGTCGTCCTCGCCGCGCTGCTCGGTCGGCTCGCTGCCGGACCCGCTGCCGGCCTCGTCGGCGCGGCGATCGTCGCGCTCTCCCCGGCGATGATCGCGTCCGATGGCTCGCTGATGGCCGACAGCCTGTCCGTCGCGCTCCTGGTCGTCGCGGCGATCCTCTGCTGTCGCGCGATGGCGGAGCCTCGCGCACCATGGTTCATCCTGCTCGGTCTCGTCGGTGGTCTCGCGGTGCTCACGCGCAACGACTCGTCGATCATCGTCGTGCTGCTGGCGGTCACCGCGGCCTTCGGCACCGCGCGCGTGCCGACCCGGAGGGCGGTCGGTCTGACGTTCGTCGCGCTCGGCGTCGCGGCACTCCTGCTCGTTCCGTGGGCGGTCCGGAACTCGATCCGATTCGAGCAGGTCGTCACGACCTCGACCAACGTCGGCTCGCTCGTCGAGGGCGCCAACTGCGAGACCACCTACGAGGGCTCGTTGCTCGGGATGTGGGACAAGCACTGCCTGATCGAGACGCGACGCCCCGGTGCGTCGGAGGCCGAGTGGTCGGAGGCCGGCGTGCGGCGCGGGTTCGCGCACGTCCGCAGCGACCCCGAGCGTGTCCCGCTCGTCGTCGGCGCCCGGCTCGCGCGGGGGCTCGGGCTCTGGAACCCCTACAGCCAGACCCCCCTCGAGGCGGAGGAGACGCGAGACGAAGGCTTCCAGCTCGCTGCCTGGGGGTACGGTTTGCTGACGCTGCTCGTCGCGATCCCCGGCGCGGTCGTGCTCGCGCGCCGCCAGGGCCACCGCGCGCTGCCGCTCGCCGCGATGGTCGTGGGCACGCTCGTGATCATCGTGCTGTCGTGGGGGAACCCGCGCTTTCGACTTCCCGCCGAGCCGGCGCTGTCTCTCGCCGCCGCGGCCGGGCTCTGCGCGCTGTGGCGGCCGCGTGCGATGCTGCACGAGTGACGACGACCACGACCCACACCACACCGCACCAGCTCGACATGGTCACCGCCGAGGAGGTGACGCGCGCGGTGGCGATCGTCAAGGCCGACGGCCGGTACCCCGACGATTCGGTGTTCGCGCACGTGCGCCTGCACGAGCCCGTGAAAGGCGCCCCGACGACCACCGACCGCGAGCTCGAGGCCTTGGTCGTGCCGCGGGAAGGGCTCGAGCCGATCGAGGTCGTCGTCTCGGTCACCGCGGGCGCGGTGCGGTCGTGGACGCCGCGTCCCGGGATGCGGCCCGCGCTCCTGTTCGGTGAGTCGATGTACGCCATCATCAAGGTGCGCGAGCACCCCGACTGGCAGGCTGCACTCCGCCGCCGGGGGATCAAAGACTTCGACGACGTCCAGATCGATCCGTGGCCAGCCGGCTCGTTCGGTGTCGAGCACGAGGACGGCCGCCGCATCAGCCGCTGCATCTCGTACGTGCGTCACTCGAAGGAGGACAACGGCTACGCGCACCCGATCGAGGGAGTGATCGCGTTCTTCGACGGCGGCGCCAACGAGGTGCTCGAGGTCGTCGACCTCGGTGTGACGCCGATCCCCTCCGAGTGCTCGTCGTACCTCCCCGCCGATGTGGGACCGATGCGCACCGACCTCAAGCCGCTCGAGATCAGCCAGCCCGAGGGCGTGAGCTTCACCGTCGAGGGCAACCTCGTGCGTTGGCAGCGTTGGTCGTTGCGCGTCGGGTTCGATCCCTACGAGGGCCTCGTGCTGCACGAGGTCTCGTACCACGACGGCGACCGTGTCCGGCCGGTGCTCCACCGGGCGTCGATCACCGAGATGGTCGTGCCGTACGGCGATCCCAATCCGATGCACGGCTGGAAGAACGCGTTCGACGCGGGTGAGTGGGGTCTCGGCCGCATGGCGAACTCCCTGAAGCTCGGCTGCGATTGCCTCGGGGTCATCCATTACTTCGACGCAGTCCTCGCCACCGAGACGGGCGAGCCGTACACGGTGGAGAACGCGATCTGCATGCACGAGGAGGACTACGGCATCCTCTGGAAGCACCACGACATGCACGGCGGCACCAACGAGACGCGCCGGTCGCGCCGACTCGTCATCAGCTTCATTGCCACCGTCGGCAACTACGAGTACGGCTTCTACTGGCACCTGTACCTCGACGGCAACATCCAGCTCGAGGTGAAGCTCAGCGGGATCATCTCGCCGATGGCGATCGAGCCGGGGGAGGTGCCCGAGTTCGCGGCACTCGTTGCCCCCGGGCTCGCCGGCCCGAACCACCAGCACCTCTTCTCGGCGCGCCTGGACCTCGACGTCGACGGCTCGACGAATAGCGTGTACGAGATCGAGGCCGAGCGCGTGCCAACCGGGCCCGAGAACCCGTGGGGCAACGCGTTCCGCCAGCGTGCGACCCGACTCGAGCACGAGCTCACCGCCCGACGCGACGTCGACGCGGCGACGAGTCGCGCCTGGAAGGTCGTGAACCCGAACGCGCCGAACCGGCTCGGCCAGCCGGTCGGGTACAAGCTCGTCCCGACGATGTCGACGCCGACGATGCTCGCCGCGCCCGACTCCAGCGTGGGGAAGCGCGCCGGGTTCGCGCGGCACAACCTCTGGGTGACGCCGTACTCGCCCGACGAGCGCCGCGCGGCCGGTGACTATCCGAACCAGCACGAAGGCGGCGACGGCCTGTCGCGTTGGACGGCCGCCGACCGACCAATCACCGACACCGACGTCGTGCTCTGGTACACGTTCGGCGTGACGCACTTCGTGCGTCCCGAGGACTTTCCGGTGATGCCAGTCGAGTACACGGGATTCCTGCTCTCGCCCGTGGGCTTCTTCGAGCGCAACCCCGCACTCGACGTCCCTCCCGCGAGCGGCAACGGCAGCTGCCACGCCTGACCCGCAAGCCGCAGCTCGAGAGTGCAGATGGAGTAGTTTCCGCGGATGCCTTCGCGGCGAGCGCGTCGGATCGTCATCGTCACCGTCGGTGTGATCGCGGTCGCGGCGACGGTGTTCCCGCTGACCGCCTTCGGACAGGTCAACGACCGCGAGGACATCGCCTACGAGCCGCTCGACCGGTCGGCGTTCGTCCAGCAGAGCGTGATCGACGGGTGGATCAACAAGCCCGGCGGGCCCGACCTCGCCTCGATCGACGGGCACGCCTGGGACCTGTGGCGTCAGATGAACCAGCCGAGTGGTCAGACGCTGAACGGCACGCCCCTCCCCATCTGGGAGACCTGGTACACGGGTGAGGAGGTCTTCCTCGACAACCAGGAAGTGGACGATCCCGACAGCCGTGATCTCGATCCGCTCAACCAGTCGCTCCACGCCGGATCGCGAGCCGTCGACACCGGTACCGCCGTGCGGAACCGAGCGACCGTCCTGTCGTTCAATCGCTACAACCGGCAGATGCTCGACCAGATCTCCCAGAACGGCTACTACGACCGCGCGGTTCTGCAGCAGCTCGCGAACGGCTTCGATCTCGCCGGCACGCCACCCGAGCTGCGGACGGTCTCCGAGTTCCCGAACACCTCGGTGATGTTGAAGCCCGTCTGGTTCATCGTGCCCGGCGACGCGCCGTCGATGCTCCCGTACTGGGCCGGCGAGACCGAAAAGGTCACCAGCAACACGACGAATCCGAGCTGGGACACGTGGAAGCAGTGCGTGCTCGTCGACCCCACGGGCAAGGCCAAGCCCGACATCGCGCGCACGTGCAACCCGGGTGAGCCGGGCGAGACGTCGATGAAGGCGAAGTCGTACGACGTCGTCCCCGTCGACGAAGACCCGTCGAAGTCCGACTTCTACTCGTTCCGGCTGACGCAGGACGAGGTCGACGCCCTCGGCCAGGACAAGATGATCCTCGACAACAGCAACAAGCAGGAGAAGGTCGAGGAGGTCAAGGCCGGCGATCTGGCGATCCTCACGGCGATGCACGTGTCGACACGCGAGATCGAGGACTGGACGTGGCAGACGTTCTGGTGGGTGCCCGACCCGAAAGAGCCGGTGTCGACACCCCCGAATGCCCAGGTGCCACCTTCGAGCATCCCGGCACCGTTCAACCACTTCGACATGTGCACTGCATACTTCATGACGACCCCGGTCGAGGCGAAGGAAGCCGGGGAGCCGTGGGTCTGCTTCAACCCGTTCCTCGAGTCCGATCTCACCGGGCTGTTCACGGCTGATCGGTCGACCGACACCGACGTCGGCATCCATTCGAACTGCATGTCGTGCCATCGTGCCGCGATCTACACCGCGACGAAGGACATCCGGTACGTGTCGCAGGGCTATGTGAGCAAGACGGATCCCGCCTTCTTCGCCGACGGCGTGATCACGGAGTTCCTCTGGGCCATGCCGTTCCGTGCGCACGATCCACCGTTCATCGGGCCGACGGCACCGACGGCACCAACGTCGACCACGACCGCGCCACGTCCGACGGCCACCACGCGGCCCCCCGGCTGACGCGGCGCGCCCCGGCGTGGAGGTCGACGCTCCGCCGACTCGGCGCTCGCGCCCTGACGGTCGCTGGCCGTTCCGAGAAGCAGCTCAGGCCAGGCGCGCCCGCAATGGGCCGGTGACCTCGTCCCCGAGCCGGGTGATCTGCTCGCGCGCCTCGGCCACCGACACGCCGGGGACGTGCACTCGCAGGTTTACCGCATCGGCGCCCGCCCGCTTCGCCGCGTCGGCGAGTCCGTCGACGACGTCGTCCGGTTCCGTTGCGTCGATCACCTCGTCGGAGCCCCACTTCGCCTGCGCAGACTCGGGGGAGTAGCTGCGGTACACGTCGAGCTGCGCGTCGAGTCGACCGCGCGGCGCGTCGCCGACCCACGCGCGGCGGATGAGCACACACGGACCGGTACCGCCCGCCTCGTGGAACGCGTCGACGAGCTCACGGCAGCGCTCCGGTGTGGACATCGAGTCGAACAGCACACCGATCCCGAGGCGAGCCGCCCGACGCACTGCGGTCAGGCCCATCGCGGCGCTGACGATCGGGATCGGTTCGTCGGCGCAGTCACCGATCGCCGCGTCGCCGGCGAGGTCGTCCGCGTCCCCGTGCAAGAGTCCCGTGACCCGTTCGAGCGCGACTGCGAAGCGCTCGGCGAGCGAGTCCATCGTGAGGCCCATCGCGTCGAAGTCACTCCGGAGCGCCCCCGCGGCGACGCCGAGGCCGACCCGTCCCGGATGGCGCGCCGCCAGCCACGCGACCTCTTCGGCGACGAGCGCGGGTGGGCGGAGCGTCAGCAGCAGCGGGGCCGGCGCCGCCCAGCCGCGCGGCATGGCATCGAGGCACCAGCCTGCGGCTTGGAGCGGGTTCGGGAGGTACCCGCGGAAGCCGGCGTGATGCTCGCTCGTCATCACGCCGTCGAACCCGTGCTCCGCGCCGAGGGCCGCCTGGCTGCACAGCTCCTCGACGATCCCAGCCGCCGACAGCTCCTGGTGCGGGTAGAGCCGGAGTGAGACCGAGCCTCGCCCGAACGGCCCTGTCGTCACCGTGACCTGACGCGGTCGTGTCGGCGCACGCTGGCATCATGACACGGCGCGCGTCGGCGGCGATCAGGACGCTCGCCGTACCTCCGGCAGTTCGGCCACGACGGAGACGCGATCGCGCACGCACGTCTCGAGGTCGGCGAGCAGCACGAGTGCACGATCGAAGTAGCGGTCGGGGTGGAAGATCGGCACGCGACGCATCGGGCGGATCCCGAGCACCGACTCCGATCGAGACCATGGCTCGATCTCGACCTCGACCGGCATCGCGGGAGCGAGCGGGCCGAGCCGGAGCCGGCCGGAGAAGCCTCGAGCCTCGCCCGGGCGCGTGTGGCGGACCTCGCGGATGGACACGACGGATCCCGTCGCGGGCTCGACTGCGTCGGTTCGCAGCGCCTCGCCGAGGGCGTGCGTCGCATCCGGGGGCGCGATCGAGATCCGTCGGGCGACGTACCAGTCGGTGCCCAGCAGTGCGGTGTGGTCGGGGAACATCGTCTCACCTCGCGTCATGGGGGTGTCATGGGGGGATGACAGTTGTGAGTATCGGCGACCGACTTCACGAGCGTGCAACGTCGACGTTGCCGCCGGATGAACGGTGCCTGCTGTGACACGCGCCACGTTGACGATCGACGCGTCGCCGCGACGCGTCAGCCCGTGCAGTGGCGCTTGCTGAGCTCGAGACGCGTGCGGCTCCCCGGCCTGGGATCCGCCGAACCGCCGGTGCGGCCTCGCCGACCGGGGCGGTACGGTAGTCCGGCTTCAGAGACCGGATTCGCACGAGGTGAGGACCGTTCATGGCGATCTACGACATCCCCATCGCTGCGCTCGATGGCAGCCCGAACGTGCTCGAGGATCAGCGTGGCAAGGTCACGCTCGTCGTCAACGTCGCGTCGAAGTGCGGGCTCACGCCGCAGTACGAGGGTCTCGAGCGCATCCACGAGCGGTATGCCGACCAGGGGTTCACCGTGCTCGGCGTGCCGTGCAACCAGTTCCTCGAGCAGGAGCCCGGCAGTGCCGAGGAGATCGCGACCTTCTGCTCGACCACCTACGGCGTCACGTTCCCGCTGGCGGAGAAGGTCGAGGTCAACGGTGAGGCTCGACACCCGCTCTTCGACGACCTGACGCCGACCGCTGACAGCGAAGGTCACACCGGCGACATCCGCTGGAACTTCGAGAAGTTCCTCGTCGGCAAGGACGGGGAGGTCGTCGCGCGCTTCGCTCCGCAGGTGGAGCCGGAGGCCGCCGAGGTCACCGCGGCGATCGAGGCTGCGCTCGGCTGACGCTGCGGTCAGATGATCGTGGTGGCCGCCGTCGGGATCGGAGCCGACGGCAGGTCGACCGCGAACGCGGCTCCGCCATCCGCGACCGTCGTCACCTCGATGGAGCCGTGGTGCGCGGCGACGACCGCGGCGACGATGGAGAGCCCGAGCCCGAAGCCACCGCGCTCGCGCGAGCGGGACGGGTCGGCGCGGGAGAAGCGCTCGAAGATGCGCCGGCGGTCGGCCTCGTCGATGCCCGGTCCCTCGTCGGCGACGACCAGACGCACGCGATCGTGCTCGCGGTCCACGGTGACGTGCACCGGGACGTGCGGGGGAGTGTGCACGCGGGCATTGGTCAGCAGGTTGGCGAGGACCTGTCGGAGGCGGCCCTCGTCGCCGAGGACGATCGCGCGGTCGGTGGCCTCAAGCGTCACCGGACGCTCGCGATCGATCGCCCGCAGGTCGCTGACCGCGTCCTCGGCGAGCGCGGTCAGGTCGACCGGCTCGCGCGCGAGCGGTTGCTGCTCGTCGAGGCGGGCGAGCAGGAGGAGGTCCTCGACCAGCGTCGCCATGCGGCTGCTCTCCTGCTCGATGCGACGCATCGCGCGATCGAGCTGCTCGCCCTCGGCGATCCCCCCGCCGCGGTACAGCTCCGCGTACCCGCGGATCGCGGTCACCGGTGTGCGCAGCTCGTGCGAGGCGTCGGCCACGAACTGCTCGAGTCGCTCCTGGGCCGCGACCCGTTCACCGAACGCGGCTTCGAGCTGTCCCAGCATCTCGTCGAGCGCGTCCGCGAGCCGCCCGAGCTCGGTGCCGTCCTCGTCGTGGTCGACCCGTTGCGTCAGATCCCCGGAGGCGATCGCCGCAGCCGTGTCGATCATCCCCTCGACCGGGCGGAGCGAGCGCCGGATGATCACCCACGACACGATCCCGCCGATCACGACCATCGCGAGCCCCGCGATGACGAACGTCTGGGTGAGCGAGGAGACCGCCTCGTTGACGTTCGTGAGCGTCTGCGCGATCACCTTGACGCTGCCGTCACGCGGGCGGAACACGAGGACCCGGTACTCGAGGCTCCGGTCGGTCGACGGAAGCGTGACGACGCGGTCCAGCAACGCGTCGAACGCTGCGCTCGAGAACGCGGGCAGGGCGGGCCCGGGTTCGGGATCGTCGGAGAACCCCGCCGGCCGCGAGTCGAGGAGCTCGCCGCGGCGCGAGTAGAGGAACTCGGCGAGGTCGCGGTACCGCACCGATCCCAAGAGCGCCGGTTCCTGTCGGATCGGCGGGCCCGGGCGGTCGCGGATCGCGACCAGCCGGTCGTCGAGCTGCCCGATCATCGAGCTGCGCGTCGAGCGGACGGTGAAGATGCCCAGCACGGCGGTCAGGACGAGGAGCAGCAGGACGACGGCGATGGTCAGCCGCGCCTTGATCGTCATCACTGCGAGGTGGCGCTCTCGGGTTCACGGATCGAGTAGCCGAAACCGCGCACGGTCCTGATGAGCCGCACGTCGGGGCGGTCGATCTTCTTGCGCAGGTAGCTGATGTACGTCTCGACGACGGATCCGTCACCGTCGAAGTCGTACTGCCAGACGTGGTCGAGGATCTGGGCCTTCGACAGCACGCGACCCCGGTTCACCAGCAGGTATCGCAGCAGTCGGAACTCCGTGGGCGACAGCTCGATCTCCTGGTCGCCACGCGTGATGCGGTGGGCGTCGACGTCCATGCGCAGGTCACCGCACACCAAGGCGTCGTCGGTCGTCGCGCGCTGTGAGCGCCGGAGGACCGCCTGGATCCGGTAGTTGAGCTCCTCGAGGCTGAACGGCTTCGTGACGTAGTCGTCGCCACCGCGCGTGAACCCCGTCTTGAGATCGGCCGGGTCGTCGCGAGCCGTGAGGAAGATGACGGGCACGTCGGCACCGTCGCGTCGCAATCGCTGACACACCTCGAAGCCGTCGAGGTCCGGCAGGTTGACGTCGAGGAGGATCAGGGCGGGGTCGGTGTCGGCGGCGAGGCGCAGCGCCTCGAAGCCGCTGCGCGCGACGTGGACGTCGTAGCCGGCGAACCGCAGGGCGTCGCCGAGCAGGTCGAGCAGCGACTCCTCGTCGTCGACGACGAGCAGTCGGGCACCGGGAGGGGCGTCGAGGAGCGGATCCGTCGTGACCATGGGCGGAACCCTATTGGCGGAGTCTGTGAGGAACCTGAGAGTCGCCTGTGCTCCGGTGAAGAATTTGGGTGGGGGCGGGGAAGGAGCTGGAGGGCTGCTCAGCTGACGACGGCTGCGGCGCGCAGGCGCTCGACCTCGCCGCCGAGCCCGAGCTCCGTGAGGATCTCGTCCGTGTGCTGACCGAGCCCCGGCGCAGTCGCGCCGAGCTCGGCCGGAGTCGCCGAGAAGCGGCTCGGGTGGCGGGGCCGGCGCACCCGTCCGACCGCCGGGTCCTCGGCGTCCTCGAACAACCCGATCGCCCGAGCGTGCGGGTCGGCGGGCAGGTCCTCCGGCGCGATGACGACGCCGCACGGCACGCGCTCGGCCTCGAGGCGCGCCATCGCCTCGGCGGTGGTCAGCGTGGCCGCCGATGCGTAGCAGCGCGCCATGATCACCTGCATCACGTCGCGGTTGCGCGCCCGTTCCGTGATCGTCGCGACCCGCGGATCGTCGTGGCCGTCGACACCGAAGCCGCGGCACATCCCTGCGAAGTCGGCGTCCGAGGTCGGGGTCACGACCCCGTAGCCGTCGGTGAAGGCGAACGGCCGGAAGTTCGACGAGAAGCTCGACTTCATGCTGCGGTCCGAGTCGAGCAGCACCTCGTTGCCGGCTGCATCGGCCCACAGGAACGACACGACCGCGTCGAGCATCGAGAGCTCGACGTGCTGGCCCGTTGCCCCGCGTTCGCGCGCGAACAGTGCCGCCGTGATCGCCTGTGCTGCGAACATCGCCGTCACCTTGTCGGCCGCGGTCTGATTCAGGAAGCGCGGTTCGCCGGTGTCGGGATCGGCCTGGTTCGCGGCGAACCCGCCGTAGGCCTGGATGACGGTGTCGTACGCGCTCTTGCCCGAGTAGGGGCCGGCCGGTCCGAAGCCGGTCAGCGACGCGTACACGAGCTCGGGGTTCTCGGCCGCGAGGGCGTCGTAGCCGAGGCCGAGGCGCTCGACGACACCGGGGCGGTAGTTCTCGACGAAGACGTCGGCGTCGCGCGCGAGCCGGAGCACCAGGTCGCGACCCGCGTCAGTGTGCAGGTCGATCGCGATGGAGCGCTTGCCGCGGTTGCACATCGTGTAGAGGGCACTCGTCCCGTTGACCGACACCCCGACGTAGCGCGCGATGTCGCCGAATCCGGGTCGCTCGACCTTCACCACGTCGGCGCCCTGATCCGCCAGGAGTGCGATCGCATACGGCCCGGTCAGCGCGATCGAGCAGTCGACGATCCGCACCCCGTCCATCGGTCCCTTGGCCACGGCGGGGCAGGTTACGCGGTGGTGCATCCGCGTAGCGTGGGGACCGTGACCGATGAGACGACCACAGCCCCTGCCAGCCCGAAGATCGCCAGCCCGAAGGTCGTGGGACGCGAGCCCGTGTTCCGCCACCTCGACGATCCCGACGTGCCGTGGGTGGACGTCAAGGCGCAGCGCAACGCCGACGGCTCGGAGGCCGTCGTGCGGGAGAAGTGGCTGTCGTTCTCCGCCGACCCGCAGTACCTCTCGCTCTACGCCCAGTACGACCCGGGGATGATCGTGCGCCGCCACGGGCACTTCAGCCCGCACGTCGTCTTCGTGCTCGAGGGTGAGATCACGATCGGCGGGCACCCCTGCCCGAAGGGGACGCACATCGAGCTGCCGCTCGGTGCCGCGTTCGGGCCGGTCGTCGCGGGGCCCGACGGGGCGACGCTCTTCGAGGTGATGATGGGCGACCCCCGCAGCTGGGGGGACGAGCCGGAGGCGTTCGAGCGCGTGCTCGCGGAGCACGGCGCGACTGCGCTTCCCGACCCGCCCCTCGAGTACCCCGAGTGGCTCGAGGACCTGCGGACGCATTGGATCTCCGAGTCGCCGTGAGTCAGCCGCGCGGCGACGGCGGCGACGGCGGCGACGACGACGGGTTGGCGCCGCTCGTCGTGTACGTGCCGTTCCCGATGCTCCACGACGTGGTCGACGCGGACCGGCTCGCCGTGATCCATCCGGGCATCGAAGTGCTCACGACGCCTTTCGAGGTCGAGCACGACTTCCGCACCGCGCGGGAGCAGGATCCGTTCTCGGTGGAGCTCCGCGAGCAGGCGCCCGCCCTGACCGGCGAGCAGCGAGATGCGTTCGCACGCGCGGAGATCGTGTTCACGCTCGATGTCCCGATGGATCTCCCGTCGCTCGCGCCGAGCCTGCGGTGGGTGCAGTGCATCGGCTCCGGGGTCGGGCAGTACGTGTCGGCCCGGCTTCCCGAGGGCAACATCGTCCTCACCAACGGTGCGGGGATCGCGTCGGCGCCGATCGCCGAGTGGATCCTCGCCCGCACGCTGCAGATCGTGAAGCGCCTGCCCCAGCACGACGCGGCCGCGCGCGAGCGCCACTGGGAGCTCGCGCTCGGCGGGAACCTCGCCGGCTCGACGGTGGCGATCGTCGGGCTCGGTGCCATCGGGCGCGAGGTGGCGCGGCGCTTCCGCGGGTTCGGTGTCCACCTGCTCGGTGTTCGGCGCACCTGGACTTGCGGCGCGACCGATCCCGACGTCGACGAGCTGTTCGGACCGGACGCGATCGCGGAGGTCGTCGGGCGCGCCGACGTGACCGTGCTCGCCGCACCCGGGAGCGACGAGAACGAGAGCCTCTTCGACGCAGGGATGCTCGCTGCGATGAAGCCGGGATCGATCTTCGTCAACGTCGCCCGCGGCACGCTCGTCGACGAGCCGGCGCTGATCGACGCGCTCGAGCGCGGGCACCTGGGCGCGGCCGCGATCGACGTCGCGCGTGCCGAGCCGCTCCCGCCCGACGACCCGCTCTGGGCCGCCCCGAACCTGCTCATCTCTCCCCACAGCTCCGCGAGCGTGGAGCGCTACGCCGAGCGCGCGTTCGACCTGTTCTGCGACAACCTCGAGCGGTACGTCGCGGGCAAGCCGCTGCGCAACGTCGTCGACCTCACGAGCGGCTACTGACCGCGCCGACGTCGTGACCGACCCCAACCCCGGCTTTTGGCGTCGGAAACCCGCGCTCAGGGCATGTTGCTGACGCCAAAGCACGCTCGCGCGGCCGAGAGCGCGTCTCGAAGTGTCTTCGGCGTCACTCCTCGAAGTCGGCGTTGGAGCGCGGTC
>JBBDWT010000063.1:0-6107 GCA_040902705.1 Acidimicrobiia bacterium | reverse complement strand
CGCTGGCCTCTCGAACACCTGTTCGATAACCTTGGGGCGTGGCGGTCCTGCAGCAGACGCTCCTCGGGGTCGGTGACCCGGCGGTCGATCCCGACCGCGCCGAGGATCGGGTCGACCTCGACGACTCCTCGTGGGTGGAGGTGGTCCGCGGCTGGCTGCGGGGCGCCGACACGCTGTTCGCCGCGCTCGAATCGACGGTGCCGTGGCGGCACGGGAAGCGGTGGATGTACGAGCGGATGGTCGACGAGCCTCGGCTGACCCGCGCCTACGCGCGCGAGGGTGCGCTCCCCCACCCGGCGCTGGCAGGCATCGGCACCGAGCTCGACCGGCGCTTCGGCGCCCGCTTCGGCGGCCTCTTCCTCAACTATTACCGCGACGGCGCCGACAGCGTCGCCTTCCACCGCGACCGCGATCTGCGCGACGTCGACGCCGGCCTCGTTGCGATCGTCACCCTCGGCGCGACACGGCCATTCCTGTTCCGACCTCGTGGTGGCGGTGCGTCGCTCGATGTCCGCCCGGGCTCGGGCGATCTCCTCGTGATGCGCGGCCGCTGCCACTGTGACTGGGAGCACGGCGTGCCGAAGGTCGCGCGCAGCGGGCCGCGCATCAGCGTCAGCATGCGAGCTTCCGTCACTCGGGCCGTCGCGGACCGCAACGCCTAGATTGTGCCCAGACCCTCGAAAGGAGTCTCATCGTGAACACTGTTCTCGCAGACGTGAGCTTCGGTGAGTTGCTCGTGTCGATCCTCTACATCTTCTTCCTCGTCATCTTCTTCTGGCTGCTCATCACGGTCTTCGCCGACCTCTTCCGACGCCACGTCTCCGGCTGGGCGAAGGCGGGATGGGTGATCCTGATCATCGTCTTCCCGTTCCTCGGGATCCTGATCTACCTGATCAGCCGGGGCCACGACTGGGCGAAGGACCACCAGGAGTGGGCGAAGGAAGACATGGCGAACGCGCGCAAGCAGCTCGGTGTGAACGTGGGTGACGAGCTGCAGAAGCTCTCGGCCCTGCACGACTCCGGGAAGCTCTCCGACGAGGAGTTCGCGACCGCGAAGGCGCGCCTCATCTAGACGACGCGGTCGGGTTGGTCGGCGCCGCCGGTCCGCCCGAGTGCGAACATGGTGTCGGCGAAGCCCGACGACGACGATGAGGAGGCGACATGGCGAGCCCCGTCCTGACCGACAAGGCGTTCGAGCGCGCCACGGACGAGTCGGAGCCCGGTTGGGCAGCACCCGCGGTCGCGGTCACCGGCCAGGCCCCGCCGACGGCAGCCACGCCCGCCACGAGGGTCATGACCGCGAACGGCACGTTCGCCCGCGCGTTCGTGCTGTTCCTCGTGGTCCTCACCGGCGGTGCCTTCGGTTGGCAACAGGTCGACGTCACGTCCGGGAACCAGATCGACCTTCCCGGGTGGTCGTTCGTCGTGCTCATCGGCGCGTTCGCCATCGCCATGGTCTGTGCGTTCGTCCCGAAGTCGTCGCCGTTCCTCGCCCCGGTCTACGCACTGCTCGAAGGGGCGTTCCTGGGGATCATCTCGAAGGCGTTCGAGCTGCGGTGGGACGGGATCGTGCTCCAGGCGGTCCTCGCCACCGTCGCCGTGTTCTTCGTGACCCTGATCCTCTACGTCACCGGGGTCGTGAAGGTGACACGCAAGTTCGCGATGGTCGTGATCGGCGCGACGGTCGGCATCCTCGTGATGTACCTCGCGACCTTCGTGCTCACCCTCTTCGGTGCCGACCTCACGTTCTGGAACGAGCCGACGCCGCTCGGGATCGGCATCACCGTCGTGATCGCGATCGTGGCCGCGTTGAACCTCTTCCTCGACTTCGAGTTCATCCGGCGCGCGTCGCTCGCCGGAGCTCCGAAGTACATGGAGTGGTACGGCGCGTTCGGCCTGATGGTGACGCTCGTCTGGCTCTACCTGGAGATCCTCAGGCTGCTGTCGCTCCTGCGCCAGTAGCCCGACACCCCTGATCGTGGGCCGCGGGTCAGCGGATGCGGGGCTGCTTGCGCTCGCCGCTCGCGAAGCGCTGCTGACCGGCGAAGAGCGAGGCGCGGTCGCTTCCGACCCGGATCAGCACCTTGCCCATGTCGAGCGCCTGCATGCGCGACAGCTCTCGCGCGGTCCACAGCGCCCGCACCGTCCCCTGCACCGCGATCGGCGGCGACGCGGCGATCTCGCCGGCTGCCCACCCGGCGGCGTCGCGCAGGCCTTCCGCCGGCACGACCTCGGAGACGAGACCGATCTGGTACGCGCGCTGGGCCGACATGCGCTCGCTCGAGCCGAGCAGGGCGGTGCGCATGATCTCGTGGAACGGCATCTTCTGCAGCATGTGCATCGACTCGAAGCACGCCGTCATCCCGAACGTCACGTGCGGATCGAAGAAGGTCGCATGCTCGGCGGCGATGATGAACTCGACCTCACCGAGGATGTAGAACGCGCCGCCACACGCCATGCCGTTCACGGCCGCGATCACGGGCTTCCAGAGGTCGTTCGACTTGGGACCGATGTTCTCACCGGGGTCGTCGAAGTGCCACGGGCTGCTGGACGCCTCGCCCGTGGTCGCGCTTCGGTTGCCGACGTCATCGGCATCGTCCCAGTCGCCCATCGTCTCCTGGCGGTCGATCCCGACACAGAAGGCCTTCTCGCCGGCACCGGTGAGCACCACGCACCCGACGTCGTCGTTGGTGCGAAGCCCGCGCCAGAGCGACTTGAGCTCCTGCTGCATCTGCAGGTTGAAGGCATTGAGCACGTCGGGGCGGTTCATGGTCACCCACGCGACGCCGTCGATCTCTTCGTAGTGGAGTGTCTCGAACTCGGGCATGGAATGCGCTCTCCCTGGTCGGCCGGCCGATGCTAGCGACGGGTCCGCTCAGCGCGAGGTGAGCACCAGGGCTGCGAGCAGATCCATGGATCGCAGCCACTCGTCGAGGGTGGCGCGCCAGGGCGCCGACACCACGTGCTGGATCCCCGCCTCGGCGAACGCGTCGCGCTCGCGCCGGATGTCGTCGGGCTCCATCCCCTGCGGGTCCCAGCCGGTGCGCAACGAGATCGTGAACGACTCCTCGGGGCGATCGCGCCGGAGCCGCTCGCACACGACGCGCGCCTGGTCGGGGTCGACGCCGATCATCTGGAAGCCGTCGCCGCGCGCCGCAGCGCGCCGGTACGCAGGCTCGCTCCCGCCTCCGATCCAGATCGGGATCTCGTGCGCCGGCTTGGGGAGCAGCCGCACGTCGGCGAAGGCGTAGTGCTCGCCCGTGAAGGTCACGGGATCGTCGGTCCAGCAGGTACGGAGGAGGTCGATGATCTCGTCGGTGCGCGGGCCGCGAGTCGCGTAGTCCTGCCCCAGCGCGTCGAACTCGCCCATCGACCACCCGACGCCCACCCCGATCGTGAGCCGACCCTCGCTCAGCGCATCGAGGCTCGCGAGCGCGTTCGCGAGCCACAGCGGGTTGTGCTGCGCGACCACGAGGACGCTGGTGCCGAGGCCGATGCGCGACGTCACCGCGGCACCGCAGGTGAGCGTCACGAGCGGGTCGTAGAGGTACGGCGACGGGTAGCTCTGGTCGGCCGGGATCACCACGTGGTCGCTGACCCACAGGTCGGCGAACCCGAGCTCCTCGGCATGCTGTGCGGCGCGCCGGATCGCGACGGGTGACGCCGCGCGGCCGTACTGAGGGAGGTGGATGCCGACCCGCACGCGGCGTCAGCGTAGGCCGTCGATCGCGCGCAGCACCCGCTGCACGTCCTCGGGCGTCGTGTAGCGCGCGAGCCCGAGTCGCACGCCCGACCCGGTGTCGGCGATCCCGAGCGCGCGCGCCGTCTCGACCGCGTAGTTGGCACCGCTCCAGGCCGCGACCCGATCGCGAGCCAACGCGAGCACGACCTCGTCGGGGTGGACCCCGTCCACGTTCACGAGCACCGTCGGCGTCCGGTCGGCGACCGTGCGCGGACCGACGATGCGCAGGTGCGACATCGACAGAAGCCCGTCGAGCAGCACCACGAAGAGCTCCGCGTCCTCGTCGGCGAGCCCGGCGTCGTGCTCGGCACGGAGGAAGTCGGCTGCCGCCTCGATCGCGGCGATCGACTCGAAGCTCTTCGTGCCCGTCTCGAGCCGTCCGGGGCCAACGTTGGGCGCCGGCCGCACCCGGTACGGCTCGACCTCGTCGACGAGCTCGGGCGTGAGCGCCAACACGCCGGCGTGCGGGCCGTACCACTTGTAGGGAGATGTGACGAGCGCGTCGCAACCGAGTGCACTGACATCGACCCGCCGGTGCGGGACCAACGCCACGGCATCGACGTAGACGCGCGCTCCGGCTGCGTGCGCAGCCTCGATCATCGGCACGAGATCCGGGGTCGTCCCCACGAGGTTCGAGGCACCCGTCACCGCGACCCACCGGGTCCGTTCCGTGATGCGGTCGACGACTGCCTCGACGGGCAAGGTGCCCGACTCCGGGTCGAGCTCCGCGAGCGCGACCCGCGCGCCGTGCTCGCCGGCCATCAGGGCCCACGGGGTCACGTTGGCGTCGTGGTCGAGCTCGGTGCACACGATCTCGTCGCCCGGTACCAGTGAACGTCCGACGGCGCGAGTGAACGCGAACGTCAGGGTCGTCATGTTGGCGCCGAAGACGATCCCGTCCGCGGTCGTCCCGAGCAGGCGCGCGACCGCCTCACGACCCTGCTGCACGAGCTCATCGGTGCGATGGCTCGCCGCGAACGCGCCGCCGAGGTTCGCCGCATCCCCCGACTCGAGGTACCGGCGCATCGCCTCGATCGCCACGTCCACCATGAGCGTCCCACCGGGCCCGTCGAAACGCGCCCAGCCGTCGTGGGCACCCGGGAACCGACCGGCCGCGACGGTCACCACCTCCGCTCCCCCGCCGTCGGTTCGTGCTCGCCCGCGCTCACCGTGAGGACCGTACGCTCCTCGGCGAGCCGAGCGGCGAGCGTTCCGCTGGAGGAGGCGTCATGGCCGAGCGGGTGCTCGTCATCGGAGGCACGGGTCCCACCGGGATCCCGATCGTGCGCGGGTTGGTCGAGCGCGGCCATGACGTCACGATCCTGCACCGGGGCGAGCACGAGCGCGCCGAGACGCCGCCCGAGGTGGAGCACCTGCACCACGATCCGTACGACGAGGACGATCTTCGGCGCGCCCTCGACGGCACCACGTTCGACGTCGTCGTGGCGATGTACGGCCGCCTACGCGCGATCGCCCGCCTCACCGAGGGCCGCGTCGGCGCGTTCATCTCGGTCGGCGGCGTCCCGGCATACCGCGGGTGGATGAACCCGTGGCTCCACGACCCCCCGGGCCTGCCCGTGCCCGTCGCCGAGGACGCCCCGACGGTCGACGATCCCGCGCAGGACGAGAAGGGGTACCGGATCGTGCGGACCGAGACCGCGGTCTTCGAGCACCATCCCACGGCCGCGCACTTCCGCTACCCGTACGTCTACGGCCCGTACCAGCTCGTCCCGCGCGAGTGGTCCGTCGTGCGGCGCGTGCTCGACGGTCGCGACCGGATCGTCGTCGCCGACGACGGCCTCACGCTGCACCACCACGGCTACACCGAGAACCTCGCGCGCGCGGTCCTGCTCGCCGTAGACGCCCCGGGCGCAGCCGCCGGAAAGCTGTTCAACACGGGCGACGAGGAGGTGCTCTCGGTGCGCCAGGTCGTCGAGATCGTGGCATCGGCGCTCGGGCACACGTTCGACATCGTCTCGATGCCGTACGACCTCGCGATCCCTGCTCGACCACTGCTCGCGCAGCCGCTCCCGACGCATCGCGTGCTCGACCTCGGCCGCATCCGCACCGACCTCGGGTACCGCGACGCCACCCCGGCACGCGACGCGCTCGCGCACACCGCCCGCTGGCTCGCGGAGCACCGACCCGACCCCGGTGGCATGGAGGAGACGGTCCTCACGGACACGTTCGACTACGCGGCCGAGGACCGGCTCATCGATGAGTGGATGCGCGCTCGCGACACGATTGCCGCAGCGGCGCGCTTCGACCCGGAGCCCGGCTACGGCCTCGCGTACAGCGGGCCCGGCGGCCGACCGCGCTCCAACGCCGACTTCGAGGAGTGACGCCGAAGACACTTCGAGACGCG
>JBBDWT010000062.1:0-6117 GCA_040902705.1 Acidimicrobiia bacterium | reverse complement strand
CACCCTCGTAGATGAGGTCGACGATCAGCTTCACCTCGTGCAGCGTCTCGAAGTAGGCCGACTCCGGCTGGTACCCGGCATCGACCAGCGTCTCGAAGCTCGCCTTGATGAGCTCGGTGAGCCCACCGCACAGCACGACCTGCTCGCCGAAGAGGTCGGTCTCGGTCTCTTCCTCGAAGGTCGTGTCGAGCACGCCCGCCCGAGTCGCGCCGATCGCCTTCGCGTACGCGAGCGCCGTCTCCTTGGCCTTGCCCGTCTCGTCGGCGCTGATCGCGACGAGCCCCGGCACGCCGCCGCCGTCCTCGTAGGTGCGGCGCACGAGGTGACCGGGGCCCTTGGGCGCGATCATCCACACGTCGACGCCCTTCGGGGGCTTGATCTGCCCGAAATGGATGTTGAAGCCGTGCGCGAACGCGAGCGAGTCGCGGTCGTCGAGGTTGGGCTCGATGTCCTCGCGGTAGACGCGCGCTTGCTCGGTGTCGGGCAGCAGCACCATGATCACGTCGGCTTCCTTCACCGCCTCGGCGGTCGTCAGCACGCGCAGGCCCGCCTCCTCGGCCTTCGCCCACGAGCTCGAGCCCTGACGCAGGCCGACCCGCACGTCGACGCCCGACTCCTTGAGGTTCAGCGCGTGGGCATGGCCCTGCGACCCGTATCCGAGGATCGCGACCTTCCGGCCCTCCAGCAACGCGAGGTCGGCGTCGGCGTCGTAGTAGATGGTCGCAGGCATTCCTGGGCTCTCCTCAAGGTTTCAGGCCGATCGGCTCGACTCGTCGAGCGCACCCCACACGAGGCGTTCCACGCTAGATCAGGACGGGCGCGTCTGGACCGCCCGCAGGCGGCTCGCCGGACGACGGGCGAGCTTCGGCAGGGCGATGCGGCCGGTCCGCTGGAGCTCGACGATCCCGAACGGCGCGAGGAGGTCCGACATCGCGTCGAGCTTGTCGGGCCGGCCGGCAACGACGATCGTGATCGCGTCGTAGCCGACGTCGTCGATGCGCGCCTCGAAGATCGACGCGAGCTCCGTGATCTGCGAGCGCGCCTCCGCCGTGGCCTTCACCGTCACGAGCATGAGCTCGCGCTCGACCGCCTCGCTCGGTGAGAGCTCCATGATCTTGATCACCGGAATCAGCTTGTTGAGCTGCTTGGTGACCTGTTCGAGCGGCGCCGAGTCGGCGTCGACCACGATCGTCATGCGGCTGTAGCGCTCGTCCTCGGTCGGGCTGACGGCGAGCGACACGATGTTGAAGCCGCGCCGCGCGAACAAGCCGGAGATGCGTGTCAGCACACCGAACTTGTTCTCGACGAGCACCGACAGGATGTGATGCTGCGCACCTTCACGATTCACCTGATCACCTTTCGCCGTACGGGTCGTGCGCGGGATCGAGGATGATCTCGTCGTTCGACTTCCCGGCCGGCACCATCGGGTACACCTTCTCGCGGTAGTCGGTGCGGAAGTCGATCACGACCGGACGGTCGTCGATCTCGTTCGCCTTGTCGATCGCCGGCTCGACCTCCTCGGCCGAGTCCACGCGCATGCCGACGCATCCCATCGCCTCGGCCCACTTGACGTAGTCGGGCAGGTCGGGCGAGAGGTACACCTCGCTGTAGCGCTCCTCGTAGAAGAGCTCCTGCCACTGCCGGACCATGCCGAGGTACGCGTTGTTGAGGATCGCGACCTTGATCGGGATCCGCTCCGCGCTCGCGGTGACGAGCTCCTGCGCCGTCATCTGGAAGCACCCGTCTCCGTCGACCGCCCACACCGTGCGCTCGGGCTTGCCCACCTTGGCACCGATCGCCGCGGGCACGGCGAAGCCCATGGTGCCGAGCCCGCCCGAGTTCACCCATGTGTACGGGTGGTTGAAACGCCACCGCTGGCTGGTCCACATCTGGTGCTGGCCCACTCCCGAGACGACGATCGTGTCCTCGGGCGAGCGGTCGCGCAACGTGTCGATGCAGAGTTGCGGCTTGAGCGGACCGCCTTCCTCCTGCTCGTACACGAGCGGGTTGCGTGCCTTCCACTCGGCCAGCTGCGCGCGCCAACCGTCGAGCGACGGCCACTCGCGCTTCGCCTTGTCGGCCATCACCGCCTTGACGAGCTCCTCGATCACCTGCTTGCAGTCGCCGACGATCGGCACGTCGGGCCGGCGCACCTTGCCGAGCTCAGCGGGGTCGATGTCGACGTGGATGATCTTGGCTCCGGGCGCGAACGCGTCGACCTTCCCGGTCACCCGGTCGTCGAAGCGCGACCCCAGCGCGATGAGCAAGTCGGACTGCTGCATCGACGTGACCGCCGTGTAGTTGCCGTGCATGCCGGGCATCCCGAGGCACAGCTCGTGGTCGTCGGGGAATGCGCCCCGAGCCATGAGCGTCGTCACCACCGGGATGCCGGTGAGCTCGGCGAGCTCGCGCAGCGCCTCCGCCGCGCGAGCCTTCAGGATGCCGCCACCTGCGTAGATCACGGGCCGGTGCGCTTCGGCCATGAGCCGCGCCGCGTCCTTGATCTGCTTGGGATGGCCCTTGGTGGTCGGCTTGTAGCCCGGGAGGTCGACGGCGTCGGGCCAGTGCCAGTCCATCGTCTGGTTCGCGATGTCCTTCGGCATGTCGATGAGCACCGGGCCCGGACGACCGGTGGTCGCCACGTGGAAGGCCTCGCGGACGATGCGCGGGATGTCGTGGGCATCGGTCACGAGCCAGTTGTGCTTGGTGACCGGCATCGTGATGCCCACCGTGTCGCACTCCTGGAACGCGTCGGTACCGATCACCGAGTACGCCACCTGGCCCGTGATCACGACGAGCGGGATCGAGTCCATGTACGCGTCGCACAGCGGCGTCACGATGTTCGTGGCCGCGGGACCGCTCGTCACCATCGCCACACCGGGGCGGCCGGTCGCGTGCGCATAGCCCTCGGCCATGTGGCCGGCGCCCTGCTCGTGCCGCACGAGGATGTGGCGGATCGACGAGTCGATCAGCGGGTCGTAGACCGGGAGGATCGCGCCACCGGGAAGACCGAACATGACCTCGGTCTGCTCCATCTCGAGGCTCTTGATCAGGGCCTGGGCGCCGGTGAGCTTCATCGTGGTTCCTCTCTGGGTCGAGCAGGTGCGTGCGGGTGGAGGGGCTTCGGGACATGAAAAGCCCCTCGCTCGGGGCGAGGGGCGAAGCGCACGCGCGCGGGAAGGCGGCGTGCGCTAGGTAACGAGTACGAGCACGAGAGACGTGTGCTGCATCCCGCCATTCTTGTCGCCCGGAGCCCCACCGTGCAAGCAGCAAACGGCGAGGCCGGCCGACGCCAGTCGCACCCACGCTCGCAGCGTCGGCCTGATCACACCCGCCGGTCAGATCTCGGTGGGATCCGGCGGTCAGATCTGGTGGCTCGAGCAGGAGTAGGTGGTGCGACCGCCCACCGTGCGCCGCAGCAGCGGCGCGCCGTCGCGCGGGCACGTCCCACCCGGGATGCGCGCCGGCATGAGGTCACCGGTGTGCGACCCACCCCGCCGCCCGAGCGTTCGCAACGTGGTGCGGATCGCGCGGTGGAGCGCGACCTGCTGACCCGCGTCGAGTGACGACGCGTCGCGCACCGGATCGATCGCGGAGCGCCAGAGCACCTCGTCGACCAGCAGGTTCCCGAGCCCGGCGATGCGCGCCTGGTTCATCAGCATCGCCTTCACCGGCGCGCGGCTGCGCGCGGCGATCGCACGCAGCTGCGCGAGGCGTGAGGTCCATCGCGTCGACTCCGAGTCGGCCTTCGTCGGGATCCAGCTCCACTGCACCGAGTCGCCGTGGGTCGCGCATCGCGAGCGCACCACCGTCGGCGAAGCGCAACGTGAAGCGGTGCCAGTCGGAGACTTCGCGGTTGCTCGCGTAGACGAGCGGATCGCCGGCCGCGGCACCGTCGACGAGGACGCGACCCGACATGCCGAGGTGCAGCCCGAGGACCGGGCCCAGATCATGGTCGCTCGCTTCACCCGCGGTACCCGGGCGGCGGCCGCGGGCAGCTCCGAGACCGCTGGTGTCGAGGAGCAGCTGCTTGCCTCGTCTCCGGGCGTGCACCAGCTCCCGCCCGCGCAGCGCGGTGCGCACGGCCCTCGGCGTGAGCCCGCGCTTGAGGTACCAGGCATCGGGCGCGTCGACCGACGCGATCTCGCGCCCGAGCGCGCGCTCCTCGATGAGCGCACGCGCCTGTTCGGCCTCGAGGATCTCCGGCATGGGCGGCGGTGCAGCGACGCGTCAGACGTTGGTGATCGCGCCGCGTTCTGCGCCTTGCGCGAGGCGGGCGTACTTGCCGAGGAACCCGCGCGTGTAGCGCGGCTCGGGCAGCTTCCACGTGTCACGGCGCGCCGCGAGGACCTCGGGCTCGACCAGCAGCTCGATCGTGTGCTGCTCGGCATCGATGACGATGCGGTCGCCTTCCTCGATGAATGCGATGGGGCCGCCATCGACCGCTTCGGGGGCGACGTGACCCACGCAGAACCCGTGGGTGCCTCCGGAGAACCGCCCGTCGGTGATCAGCGCGGTGTCGGCGCCGCGGCCCACACCCTTGATCGCGCCCGTGACCGCGAGCATCTCCTTCATGCCCGGGCCGCCCTTGGGGCCCTCGTACCGGATCACGACGACGTCGCCACCCTCGATCGTTCCGGCGAGGATCGCCTCCATCGCGAACTCCTCACCGTCGAAGACGCGGGCGCGACCCTCGAAGCGCAGCGTGTCGAGCCCGGCAACCTTCACGACACTGCCCTTCGGCGCGAGCGAGCCGGTAAGGATCGCGAGGCCGCCCTGCGTGTGAAGGGGGTCGGCGAGCGGGCGCACGACCTCGCCGTCGGGGGCAGGCGCATCGAGCATCGCGAGGTTCTCGGCGATCGTCTTCCCCGTCACGGTGAGGCAGTCGCCGTGGAGCAGACCGGCGTCGAGCAGCTCGCGCATCACGACCTGCACGCCGCCGACGCGGTCGAGGTCGGTCATGTGGAAGCGGCCGTGCGGCTTCATGTCGGCGATGTGCGGCACCTTCGCACCGATGCGGTTGAAGTCGTCGAGCTCCAGCTCGACATCCGCCTCGTACGCGATCGCGAGGAGGTGCAGCACGAGGTTCGTCGAGCCCCCGAGCGCCATCCCCACCGCGATCGCGTTCTCGAACGCCTCCTTGGTGAGGATCTGCCGGGGACGGATGTTGGCCTCGAGCAGACCCATGACCGCCCGGCCGCTCTCGAACGCGAAGTCGTCACGCCGCCGGTCGACGGCCGGCGCGGCGGAGCTGCCCGGGAGCGACATCCCCAACGCCTCGGCTGCCGACGCCATCGTGTTCGCGGTGAACATCCCGGCGCACGAGCCCTCGGTCGGGCACGCGCGCCGCTCGATCTCCCCGAGCTCGTTCTCGGTGAGCGTGCCGGCCGCGCACGCGCCGACCGCCTCGAAGACGCTGACGATGTCGAGCGCCTGGTCCTTGTAGTGCCCCGGGAGGATCGATCCGCCGTAGAGGAACACCGACGGCAGGTTGAGGCGCGCGGCCGCCATGAGCATGCCGGGGAGGCTCTTGTCGCAGCCGGCGAACGTGACCATCGCGTCGAGGCGCTCCGAGTGCATCACGCACTCGATGGAGTCGGCGATGATCTCGCGCGAGACGAGCGACCCCCGCATGCCCTCGTGCCCCATCGAGATCCCGTCGCTGATCGCGATCGTCACGAACTCGAGCGGGAAGCCCCCGGCCGCGCGCACACCTTCCTTGGCCCGCTTGGCGAGCCGGTCGAGCGGGAGGTTGCAGGGGGTGACCTCGTTCCAGCTCGACGCGACGCCGACCTGCGCCTTCCCCCAGTCGGCGTCGGTCATGCCGACCGCGCGCAGCATCGCCCGCGCCGGCGCGCGCTCCATGCCGTCGGTCACGTCTCGGCTGCGGGGCTTCACGTCGTCACTCATCGGTTCCGCTCTCCGCCCTGCGGGCGGGCCGCTCGGGCCTCGTTCACTGCGTCGCAGGGTACCTGCGACGTGAATCGCTCACTGATGTCCGAGCGTACCGGCGCACGTAGCCTGGGCTCGTGGCGTTGTTGCTGCTGGCGACGGACGACGGAGTGGTGCCGTTCGCCGACGGGTGCCCGCTCGCACGGGAGCTCGAAGGGCGACGGG
>JBBDWT010000061.1:31132-38203 GCA_040902705.1 Acidimicrobiia bacterium | reverse complement strand
CCCCCCCCCCCCCCCCCCCCCCCCCCAAAACCCGCTCTCGCGGCCGGTCCCGCGGGGTGGGCGGCGCTCGGCGGCGGCGACGTGCCCCGCGCGCTCGTCGCGGACGAGGGGGGTCATGCCGGCACCTCGTGCCGCGCCGCCGTGGCGACACGCGTCTCGCGTCGGTCGAGGAACCGGCTGACCACGATGAAGACGACCGTCGCGTAGAGCCAGCCGAGCAGGATGTCGCTGACGTAGTGCTCCGCGCCGTACACGAGCACCGTGACCATCGCCGCGTTGTACGCCAGGATCGCCCAGCGCCACCGCCCGACCTTGTTCCAGAGGAACAGCAGCACCATGAACGGCCACGCGGCATGGAGCGAGGGCAGCGCGGCGACGGGGTTGGCGAGCTTGGCGTCGCCGGCGAACACCTTGGCCGCGTCGGTGATCCCGAGGTCTGCCCACACGGCATGGACGATCCGTGTCGTGTGCTGAAGGTCGCCGTTGCGGCTCGCGAGCCACGGCGGCTCCGCCGGGAGCAGGAAGTACGTCAGGAACCCGCAGACGCTGACCGTGAGGATGAGGATCGCGAAGCGGTGGAACCACTCGCGGTGGCGCAGGTAGAGCCAGAGCGCGATGCACAGCGTGAACACGAAGTGCGACAGGTACATGATCCACGCCGGGTAGTCCCACCAGTGGGGCGTGTTGCGGTCGACGAGCGCGTCCTGGAGCTGCACGGTCGGCACGGTGCCGAAGAACAGGATCTCGTCGAAGCGCAGCTGCGGCTCCGTGATCGCCCGGGGCACCAGGTCGGGGGCACGGCTGCGCACGAGGTCGTAGCCGGCTGCGATCACCAGCAATGGCAGCCAGTCCCACACGACGCGCGCCACCCGGTTGGGGTTGCGCCAGCACAGCATGGCGGCGACGACGACGAACCAGATCAGGATCGTCGGTCGGCTGGGGAACGCCTTGAGCGTGGCAGCCAGGAACGAGATCGCGACGAAACCGAAGACCACGAGCCAGCGGGTTCGTTCCGAGAACGGCAGCGTCTCCATGCGGCGGGCGAGCGTACCGGCCGCCGCCCGTCCACCCACCAGCCGTTCCGGGCGGGCGCGCGGCGCCTGCCCGCCGAGAATGTCCCGCCGGAGCCACGAAGGGGGTCCGGTACGGTCGTGGCGTGTTCGTCAAGATCTGCGGCATCACCAACGAGGAGGACGCGCTCCTCGCGGTCGCGCTCGGCGCGGACGCCCTGGGCTTCGTCTTCGCGCCCGGCAGCCCCCGCCAGATCACCCCCACCGCCGCCCGCGACGTCCTCAAGCGCCTTCCTCCCGGCCTGGCCACGGTCGGGGTGTTCCGCGACGAGCGCCCCGGGCGCGTCGTCGAGATCGTGAACAGCGTCGGCCTGGGGGGAGCCCAGCTGCACGGGCGGGAGCCGTCGTCGGAGGTGCGCTACGTGCGGGCGCGGGTCCCGTTCGTGATCCAGGCCTTCCGCGCCGGCGATCCCTCGGTCGCGGGTGCCGCCGACGGCAAAGCCGACATCGTGCTGCTCGACGCCCCCGAGCCCGGTTCCGGCCGCGTCTTCGACTGGTCGCTCGCCGAAGGTGTGCCGCTCGGGATGCGTCTCCTGATCGCGGGCGGGCTGACCCCCGGCAACGTCGCCGACGCGATCCGTCACGTCCGGCCGTGGGGCGTCGACGTCTCGACGGGCGTCGAGACCGAGCCCGGGTCCGGCCGCAAGGACGCACGCCGCCTCACGCGGTTCCTCGAGGAGGCGCGTCTCGCCGGCGCCGAGATCGAGAGCGACGGGTGGGTCCCGGCCGACGCAGGCCCGTACGACTGGCAGGCCGATGCCTGACGTCCGGTCGCGACTCCGGGTGACTCGACGTACCGGCCGTAGGGTCTGTGGATGACTGCACCGGAACGAGGCGCGCGCGTCGTCCTGGAGAGCACCGGGTCCGAGCCCACCGGACTCGGACGCTTCGGCGACTTCGGCGGACGCTTCGTGCCCGAGACGCTGGTGCCCGCGCTCGAGGAGCTCGAGCGCGAGTTCCGCGTCGCGTGGGGGTCCGACGAGTTCCGCGCCGAGCTCGCAGGGCTGCTGACGAGCTACGCGGGCCGGCCGACGCCGGTGACGGAATGTCACCGCCTCTCCGAACGGCTCGGCCTGCGCGTCCTGCTCAAGCGCGAGGACCTCACGCACACCGGATCGCACAAGATCAACAACGTGCTCGGTCAGGCGCTCCTGACGCGCCGGATGGGCAAGCAGCGCGTGATCGCGGAGACGGGCGCGGGCCAGCACGGTGTCGCGACGGCGACCGCCGCGGCGCTCTTCGGGCTGGACTGCACGGTGTTCATGGGTGCAGTCGACATCGAACGCCAGGCGCTCAACGTGTTCCGGATGCAGCTGCTGGGTGCCGAGGTGATCGCCGTCGAGTCCGGCAGCCGCACGCTCAAGGACGCGATCAACGAGGCCTTGCGCGACTGGGTCGCCACCGTCGAGACGACGCACTACTGCATCGGGTCGGTCGTCGGACCGCACCCGTACCCGTGGATCGTCCGGGAGCTCCAGCGGATCGTGGGCGATGAAGCCCGCGAGCAGTGCCGGGCCGTGCTCGACGGCGGCGACCCCGAGCTCGTGGTGGCGTGCGTCGGCGGCGGGTCGAACGCCATGGGGACGTTCGCCGGCTTCCTCGACACCGACGCGCGCCTCGTCGGCGTCGAAGCCGGGGGTCTGGGCATCGAGAGCGGCCAGCACGGTGCGTCGGTGGCACGCGGTGTTCCCGGCGTGCTGCACGGCGCTCGCTCGCTGTTCCTCCAGGACGAGGACGGGCAGATCCTGGAGGCGCACTCGATCAGCGCCGGGCTCGACTACCCCGGCGTCGGCCCGGAGCACGCGCTGCTCGCGGCCGACGGTCGGGCCGAGTACCACTCCGCCACCGACGACGAGGCGATCGCCGGCTTCCAGCTCCTCGCCGAGACCGAGGGCATCGTGCCCGCGCTCGAGCCCGCGCACGCGATCGGCTGGCTGGCGCGCGAAGCGGGTCGCGGCGTCCCCACAGGAACGACGGTGCTCGTGACGCTGTCGGGGCGGGGCGACAAGGACGCGGCGCAGGTGGCCGAGCGCCTCACCGGCGAGTCGTTGGCGTGAACCTCGAGTCGCATCTGCGCGCTCGCCGTGACGAGGGGCGCAAGCTGCTCGTCCCGTACGTCACCGGCGGGCTCGGTGCGGGTTGGGCCGATGTCGTCCGGGCGGTCGCTGACGCGGGCGCCGACGCGATCGAGATCGGGATCCCGTTCTCCGATCCGGTGATGGACGGCACGACGATCCAGGAAGCCTCGCAGCGAGCGCTCGACATCGGCGCGACGCCGACGAGCATCTTCACCGACACCCGGACGATCGACGTCGACGTGCCGCTCGTCGCGATGACGTACTACAACCCCGTGCACCATGCGGGTCACCGGCGGTTCGCATCGTCGCTCGCCGACGCGGGGATCGACGGCGCGATCGTGCCGGACCTCCCCCTCGACGAGCTCGACGGTTGGGCGGACGCGGCCGACGACGCCGGCGTCGCGACCGTGCTCCTCGCCGCGCCCACGACCACGGAGGACCGGCTGCACGCGATCTGTGAGCGCACCCGCGGCTTCGTCTACGGCGTGTCGCTGATGGGGGTGACCGGGGAGCGCGAGCGCCTGGCGTCCCGGGCCCGTGAGATGGGGCGCCGTTGCAAGGCGGCGACCGACAAGCCGGTGCTGCTGGGCGTCGGGATCTCGAACGCCGCCCAGGCCGTCGAGGCCGCGGCGTCGGCCGACGGCGTGATCGTCGGCAGTGCCCTCATGTCGCGCCTGCTCCACGGCGGTGACGCCGACGACGCCCACGAGTTCGTCGCGAGCCTGCGGGCCGCGCTCGACGCATGAGCACCGACCAGCCCACCGGGGCGCGCCCCGGCTCGAACGACGACTGCGACCTGTGCGAGGCCGCGCGCATCACCGAGTGGTTCCACGAGGACGACGTCTGTTGGATCGCCGAGTGCGAGATCTGCGCGGTGCCGATGGTCGTCTGGCGCGGGCACGGCGTCGAGCCGCCGACCGCCGAGCTCGAGCACATGCACACCCAGCTCGCCGCCGTCGTCACGACCCACTTCGAGTTCGAGCACTACGTCGACGACAACATGCGCAACATCCCCGACCACTACCACGCGCATGCGCGGCCCAAGGGTGGGTTCTTCGGGTACGGGCTCCGGCGACGCCAGGAGCCGTAGGCGTCGATCGTCACCGGCGCGGTCGCGCCGTGCGGCGATCAGTACCCGTAGCCTCCGTCGGACGACTTGCTGCCCTTCGCGGTGGCGCCCTTCGTCGAGAAGAACGCGCCCTGCATCCCCGACGACACGTGGAAGCGGCAGGAGAAGTTCGCGATCGTCCCGTTGGCGGGGATCTTCACCTCGACGGTCGCGCTCTTGCCGGGCTCGAGCTCCTCGTCGATGTCCTGGTCGTCGATCGTGAAGGTGTGGTTCACGTCACTCACGTTCTTGATCGTGACGTTCACGGTGCTCCCCGCCTTGCCCTTGAGGAACGTCTTGTCGAAGGAGAAGCTGTCGGCCTCGAGCTCGGTGTCGGCCCTTGCCTTGCCGACGCCCTTGTTGTTGACGTCGCCATCCAGGGTGACGGGTGGCTTCTTCTTGGCCGGAGCAGATGCGCCCGCGGTCGCGGTGAGTGCGAGGACCGACAGGGCGACGACCAGAGCGGCGAGCGACGTGCGCATGGTGGTGGGCTCCTTGGGGTGTCCGGACGGGGTGTCCGGACGCTGCTCCGGGTATACGGGTGACCCGGCGCCGCGGATTGCCCGATAGCGTGATCGTGCGGCAGCCGGGTGTCCCAGCAATCCAGTTGGCGCCCCCGCCCGTACTCCTTCATGTGGCCCGCGTCGGACGAAGCGCTGGTCGCCGGGCTCGCTACCGGCGACCCGGATGCAACCGAGGCGTTCGTCGCGCGCTTCCAGCGCCGCGTGTACGGCCTCGCCCGGGTCATCACGAACGACGAGACCCTGGCCGAGGACATCGCCCAGGAGGCGCTGCTCCGGGCGTGGCGCCACGCGTCGACGTACGACCGCCGCCGCGGGAGCGTCGTGAGCTGGCTGCTCACGATCACCCGGAACCTCTCGATCGACCAGGTGCGGATCCGGCGGCCGCAGATCATGGATCCCGACGGCCTGCTGGCCGCCGTCATCCCGGCGCCCGGTCCCGGGCCCGCCGACGTTGTCGAGGTGACGGAGGAGGTCGCGCGGCTCCGGGTCGCGATCGCCGCGTTGCCGATCGACCAGCGCCGCGCGATCGTGCTCACGGGCGTGCTCGGGCTGAGTGGACGGGAGGTCGCGGAGGCGGAGGGGATCCCCCTCGGGACCGCGAAGACGCGGATCCGTGCCGCGATGACCCGGCTCCGGACCGCGCTCGCGCACCAGGAGCGCGCCGAATGACGACCGCGACCGCCCGATGACCGCTCGGGAGTGTGCTGCCGCACGCGACGCCGCGCCCGAGCTCGCCCTCGATCTGCTCGACGGGGCCGACCGCGCCGCGGTGCTCGAGCACGTGCACCGGTGCCCGGCATGCCAGTCGGAGGTCGCCGAGCTCGCCGGCGTCGCCGATCTGCTCGTGCAGCTGGCGCCGGAGGCCGAGCCCCCCGCGGGCTTCGGCCGCAGGGTCGTGGGCGCGACCCGACGTGACCGCCGGGCGCGTCGACGGGCGGTGACCGCGCTCGTCGCGGTCGCCGCGGCGGCGACGATCGGTGCGGTGGGGGTCGTGCGGGTCGTCGACGCGGGTCGCTCCGACGTCGAAGGCGCGGCGCCCGAGCTGCGGAGCGCGCCGATGCAGACTCCCGCGGGCATCCGGGTCGGTCGGGTCGTCGCGACCGCGGGGACGCCGGCCGGCGTCGCCGTGACCGTCGACTACGCGGTCCCCGACGGCGAGTACGAGCTGGTCCTGCGGCGATCCGGTGGTTCGACGGTCGTCGGGAGCATGACGGTCAGCGACGGGCGCGGGTCGTGGACGGGTCCGGTCGAGCGTCGTGCGGGCGACTCGGTCCTCGAGATGGTCGACGGCATCAACGCGGTCGTGTGCCGCGGCGCGTTCCCGTCCTGAGCGGGGCGCGTCCGCTCAGCGGAGCCGCTCGTCGAAGAAGGCCAGCACGCGCTCCATCGCGTCGACGGTCGGGTTCCCCGGCTCGTCGACGAAGTCCTCGGTCAGCACGGAGTGCGCGCGTCGCTTGAAGCCGTGCGGATTGCCCTTCGACGAGTCGATCTCGACCGCGATGAACTTCTCGCCGAGCGCGCGTCGCAGTGTCTCGAACCGAGCCGCAGGGACGGCGACATCCTCGGTGAACCGCAGCCCCATGAGGCATGCGCCGCCGTTCGCGCGCTCGGCGACTGCCGCGAGGTCGGCGTCGCTGATGCCGACGGCCGCCTTGCGCTTCTTGCCGATCGGGAACGGCAGCGAGGGCTGGCTGAGCACCGGCGCGAGCATCCGGTCGTCGAGCATCATCCCCAGCGCGAAGCCCCCGGTGAAGCACATCCCGACCGCACCGACGCCCTTGCCGCCGCAGGCGTCGTGCGCATCGGCCGCCAACGCCCGCAGCCAGGTGTTGATCGCGCTCGTGCGGTCGAGTGCCCACGAGGCGAAGTCGCGCGAGATGCACCCGCTGACCAGCGATCCGATGGTGTAGCCGACGGTCACCGGTCGGCCCGGTGTTCCGAAGAGCGAGGGCAGCCGCACGTGGAAGCCCCGGTCGACGACTCGTCGCGCGAAGTCGGCGACACCGGGGTGCAGGCCCGGCATCTCGTGGATCACGATGACCGCCGGGCCGCTCCCCGCGCGGTACACGTCGCGGGTCTCGCCGTCCGCGGTGAAGGTCGACCTCTCGAAACCCGCGAGCGGATCGCTCCCCGACATCCTCAGATCACCCCTTGCGACTCGCCGCCGAGTCGCGTCAGACCTCCGACGGGCTCACGTCGTCGAGCCTACGGGCACGCGTCTCGGGGAGGCGGGGCAGCACGAGCACGGCCGCGACGAAGGGCGCGATAGCGCAGAGCGCGCTCGCCGGGCC
>JBBDWT010000061.1:2062-31122 GCA_040902705.1 Acidimicrobiia bacterium | reverse complement strand
CGTGGTCCGGGCGGTGCGCGCGGACGAGGTCGTTGATCTGCGTCGCGAGCAGCAGCCCGAACGCCGCACCGGCCACGCCGCACACGAGGAGGAAGCCGTTCGACGTGCTGCGCACCTCGGTGGGGAACAGCTCGGTGTTGACGGTGCCGACCGCCACGCCCGCGCATGCGGCCGCGACGATCGCGATCGCCGGTGCCACCCACAGCAGCGCGCCGTCGCCGACGAAGAACGCGACCTGGAAGAGCGTCGCGAGGAGCAGGCCCATCACCGCGACCGGCCGACGTCCGCGTGACTCGGCCAGTCGACCCGCGATGAGGATGCCGAGGATCCCGGGCGGTCCGGCCGTGATCCCGCGGAACAGCGCGACCTCGGAGTTCGAGAAGTCGTGGGCGCCGGTGAGGTAGCGGTTGGTGAGCTGCGACGACGGCGCGGCGAAGATGTTCGTCAGGAACGCGGTGAGCCCGAGCAGGAGGAACCGGAACCCGTACTTCCGATCGAAGAGCTCTCTGATGTGGCCGCGCTCCTTGGTGCGTGCCGTGAGCGCTCTGAAGCGCTGGGTCTCGTGGAGACGACGGCTCAGGCTCGGGAGGAAGACCAGCGTCGCGGCGCTGATGCCGAACGCGATCCGCCAGCCGTCGTTACCGAGATCGGCGAGCGGGAGCAGGAGCACCGAGAGACCGAACCCGAGCCCCAGTGCCAGGGCGAACAGCGAGAGCGCGTACGCGCGTGCGCCCTCGGGCGCGTCCTCGACCGCGGCGACCGATGCGACGACCACCGTGCACTGCAGTGCCGCGCGCGTGACGACCTGCGACGCCGTGAACACCTCGAAGCTCGGTGCAAGCGCGGCCACGCCGTTCGCGAGCGCGGCTGTCGCGAGACCACCAAGGATGAGCCGACGGCGTCCCACCCGGTCGGCGAGGACACTCGCCGCCAATGCGAACAGGACTCCGATGCGTGACAGGGCGAGGGCGAAGCCGAGCGCCTCGTCCGTCTGTCCGAACGAGTCGGTGACGGCATCGCCGTTCTGGGTCAAGAGCGCGCCGCTGAAGTTGGCGATGGCCCCGACCAGGGCGACGGCGGCGAGGCGGCTCGCGTGCTCTGCGGTGAAGGAGGTGGGCGGGAGGAACGGCACCCGTCGGGGCGGCGGCGGCGGGGCGTCGCCCGCCGCAGCAGCCTCGAGCGCCCGAGTCGCATGGTGCAGCGCCGCGCCGGCCGCGAGCCACGTGATGAGCCGGACGACCCACCCGAAGTACGGGACGCGCAGATCGGAGGTCGCGTCCAGGGTGATCTGCGTGGACCCGCCGTCGACCGGGCTGATCGATGCGTGGAGGCGCGCGGTGCTGTCGGTGCTGTGCTGCAAGGGACCGTCGAGCTCGCCGTTGGGAGCGACGACGAGGTCGAGTGTGCTGCGTACGAGCTCGGTGACGGAGGCAGGCGCGACGTCGATGCTGACGAGCACTCGGCGCCGCACGTGCGGCATGCTACGGGGAGAACGGTGACCCACCCTGAACGGGATCGGGCACCGGACCCGGCTCAGGCGAGGCGGGTCTCGGGAGTTGGGGGGCAACGGTGGCGGAGTTGAAGGTCGGGGCGAAGGCGCCCGCGTTCACGTTGAGCGATCAGAAGGGCCACAAGGTCAAGCTCAGCGACTACAAGGGCAAGCGCGTCGTCGTGTACTTCTACCCGAAGGCCGACACGCCGGGATGCACGACCCAGTCGTGCTCTCTGCGCGACGCGATGCCCGCGCTCAAGAAGCTCAAAGCGGTCGTGCTGGGGATCAGCCCCGACACACCGGAGAAGCAGCAGAAGTTCGACACGAAGTACGGCCTGGGCTTCCCGCTCCTCGCCGACACCGAGCATCAGGTCGCCGACAAGTGGGGCGTCTGGGGCGAGAAGTCGATGTACGGCAAGAAGTACCTGGGCGTCGTCCGCTCGGCATTCGTGATCGACGAGCAGGGAAAGATCGCCGCTGCGTTCTACAAGGTGAGCCCGAAGGACACGGTCCCGAAGGTCAGCGCCGCGCTCCAGGGGTGACGGACGCGCTTCCTACGCGCCGACGGCGTGGAAGCCGCCGTCGACGTGGAGCATCTCGCCGGTGGTCGCGGGGAAGTAGTCGGAGAGCAGCGCGACGCACGCCTTCGCGACCGGCTCGGGGTCCCGGATGTCCCAGCCAAGCGGCGCGCGCTGGGCCCAGACCTCCTCGAAGGCCTCGAAGCCCGGGATGCTCTTGGCTGCCATCGTGCGGATCGGCCCCGCCGCAACCAGGTTCACCCGGATGCCCTGCGGGCCGAGCTCCTTCGCGAGGTAGCGCGACACCGACTCGAACGCCGACTTCGCGACGCCCATCCAGTCGTAGACGGGCCACGCGACGGTGTTGTCGAAGTCGAGCCCGACGATCGAACCGCCGGGCGACATCAGCGGGAGCGCGCCCACCGCGAGCGACTTCAACGAGTACGCCGAGACCTGGAGCGCGACCGCGACGTCCTCCCACGGAGCGTCGAGGAAGCCGCCGCCGAGGCACGACTCGGGCGCGAACGCGATGGCGTGGAGCACTCCGTCGAGCTTCCCGCCGACGCGCTCCGCGAGCGCGGCGACGTCGTCGGCGTTCGACGCGTCGAGCTCGACGATCTGCACCTCGTTCGGGAGCCGCTTCGCGGTCCGCTCGGTCAGGCGCATCACTCGCCCGAACGACGAGAGCACGACCTCGGCGCCCTCCTCCTGGGCCAGGCGCGCGGCCGAGAACGCCATCGACGCGTCGTTGAGCACGCCGGAGACGAGGATCCGCTTCCCGTCGAGCAACATTGAGCCGGGCCTCCCTCGAAGATCGAAGCCTTGGCGTCAGACACCTGCGCTGGGCGCGGGTTTCTGACGCCAAGACAACCTATAGCGGTGTGTTGCCGTGGCGGCGGGGTGGGAGCCGCTCGCGCTTCGTCGACAGGTGGGCGAGGGCGGCGGCCAGGACGCGGCGAGTGTCGGCGGCGGCGAGCACGTCGTCGATGTAGCCCCGCTCTGCCGCGACGTACGGATTCGCGAAGCGGTCCTCGTACTCGTGCTCCATGTCGGCCTGCACCCGGAGGCGCTCGCCGGGGTCGTCGAGGTCGCGGAGCCTCCGGCCGTGCAGGATCGCCACCGCCCCGGGGGCCCCCATCACCGCGATCTCCGCCGTCGGCCACGCGCCGCACCAGTCGTTTCCCATGCCCTTGGAGTCCATGACGATGAATGCACCGCCGTACGCCTTGCGCAGGACGACGCAGAGCCTCGGGACGGTGGCGCCGGCGTACGCGTAGACCAGCTCGGCGCCGTGGCGGATCATCCCGCGCCACTCGAGATCCTTCCCGGGCTCGAAGCCGGGGGTGTCGACGAACGTGACGAGGGGGATGTTGAAGCAGTCGCACCACTGCACGAACCGCGCCGCCTTCTCGGAGGCCTCGATGTCGATCGTCCCGGCGCGGTGCTGCGGCTGGTTGGCGACGATCGCGACCGTTCGACCATCGAGTCGACCCAGCCCGGTCACCATGTTGCCCGCGTGGCCGGCGCGCAGCTCGAGGAAGGTGCTCCGGTCGAGCACATCTTCGATCACGACGCGCACGTCGTACGACGCGTTCGGACGCGTCGGCACGATCGCTGCCGCCCGGGCGCAGTCGCGGTCGACCGGATCGTCCGACCGCCAGCGCGGCGGGTCGTCCAGGTGGTTCGCCGGGAGGTAGTCGAGGACCGCGGCCACGATCTCGCGCCCCGCGGCCTCGTCGGCGACGACGAAGCTCGCCACCCCGCTCCGGCTGCCGTGCATCGTCGCGGCGCCGAGACCCCGGTGGTCGACGTCCATCCCCGTGAACGCACGCACCGTGTCGGGGCCGCTGACGTACGCGTAGGCCTCCTCGGTCATCACGACGACGTCGGCGATGCCCAGCAGCAGCGCAGGGCCCGAGACGCAGGGGCCGACGACCGTGAGCACGATGGGGACGACACCGGACGCGTTGCCGAGGGCCCGGGCAACGAGTCCCCAGGCATGCAGCGACGCGACGCCCTCGGTGACGTCGGCACCGGAGGAGGCGATCGTGCCCACGATGGGCACGCCGGTCTCGACGGCGACCTTCGCCACCCGCTCGATCGCCAGGCCTTCGGGCGGACCGATCGCGCCGACGTGCTTGCCCCCGCGCAGGGTGAACTCCGCGACCGGGCGACCGTCGATCTCGGTGAGGTGGGCGGTGGCGGCGTCGCTCCGGCGCTCGCCCAGGGGGACGGACGCGGGGAATCTCGTCACGCCGTCGGCGTCAGCACCAGCGAAGCGTTGTGGCCACCGAACCCGAACGAGTTCGAGATCACGGGCTTCGCACCGATCTCTCGGGGTGCACCCGTCACGATGTCGAGGTTGATGTCGTCGCCGGGCCTCTCGAAGTTCGCCGTGGGCGGGACGATGCCGTCACGGATCGACAGCATCGAGACCACGGCCTCCGCGGCCCCCGCGCCCGCGATCATGTGACCGAGCACGCCCTTCGACGACGTGACGGGGGGCGACGAGTCGCCCCACACCTTGTTGATCGCCTGCGACTCGGCGAGGTCGTTGAGCTCCGTCGACGTGCCGTGCGCGTTGATGTGTCCGACGTCGGCGGGGGAGAGACCGGCATCGTCGAGCGCCTGCTCCATGCAGCGCGCGGCACCGGTGCCGCCGGGCGACGGAGCGGTGATGTGGTACGCGTCGGCGTTGCGGCCGTAGCCCGCGACCTCCCCGTAGATGCGCGCGCCACGCGTACGGGCGCGCTCGAGCGACTCGAGCACGAAGAAGCCCGATCCCTCGGCGATCACGAAGCCGTCACGGTCGGCGTCGAACGGGCGCGACGCGTGCTGGGGATCGTCGTTGCGCGAGCTCAGCGCCGTCATGCGGGCGAACGCGGCGACGGTGATCCGCGTGATCGGGAACTCGGTGCCCCCGGCGATCACGACGTCCGACGACCCGTCGCGGATGAGCCGCGCGCCCTCACCGATCGCGTTCGCGCCCGCGGCGCACGCGGTGGCGATGCACAGCGCGGGGCCGGTCCACCCGAAGCGGATCGAGATCAGCCCGGCGGTCGCGTTGGGCATCATCATCGGGACGAAGAACGGGCTGACGCGCGACGGGCCCTTCTCGAAGTAGGTCTCGCAGTTCTCCTCGAGCGTGTGCAGCCCGCCGACTCCGCTGGCCGCGATGACCGCGCAGCGCTCCGGATCGGTCGCGCCGAGCTCGCCGGCGTCGGACAACGCGTCGGCCGCGGCCGCGAACCCGAGCTGGGTCACACGGTCCTGGCGGCGCTGCTCCTTCGGGTTGAAGTACGGCGTCGGGTCGAAGTCGCGGACCTCGCACGCGAACTTGACGGGCTGGTCCGTCGTGTCGAACGCTTGGATCGGCCCCGCGGTCGGCTGTGCACCGCGGATGCGGCCCCAGAACGTGTCGAGGTCGGAGCCGGCCGGCGCCTTCACGCCCATCCCGGTGACCGCGACCCGCGGCCTCCCGCGATGGTCGGTGAGTGCGCCTGCTGCTTCGGGCATTACTTCGCGTCGACCTTGCCGAGAACGAGATCGACGGCCTGGCCGACGGTCGCGACGCCTTCGAGGTCCTCCTCCGGCACGGAGATGTCGAACCGCTCCTCGAGCCCCATGACGAGCTCGACCAGGTCGAGGCTGTCGGCATCGAGGTCTTCCTTGAACCGTGCCTCTTCCGTGACGGCGTCAGGCTCGACGCTCAGGACCTCCACGGCCACTTCACGCAGGGCCCCAAGTGCCTCGTCGCGCTCCATCGATGCATCTCCTTCGAGTGTGTGTCGATCGTCCGTCCGTGAAACGGAGTCAGTGCCCCATCCCGAGCCCGCCGTCGACCGGCACGAGTGCGCCGGTGACGTACCCCGCGGCCTCGGAGGCGAGGAAGCCGACGAGTGCGCCGACCTCCTCCGGTGTGCCCAGTCTCCCGAGTGGCACCGTTGCCTCCATGACAGCGTGCCACTCGGCGGGCATGTCCTCGGTCATCGCAGTCACGATAGGTCCGGGTGCGACGACGTTACAGGTGATGCCGCGCGGGGCCAATTCTCGGGCCACGGCCCGGCTGAGGCCGACCAGACCGGCCTTGGCCGCGGAGTAGTTGACCTGACCGGGTGCGCCCGTATGGCCGCTGACCGACGAGATGTTGACGATCCGACCCCATCGGCCGCGCATCATCTTCGGGGTCGCGCGGCGGATCGTGTGGAAGGCGCCCGTCAGGTTCGTCCGGAGCACCTGCTCCCACTGCTCGTCCTTCATGCGCGCCAGGAGCCCGTCGGCCGTGACGCCGGCATTGTTCACGAGGACCTCGACGGGCCCGAGCTTCTCCTCGACCTCCGTGAACGCGGCGTCGACCGACTGGGCGTCGCCGACGTCGACGCCCACGGCGTGGCCCTCGCCGCCCGCTTCGAGCACCCCGCTACAGGTCTCGTCGGCGCCCGCGGCGTCGGACGAGTAGCAGCACGCGACGCGGTGACCCGACCGGCCCAGCTCCACGGCGATGGCGCGGCCGATCCCGCGCGAGGCGCCGGTGACGAGCGCGGCGCGCGTCACGAGCTGCGACCCCAGCGCAGCACCGCGCTGCCCCAGGTCATGCCGGCACCGAAGCCGCTCAACAGGAGGAGGTCGCCGTCCTGGATGCGCCCGTCGTCGACCGCTTCCGCCATCGCGAGGGGGATCGAGGCCGCGGACGTGTTGCCGTAGCGCTCGAGGTTGACGACCGTGCGGTCCATCGGGATCTTCAGGCGATTCGCCGCGGCTTCGATGATCCGGATGTTGGCCTGGTGCGGGATGAACCAGTCGACGGCGGACGGGGCCACGTCGGCGCGCTCGAGGGTCGCCTTCGCGGAGTCGACGACGGCGCGCACCGCGCGGCGGAACACCTCCTGGCCCTGCATCTTCAGGAACTGGAGCCCACCGGCGATGGTCTCGGGCGACGCCGGCATGCGGCTCCCGCCCGCGGGGATTCCGAGCAGGCCCGCGGCCGAGCCGTCGCACCCGAGGTCCCAGGCGAGCAGCCCGCGGGAGTCGTCGGGCGACGCCTCGAGCACGAGCGCCGCGGCCGCGTCGCCGAACAGGATGCAGGTCGACCGGTCGGTGGGGTCGATCACCCGGCTCAGGGTCTCGGCGCCGATGATGAGGACGTGGTCGAGGTTGCCGGCGGTGAGCAGCGCCGATCCGGTCACCAGCTCGTAGACGAAGCCCGCGCAGCCGGCCCCGAGGTCGAAGGAGCCGCACCGCAGCCCGAGCCCGTCGCCGACGAACGCCCCGGTGTGGGGGATCGGCTGCTCGGGCGTCGCGGTCGCGACGATGAGGAGGTCGACGTCCTCGGGAGTGATGCCCGCCTGCTTGATGGCCGCGGTGCCGGCCTCGATCGCGAGGCTTGCCGTTGTGTCGTCGGGGCCCGCGACGCGGCGCTCACGGATCCCCGTGCGTTCGACGATCCACTCGTCGGTGGTGTCGACCTGGTGCTCGAGGTCGGCGTTGGTGAGCCGGCGCTCCGGGACTGCGGTGCCCCAGCCGGCGATCGACGCGTGCATCGCGCGTCAGTGCACCCGGAGCCAGGCGACCGGCTGACCCTCGCGGAGCCGCTCACCCGGGTGCACGAGCATCCCGACGAGGTTCCCGGTGAACGGGCTGGCGACCGGGGTCGAGGTGCCGGGACCGTCCACCATGCCCACAGTCTGGCCCGCGGTGACGGGGCCGGTCTCGTCCAACGCGACGGCACGGAACGTGCCGACCGCCGGCGCGACGATCATCCGCTCGGGGACGAGCAGGCCTTCACCGTGTTCGGTGAGCGCTTCCATCAGGTGAGCTCCAGAACGTCGATGTCGTCGGGGGTGGCGATGCCGCGGACGGGTGCGTCCGGGGTGGTGCGCTTGGCGAGGCCGGCGAGCATCGAGCCGTGACCGACCTCGAGGAAGGATGCAGCGCCGAGATCGACCATCGTGCCCATGGACTCACGCCAGCGGACGGGGACGGTCACGTGCTCGGGGAGTCGGTCTCGCCAGCCGTCGCCGTCGAGATACGCCTGCGCGTCGTGGTTCGACACGACCGGCGCATTCGGCGCGCTGAAGGGCACTGCTGACAGCTCCGCGGGGAGCGCGTCGGCCGCGTCACGCATCAGCGGCGTGTGGAACGCACCGCCGACGTTGAGCGGTGTCACGCGCTTCACGCCCAGCTCCCTCGCCCGTGCCGACGCCGCGTCGACGCCCGCGGGCGTGCCCGCGATCACGATCTGGCCCGGCGCGTTGTCGTTCGCGAGCCAGCAGCCGTCCGGTGCCGCGGTGCACGCGTCCTCTGCCTGCTCGATCGTGGCGCCGAGGAGCGCGGCCATCTTGCCGGGGTGGTCATCGGCGGCGCGCTGGGTGAGCTCGGCGCGCCGGGCCGCGAAGCGGACGCCGTCGTCGAGGGGCAGTACCCCCGACGCGATGAGCGCGGTGACCTGACCGAGCGAGTGACCGGCGAACGCGACGGGCTCGGGCACGCGGTCGCGGACCGCCTCCCACGCCACGAGCGAGGTGAGGAGCACCGCGAGCTGCGCTTCGCGCGTGCGAGCGAGGGTCTCGGCGGGTGCGTCGAGGAGCAGGGGAGCCAGCGGCTCGCCGAACGCCGCCTCGGCCCGTTCGACGATCTCCCACGCCGCGTGCTCGCGCCAGGGCGCGCCCATGCCGGGCTGCTGCGTTCCCTGCCCCGGGAAGATGACTGCGATCGGCACGCGTAGGACCCCTCTGGAAGCTCCGCTTGAACGTCAGACCGATGGCCTCCGACCCGGGTTACAGGTACCCGGAGGTAACTTTGCGTGGCCTGTGTTGCAGACGTGAGACGTGGCGGTAACGTCCCGGCGTCATGACGCTGACCAACTCCGATGCCCTCGTCGGTCTCCTGCCTCACCGCCCTCCCTTTCGCTTCATCGACGCCGTCGACGCGTTCGAGCCGGCCGCGTCGGTGACCGCCCGGTACCGGGTGACCGGTGAGGAGGTGTTCCTCGCCGGTCACTTTCCGGGCAATCCGGTCTTTCCGGGTGTGATCCAGCTCGAGGCGCTCGCCCAGGCCGGGGCGATCGCGGTGCTCGCCGATGACCGCTATTCCGGGAAGCTGCCACTGTTCGGCGGGGTCGAGAAGGTCCGCTGGCGCCGCCTCGTCGTCCCTGGGGACGAGCTCACCCTCCACGTCGAGCTCGAGCGGCTCTCCGCCCGCGGCGGTTGGGGTCAGGCGACGGCGACGGTCGACGGCGAGACGGCCTGCCAGGCCCGCTTGCTCTTCGCGATCGCCGACGCTCCCTGAGCATCGGCGCGGAGCATCTCTCCTCCCCGGCTACACCTCGTCGCGGGGGCGGAAGTCGGCGACGCGCTCGCGCCGGGCGGCCTCACGGGCCGCGATGTCGCGGTCGATCACGTCGGGGTCCTCGCCGAGCAGCAGCCGCGCCTCGACCTCGTCGTCGATGCCGGAGTCGGCCCGCACCCTCTTCCATGGCGCGATCACGATGAGCAGCAGCAGCACCACGGAGAGCACGCACAGCGCGACGATCCAGGGGACCCAGTCGAGCGCGAGCAACGATTCGTACGACAAGGTTGTCATTCTACGTTCGGCGTTCGCGCAGAACGCCTCTCGTGGAGGATCAGCAGGTGCCCGGAGCGGGATTCGAACCCGCACGCCCTTGCGGGCAGCGGATTTTGAGTCCGCCGCGTCAGCCGATTGCGCCATCCGGGCCTGATCCCAGCGTACCTGTGGGCTCGTGCGAGACCGCGGGCACGTCAGGCGCCGCAGAGCGCGCGGACGGTGGGGAACGGGTTCACCATCTCGCCGTTCGGCGCGCGCATCCCGAAGTGCAGGTGGGGTGAGGCGCCCCGCGCGTTCCCGGAGTCGCCGACGTAGCCGACGACTTCGCCGCGCGTGACCGCACGCGCGTCCCCTTCCCATGCGCTCAGGTGCGCGTAGTAGTAGCCGACGCCGTCGGCGCCCTCGAGCCAGACGCCGACCCCACCGAGATCGTCGAGGTCGTGGCGGATGACGCCGTCGACGACGGCGACGACGGGCGTGCCCATCGCCGCGAACATGTCATCGCCCTGATGGGTGCGCCCTCCGGACCGGGGCGCGCCCCAGTCGTTCACGAACGCGGTCGCGCCGGCGACCGGGCACACTGCCGCGCCGGTCGCGCCGCGCCCGGCGGCGGCGCCGTCGCCGAGTGCGGCCTGCGAGAACCCGACCGCTTCGATGTTGTGGACGGCTGCGTCGGCGGCGAGCAGGGCGGCGTCGAGCGCGGCTCGCTCGTCCGTGAGCTGCGCGACCAGCGCGTCCTGTCCGGCCTTCCGCGTCCGCAGCTCGTCCTGGTCGCGGACGAGCGCTTCGGCGGTGCGGGTGAGCTCGGCGGCGAGGTCGCGGTCGTGCCGCGCGGATGATGCCGTCAGGTTGATGGCGCGTGCCGCCTCGACCACGCTCCGCGCATCGACCATGCGGGAGATCGGCATCGACGAGCCCTGGCGGTAGAGCTGGACCGCGCGGTCCTCGACGAGCACCCGCAGCTCGTCGGCACGCGCCTGGAGGCGGGGGATCTCGGCCTCGAGGCGAGCGATGTCGGCTTCCCGGCGCGCCTGCTCGCTGAGCGCATCGGTGTAGCGCCGGGCCGCGCGGTCGGCCGCGACCTGCGCCTCGGCGAGGTCCCGGCGGGCGTCGGCGAGCGGATCGGCACCGGCGACGGGCGCGGCGAGGCCCCCGATGGCCAGCACGCCCACGAGCGCGAGCGAGCAGAAGAAGAGGTGGTGCGCCCGATCAGTCATGTGCCCATCCCCGACGCCGCCCCGGTGGCGGGGTGATGCCTGTGGTTCGGCACCTCGGGGGCCCGGGTGGGAGCACGTTGAGGACGCGCTCCTCAGGCCCGACCGTCCCTGGTCCTGGAGGATCCGACGGGGCCATTTGAAGCAGTCGCTCCGCCGTCCCAGGTCCGGCTGACGCTGATCGGTCGCGGACCGAAGTGCGGCCTCGGTACCGTGCGGTGATGATCGACGGCCCCGCGTCCCAGTGGACGCGCTGGCGCACCCGCTTCCTGCTCTTCACCGGTAAGGGCGGCGTTGGCAAGACGACGATCGCGACGACGGTCGCGATCGCGCTTGCGGGCAGCGGCACGCGGGTGCTCGTCGTGAGCACCGACCCGGCCTCGAACCTGGAGGATGTGTTCGGCACAGCGGTGCACGACCGTCCGACGCCGGTCGCCGGTGTCGTTGGGTTGTTCGCGATGAATATCGACCCGGACGCCGCCGCAGAGGCCTACCGCCAGAAGGTTCTCGCGCCACTGCGAGGCGTCGTGCCGGAAGCGGAGCTACGCGGCGTCGAGGAACAGATCTCGGGGCAATGCACTGTCGAGGTCGCTGCGTTCGACGAATTCAGCGCGCTGCTCGCCGATCCGAAGGCGACGGTCGAGTTTGATCACGTCGTGTTCGACACGGCACCGACCGGACACACGCTGCGTCTTCTGAGCCTGCCCGCCGCGTGGAGCGAGTACATCGAGACGACCCCGCAGGGCGCGAGCTGCTTGGGTCCACTCGCCGCGCTCGAAGCGAAGCGGGCGCTGTACGAAGCAAGCGTCCAGGCGCTCGGCGACGCTACGCGAACAACGATCGTCCTGGTGAGCAGACCTGACGCCGCGGCGCTGCGCGAAGCCGCGCGCACAAGCGTCGAACTTGCGGACCTGGGGATCGTGAGCCAGCGGCACGTCGTCAATGGCCTACTCGCCGATCCTCTCAGTGGCGACGCCGTCGCAGAAGAGTTCGCTCATCGCCAACGCGTAGCCCTCGATGCCATGCCGGAACCGCTCGCGCGGTTGCCCATGACGACGGTTCCACTCATCGCGCGAGATCTCACCGGGATCGACGCACTGCGAGCACTCTCTCAAGGCTCGACCGACCCTGACGAGAACATCGAATGGTTCGCAGAGCAGCCGCACATCGCCGACTTCAGTGCGCTGGTCGCTGACCTCGTGCGAGCGGGGCCGGGCGTGATCATGGTGATGGGCAAAGGTGGTGTCGGCAAGACGACGATCGCCGTTGGGGTCGCGCGGCAACTGGCACGGCACGGTCTGCCGACACACCTTTCAACGACGGACCCTGCGGGGCGACCAGCCGATCTCGTCGCGGAGCCAATACCGGGACTCACGATCAGCCGGATCGACCCCGCTGCCGAAGTGCAGCACTACGTCGACGAGAAGCTGCAATCCGCAACCGGCCTCGACCCTGAACAGCGCGCTCTGCTCGAAGAGGACTTGCGCTCGCCATGCACGGAAGAACTCGCAGTCTTCCAAGCGTTCACAAACCTCCTCCGCCGTGGCCGCGACCAATACGTGGTCGTTGACACCGCGCCCACCGGTCACACACTCCTGCTCCTCGACCGCACCGGCGCCTACCACCGCGATGTCATGAGGACCAGCGACACCGTCTCCGGACGAGTCACAACACCGCTCATGCGACTTCGCGACTCGACGTTCACCCGCGTGCTCCTCGTCACCCTGGCCGAAACCACACCGGTCCACGAGACGACGGAACTCCAAGCAGACTTACGACGCGCGGGAGTAGAGCCCTTCGGGTGGGTCGTCAATGCAAGCCTCGCGGCGAGCGGCACGCGCGATCCCGTCCTGCGGCGACGCGCCACGATGGAGCACCCGCACCTGCGGAGAGTCGCGGACGAACTGGCGACCCGCTGCTGGATCGTCCCTTGGGATGCACAGACCCTCGCCTGACGAACTCGAAGCGTTGCGGCTCCGCGACGGCTTCGATCACCGCGGCGAGGAGTCCTGCGCACGTCGTGCGGATCGCCGCTCACGCTTCTCCCACAACGGTGATCGGGAGTTCACGGCGAGATCCCGAGGTGCTTCGCGATCACCTCGTTCATGATCTCGTCCGTGCCGGCGCCGATGCGCTGGAGCCGCGCGTCGCGGAACGCGCGGCTCACCAGTGACTCGTGCATGTAGCCGGCACCACCGTGCACCTGCACGCACGTGTCGACCAACCGGTTGAACACCTGCGCCGAGTACTTCTTCGCCATGGAGATCTCCGCGACGGGGTACTCGCCCTCGGACAGCTTCCAGACCGTGTCGTACACGAGGGCGCGCGCTGCCGTGAGCTCGGTCGCTGCGTCGGCGAGCTGGTGCGCGACGACCTGATGGCCGGCGATCGGCCGGCCGAACGCGGTGCGCGTCCGGGCGTACTCAATCGTGGCGGCGAGGACCTTGTCGGCGTAGCCCAGGCACGCCGCGGCACCGGAGATCCGCTCGTACTGGAGCTGCCACATGAGCTGGGCGAACCCGCGACCCGGCTCGAGCCCGATGAGGTCGTCATTCGGCACGACGACGTCGTCGAGCGCGATCTCCGCGGTGTCGCTCGACCACATGCCGAGCTTGCGCAGCGTGCGCGACACCGTGACGCCCGGGAGCGCGGTGTCGACGAGGAAGAGCGAGATACCTGCATGGCCCGCGGACGGATCGGTCTTCACGACTGTGGTGAGGAAGTCGGCACGCGCCCCGTTGGTGATGAACATCTTGCGGCCGTCGATGCGCCACGAATCACCGTCGCGCGTCGCGCGCGTCGAGATGCCGGCGACGTCGGACCCGGCGTCGGGCTCGGTGATCGCGATCGCCGCGATCTTCGTGCCCGCGATCGCCGGCCGCAGGTAACGCTCCTTCTGGTCGTCGGTGCCGAACTCGGCCAGCGCAGGCGTCGCCATGTCGGTCTGCACCGACACGGCCATCGCGATCGCGCCGCAGCCGGCCTTGGCGAGCTCTTCGACGAACACGATCTCGGCCGCGAGGTCGCCGCCGCTCCCTCCGTACTCCTGTGGATGATGGAGCCCGAGGAACCCGAGCTCGCCGGCGCGCCTGAACACGTCGTCGGGGAAGCGGCCGGCGTCCTCCCACTCGTCGACATGAGGCGCCAGCTCGGTCTCGACCCACCTCCGGACCGCCATCCGCAGCTCGTCGTGCTCCGGACTGAAGATCGGGTGGCTGGGTGCCGACATGTCCCCATGGTCGCGCTCACCTCGCCGCGGGGGACCGGGGGGGGGGGGGGGGACCGGGCGTGTGCTCGGGCCCGAACGACGCACGATTGGACCCTGACGCGGCGGGCGTTCGCCCTTAGAATCTCCGCCCCATGGCGCGTTCGATCCTGCAACGGCGTCTCGTCGACGTGAGCGACCGCCTGAAGCGCCTCCGAGCCGAGCGATCGGTGACGGAGGAGCAGCTGGTGTTCCTCGAGGACGAGGCCGAAGAGGCTCGACTCCGCGCGCTCGTCGCCGAGACTCCCCTCACCGATGCCGAGGCTCGCGACGCCCGGCGCCACGCCGACGCGCTCGCCCGGCACCGAGACGCCCTCGTGCTGTCCATCGCCCAGCTCGAGCGCGAGCAGGACGCGCTCCTCGACCGCATGTCGGCCGAGCTGTCGGCGCACTGAGCCCGGCAGCCTTCCCGTGACTGACTCCACGCAGACCGCGCCCCGCGTCGTCATCGCCGAGGACGAGGCGATCATCCGGCTCGACCTCCGCGAGCTCCTCGAAGAAGAGGGGTACGCGGTCGTCGGCGAGACGGGCCGGGGCGACGAGGCGATCGACCTCGTCCGCGAGCTGGTGCCCGACCTCGTGATCCTCGACGTCAAGATGCCCGGCCTCGACGGCCTGTCAGTGGCGCGTCAGATCTCGAGCGAGCGGCTCGCCGCGGTGCTGATCCTCACGGCGTTCTCCCAGCGCGACCTCGTCGAGCAGGCGCGTGACGCCGGTGCGCTCGCGTACCTGGTCAAGCCGTTCCAGAAGAGCGATCTCATGCCCGCCATCGAGGTCGCGCTCGCCCGCCACGGGGAGCTGTCGTCGCTCGAGCGCCACGTCGAGGACCTCGAGGCCCGTCTCGAGTCGCGCAAGATCATCGACCGCGCCAAGGGGCGGCTGATGGACGAGCACGGCTTCGACGAGCAGGCCGCGTGGCGCTTCATCCAGACGCGCGCGATGAGCGAGCGGGTCAAGGTCGGCGAGATCGCGCAGCGCGTCGTCGATGGGGACCTGGCTCCGTAAACGCTTGCTCGTGACCGGCCCGGGCTTCCGGGGGCCCCACGGACGCTGTTGATGTTCCCGCGGTCGATGACGCGCTCCGCTTCGAAGGCCGTGAGATCTCTCGAGCGATGTTGCGTTCCGGCTTGACTGGGCGAACATGTGTTCGTATAGTTGTGGAACTTCCCCCAAGTGATCGCAGTCGGGCTTCACCTGTCGGTGGGCCCGGCGCCGCCGAGCAGTGGAGGAGGTGTGGTGATGCACCAGTCGGATCGAGGGCGTTCGTATCGGGAGCAGCTCGACGAGCTGCGGTGTCACGAGACCGCTTGGCTCAAGACGCGGCGCAGCGAGCTGATCGCGAAGCAGCGGCGCCTCCACCTCGAGGAGCTCGCAGTCATCAAGGTGCTGGACGAGCGTGATGCGCTGTCGTCGATGCCGGACGTCTCGGTGTCGCCGCGGACGACGAAGACGAATCGGGAGATGGCGCGCTCGTTGGAGTCGCTGCCCGCGGTCGCGCAGCAGATGGCTGACGGCGCACTCAGCGCGGAGCAGCTCGCACCGCTGACCGAGCTCGCGACTCCGGAGACCGACAAGGAGTGGGCGGCGCGAGGGCCGAACACTTCTCCGGGCGACCTGCAGCTGCTCGCGCGGCACAAGCAGAAGGTCACACTGGCTGATGCGCGCGCCCGGCGGGCGGCGCGGTCGCTGCGAACGTGGCGTGAGGCCGACGTCGGGATGACCGGTGGACGCTTTCGGCTCGCGGATCTCGACGGGATCCTGGTCGAGAAGGTCCTCGACCATCGTGCCGAGAAGATGCGCCCCTCCAAGGGCGAAGCGTGGGACACGCTCGAGCACCGCAAGGCCGACGCGCTCGTCGACCTCTGTCGCACCTACGCGGATGCCGAGCTGACCGGGAAGTACAAGGAGCTGATCGTCATCCACCGCCGCGACGACGGCACCGCCGACTGCGAAGGCATGCAGCTCGCCACCGAGACTGTCGACATCGTGCAGCCGAACGCACGCGTGAAGGACCGCGTCGACGACGAGCACGGCCAGCAGATCTCGTCAGGCAACGCGCGCAGCGCGCTCCCACGCGCCCTCGAGCAGCTCGTCATCCAGCGCGACCTGCACTGCCGGGTCCCGGGCTGCACCAACACCTCCGGACTCCACATCCATCACCTGGTTGCGTGCTGTGAAGGCGGCTGCGATGCGCTCGACAACCTCGCCCGGGTCTGCCCGTACCACCACCGCATGCTCAACCCGCACGGGCTGTGGCGCCTCGTGGGAGACCCGAACCAGATCGAAGGACTCAGGATCGTCCACCAGGACGACCTGATCGAAGCCCGCGCCGGCCCCGCACCCTGACCACCTCCATCGTGCGATCCGCCCCAGGCGAGCATCGAGAGTCCGACTTCCCCAACCGACCTTTGACAACTGAATACGGCCCGCGGGACCACCGACGGTCCGTGCCGCGTCGCCTCCGGTCGACCCCGGGGGTGCCGCGGTGCGGGCGACTTCGACCGGGCGAGCCGCGGTGCAGGTCGGTAGCCGGCGAGTGCACGCCAGATGCCGTCGTAGGTCGGGCGTACGATCGGCGACGTGCCCAAGCTGTTGCTGCTCGACGGTCACTCGCTGGCCTACCGGGCGTTCTACGCGTTGCCGGCCGACCTGGCGACGCCGGAGGGCACGATCACGAACGCGGTCTTCGGGTTCACGTCGATGCTCACGAAGGTGCTGGCCGACGAGCAGCCCGACTACCTCGCCGTGGCGTTCGATGCCCGCGGGCGGACGTTCCGCGACGACATGGATGCCGAGTACAAGGCGGGCCGCAAGGCCACGCCCGACGTCTTCAGCTCGCAGATGCCGCTGATCCGGGAGGTCCTCGACGCGCTGGAGATCCCGGTGCTCGAGGTCGAGGGCGTGGAGGCCGACGACGTCATCGCGACGCTCGCGACGCGTGCCGCGGCGAAAGGGACCGACGTCGTCGTCGTCACCGGTGACCGTGACGCGTTTCAGCTCGTCGAAGACCCGCATCTGAAGGTCCTCTACAACAAGCGCGGCGTCTCCGACTACGCCCTCTACGACGAGGCGGGGATCATCGAGCGCACTGGTGGTGTCACGCCCGCGCAGTACCCGCAGTACGCGGCGTTGCGGGGCGACAACAGCGACAACCTCCCCGGCGTCCCGGGCATCGGTGAGAAGACTGCGGCGAAGCTCATCACGACCTACGGCGACGTCGAAGGCATCCTCGCCCACGTCGACGAGCTGCCGCCGAAGCAGCGCGAGAACCTCACCGAGATGGCCGACCGTGTGCGGCTGAACCGCGACATGTCGGTGCTCGTGCGCGACGTCGACTGCGGCGTCGACGTGGCCGACCTGAAACAGGGCGCGTTCGACCAGGAACGCGTGCGCGTGCTCTTCGATCAGCTCGCGTTCCGCACGCTGCTCTCCCGCATGATGGAAGCGGTCGGGCAGACCGCGGCAACGCCCGACGCCGAGACGCTCGAGACGGAGGTCGAGGTTCTGCGCGACGCGGCCGCGGCGGCGCAGCGGCTGCGCGGGCTCGTCACGGCAGGCGGGCGGTACTCGATGGAGCCGCGATGGGACGGTGAGCCCGGTCGCAGCGGACTGGTCGGCCTGGCGATCGCCGACGAGGGGGGCCGGGTCACCTACCTCGACGGCGACTTGCTCACCGACGCCGACGTGCTCGCGGCCGGCGGCGTGCTCGTGGCCGAGGGCGGTCCACCGCTCGTCGCGCACCGCGCCAAGGATCTCATGCACGGGCTCGGTGCCGACGTGCGCACGCTCCACCAGGACACGGCGGTGATGGCGTACCTGCTCGATCCCGCCGAGGGGAAGTACCTCCTGGAAGACCTCGCGCTGCGGTTCCTCTCGCTCGAGGTGAGCTCGCCCGACCGCGAGGAGGGCCAGCTCGATCTCGACGGGGGAGCAGGCACCGACGAGACCGGTCGTCGGGCAGCAGTCGTGCTGCGACTCGCCGACGCGCTCGCCGAGGCACTCGACGCGCGCGAGCTCGCCGACCTCTACGAGCGGTTCGAGCGCCCGCTCGTGCGCGTGCTCGCGAAGATGGAGCACTTCGGGATCGCGGTCGACCGCAAGTTCCTCGACGAGCTCAGCACCGAGCTGAACGCCGAGTGCGATCGGCTGGTGAAGGCGATCTGGAAGCACGCGGGCGAGGAGTTCAACGTGAACTCGACGCCGCAGCTCCGCGTCGTGCTCTTCGAGAAGCTCGGCCTGACGCCGGTGAAGAAGACGAAGACCGGTCCGTCGACCGATGCCGACTCGCTCCAGAAGATGCGGGAAGACCACGCGATCGTCGACGACCTGCTGAGCTATCGAGAGGTCGAGAAGCTCCGCAGCACCTATGCCGACGCACTCCCGCCGCTCATCCGCGAGGACGGGCGGGTGCACGCGACGTTCAAGCAGACCGACACGACGACCGGGCGGATCTCGAGCGAGGCACCGAACCTCCAGAACGTCCCGGTGCGCACGGCCGGCGGGCGCGAGTTCCGGCGGGCGTTCATCGCGGAAGAAGGCTGGGGCCTGCTCACGGCCGACTACTCGCAGATCGAGCTGCGCGTGCTCGCGCATCTCGCCGAGGACCCCGGTCTCGTCGACGCGTTCGAGCGGGGCGTCGACATCCACACCGCCACCGCCGCGAAGGTGTTCCATCGAGCGGAGGGCGACGTCACCGCCGAGGACCGCCGCTTCGCCAAGGTCGTGAACTACGGGCTCGCGTACGGGATGGAGGCGTACGGCCTCGGGCAGCGGATGGGCATCCCGACGGAGGAGGCGCGTGAGATCCTCGACGACTACTTCGCCGCGTTCCCGAACGTCGCGGCCTACATGGAGGACACGGTCGAGGAAGCGAAGCAGCGCGGGTACACCGCGACGATCTTCGGGCGCCGTCGCCAGATCGCCGAGCTCTCGTCCGACAACTTCCGCATCCGCCAGATGGGGGAGCGGATGGCGCAGAACGCACCGATCCAGGGCTCGGCTGCCGACATCTTCAAGCTCGCGATGGTCGATGTCGACCGCGCGCTCGACGAGGGCGGCTTCGCCACCCGCATGCTCCTCACCGTGCACGACGAGCTCGTCTTCGAGGTGCCCATCGACGAGCGCGAGCGCGTGGAGCCGGTGCTGCGCGAGAGGATGGAGTCGGTCGCGACGCTGAACGTCCCCCTCGTCGTCGACATCGGCTTCGGCCCCAACTGGGCCAGCGCCAAGTAGCCAAGATGGGGGGATGTCGCCACCGCCGCCGGATGCTCCCGACGAGTACTGGTTCGGGCCGGTCGCTCGGTTCCTCGGGACGGCGTACCTCCGGAACGCGTTCACCAAGGGGACCGAGCAGGAGGTCGACTTCCTCGTCGACGCGCTCGGGCTCGTGCCGGGGCAGCGGGTGCTCGACGTGGGCTGCGGGCCCGGCCGGCATGCGCTGTCGCTGGCCCGTCGCGGGATCGGCGTGCTGGGCGTCGACGCCTCGGACGACTTCATCCGCCTCGCCCACGACGCCGCGCGCGCCGAATCGCTCGATGCCGCGTTCGAGGTGCTCGACGTGCGGGAGCTCGACATCGTGGCGCGCTTCGACGCGGTGATCTGCCTCTGCCAGGGCGGGTTCGGGCTGCTCGGTGGTCGGGACGAGATCTCGGTGTTCGGTCAGATCGTGCGAGCGGCGAAGCCCGACGGGCGCATCGCGGTCTCGGCGTTCCACGCACCCTTCGCCATCCGCCACCTCGAGGACGGCGAGACGTTCGATCCCGCCACCGGCGTGCTGCACGAGGTCGCGACCGTGCGGGACGAGGCCGGCGAGGAACGCGAGTTCGACCTCTGGACGACGTGCTTCACCACACGCGAGATCGAGCTGCTCGCCGCGAGCGCCGGTCTGCGCGAGATCGCAGTGCACGGGGTCGCGCCGGGGCGCTATCGCAGCGCGCCTCCCGACCTCGACGCACCCGAGCTGCTGCTCCTGGCACGGCGCGGTAGCGCGTCGAGCACGGTGAACGGTTAGCCTGTTCCGGCGTTCCCGACTTGGGGACCACTCGCTCGCGCAGGGGCCACCTCTCCCGCGCGGATCCGAGCTTGTGCCGATTGAGGAGCCAGAAGCAGTTGTCGCAGCAGGACGCGACGGGTGGCGCGAGCGCCCCCGTCCTCGACCAAGAAGTTCCGGAGCACGCAGCAGCGGGGGACGCCGGCGCCACGCCGCCTCCCGAGGCCGACACCATCGCCCCCGAAGCAGCCGCCCCCGACGTGAGTGACAACGGCGATAGCAGCGAGACCGGCGGTCGCGCCGACCCCGACGGACCGGTCGTCTTCGACGACCTCGGTGGGCAGTCGTTCTCCGACGCCGTCGACGCGACCATCGTCGAGTTCGACGACGGTGACATCGTCACCGGCAAGGTCGTCAAGATCGACAACGACGAGGTCCTGCTCGACATCGGCTACAAGTCCGAAGGCGTCATCCCCTCCCGCGAGCTCTCGATCCGCAACGACGTCGACCCCAACGAGGTCGTCACCCTCGACGAAGAGCTCGAAGCCCTCGTCCTCACCAAGGAAGACAAGGACGGCCGCCTGATCCTCTCGAAGAAGCGGGCGCAGTACGAGCGCGCGTGGGGCACGATCGAGGAGATCAAGGAGAAGGAGGGCATCGTCGAGGGCCCCGTGATCGAGGTGGTCAAGGGCGGCCTGATCATCGACATCGGTCTGCGCGGCTTCCTCCCCGCGTCGCTGGTCGACCTGCGCCGCGTGCGCGACCTGCACCCGTTCGTCGGTCGCAAGCTCGAGTGCAAGATCATCGAGCTCGACAAGAACCGCAACAACGTCGTGCTCTCTCGCCGCGCGTTCCTCGAGGAGACCCAGCGCGAGCAGCGCGACGAGTTCCTCGCCAACCTGAAGCCCGGCGAGGTGCGGACCGGCGTCGTCTCGTCGGTCGTCAACTTCGGTGCGTTCGTCGACCTCGGCGGCATGGACGGACTCGTCCACGTCTCCGAGCTCTCGTGGAAGCACGTCGACCACCCGAGCTCCGTGGTGCAGGTCGGCGACGAGGTCACCGTGCAGGTGCTCGACGTCGACCTCGACCGCGAGCGCATCTCGCTCTCGCTGAAGGCCACGCAGCAGGACCCGTGGCAGGAGTTCGCCGACGGCCACCAGGTCGGCGAGCTGGTCTACGGGCGGGTTACCAAGCTCGTGCCGTTCGGTGCGTTCGTGCAGGTCGGCGACGGCATCGAAGGTCTCGTCCACATCTCCGAGATGGCCGTGCACCACGTCGAGGCACCCGAGCAGGTCGTCACCCCGGGTGAAGAGCTCTGGGTGAAGATCATCGACATCGACCTCGACCGTCGACGCATCTCGCTCTCGATCAAGCAGGCCGCCGAGGGCGGCGTCGTCGCGGCCGAGTACCAGGACCAGTTCGGCGAGCACAACTACGACGCCGACGGCAACTACATCGGCCCGGAGATCCGGGCGGAGCCGGCGGCCGAGGCGGTCAGCGACACGGAAGGCGCGCTCGCCGCCGCCGAGCTCACCGACGAGCCCATCAACCCGGTGCTCGAGGCGGACGCGCTGGCGGGGCTCGTGACGGAGCCCGAGCCCGCGGCCCAAGCCGTTGGGGCCGAGCCGGTCACACTCGAGCCGGTAGTGCCGGAGCCCGAGCCCGAGCCCGAGCCCGAGCCCGAGCCCGAACCCGAACCCGAGCCTGCGGTCGAGGCCGTGGTGGCCGAGCCGGAGCCCGCCCCGGAGGCGGACGCCGGCGACGACCGCGCGCCCGAGTAGCGCATCGCCCGGACGAACGCTCCACCGGTCCCTCGGGCCCACGCGTACGCTGCCGCCGTGCTGTTGGTCGGCCTGACGGGCGGGATGGGGTCGGGGAAGTCGACCGTCGCCGACCTGCTCGCGCAGCGCGGCGCCGTGATCGTCGACGCCGACGCGGTGGCCCGCGAGGTCGTCGAGCCCGGCACGCCTGCTCTCGCCGAGCTCGTCGAACGCTTCGGCGAGGGGATCCTCGCCGCGGACGGCACGCTCGACCGCCCCGCACTCGGCGCGGTCGCCTTCGCCGACGAGCAGTCACGCAAGGACCTCGAGGCGATCACGCACCCCGCGATCAACGAGGAGTTCCTCGCCCGCATGACGGCGGCGCCGGCCGATGCGGTCGTCGTGTGCGACGTGCCGCTCCTGGCGGAGTCGAAGGCGGCGCAGGCGCGGGGCTACCCGGTCGTCGTGGTGGTCGAGGCGCCGATCGCGCTCCGACTCGAGCGGCTCGAGGGTCGGGGCGTGCCCCGGGTCGACGCCGAGCGCCGGATCGCCGCGCAGGCGACCGACGAGCAGCGCCGTGAGCTGTCGACCCACCAGATCGACAACTCGGGTGACCTCGCCCACCTCGAGCGCCAGGTCGACGCCCTCTGGGCCGACCTGCTCCGGATCAAGGACGAGCACGAGGCCGCGCCGCACGACAAGAAGTAGCCGCGCCCGACGGACTGGCGAGCTAACGCCCGGGGGTCGGGTATCCCGACCCGCAGGGAGCGAGCCCGAGGGGACGAGCTGTCACACCCACCGTGCACAATGGGTGGATGCCGAAGTTCGAGCTGGTCAGCGATTTCAGTCCCGCGGGCGACCAACCCAAGGCGATCGCCGACCTCTCGGCGGGGATCGAGGCGCGGGAGCGCTATCAGACGCTCCTGGGGATCACCGGGTCCGGCAAGTCGTTCACGATGGCGGGGGTCATCGCCGAGGTCCAACGACCGACGATCGTGCTCGCACCCAACAAGACCCTCGCGGCGCAGATCGCCAGCGAGCTGCGGGAGTTCTTCCCGAAGAACCGGGTCGAGTACTTCGTCTCCTACTACGACTACTACCAGCCCGAGGCATATCTCCCGTCGAGCGACACGTACATCGAGAAGGACTCGTCGATCAACGACGAGATCGACCGCCTCCGCCACTCCGCGACTGCCGCGATCATGAGCCGGCGCGACGTGATCGTGGTCGCGTCGGTGTCGGCGATCTATGGGCTGGGCGCGCCCGACGAGTACGAGCGGCAGTGCCTGATCGTCGACAAGGGTGAGGAGCGCGACCAGCGCTCGATCCTCGCCCGGCTCGTCGAGCTCCAGTACGAGCGCAACGACGTCGCGTTCGCCCGCAACAAGTTCCGCGTCCGCGGCGACACGATCGAGGTGTTCCCGTCGTACGAGGAGCGCGCCGTGCGCCTCCAGATGTTCGGCGACGAGATCGAGCGCATCGTCGAGGTCGACCCGCTGACGGGGGAGCTCGTCGGTGAGCTCGACCGGCTCGTGCTGTTCCCGGCGTCGCACTACGTCACGTCGGCGGAGCGCCTCGGCAAGGCGATCGACGGCATCGAGACCGAGCTCGCGCAGCGGCTCGCCGAGCTGGAGCGCAACGAGAAGCTGCTCGAGGCGCAGCGCCTGCGCATGCGCACGACGTACGACCTCGAGATGCTGCGTGAGATCGGCGTGTGCTCCGGGATCGAGAACTACTCGCGCCACCTCGACGGTCGCGCGCCGGGTGAGATGCCGTACACGCTCCTCGACTACTTCCCCGACGACTACGTCATCGTGCTCGACGAGTCGCACGTGACCGTGCCGCAGCTGCACGGCCAGTACGAGGGCGACCGCTCGCGCAAGGTCACGCTCGTCGACCACGGGTTCCGGCTCCCGTCGGCGATGGACAACCGCCCGCTCCGGTTCGACGAGTTCATCGACAAGGTCAACCAGGTCGTGTTCATGTCGGCGACGCCGGGGCCGTACGAGCTCGAGCGGTCGTCGAAGGTCGTCGAGCAGATCGTGCGCCCGACCGGGCTCGTCGACCCCGAGGTCATCGTGAAGCCGACGAAGGGCCAGATCGACGACCTCGTCGCCGAGATCCGGATCCGGGAGGAGAAGGAGCAGCGCGTCCTCGTCACGACCCTCACGAAGAAGATGGCCGAGGACCTGACCGACTACCTCCTCGAGCTCGGCGTGCGCGTGCGCTACCTGCACAGCGATGTCGACACGCTCGAGCGGGTCGACATCCTGCGCTCGCTCCGTCTCGGCGACTTCGACGTGCTGGTCGGGATCAACCTGCTGCGTGAAGGGCTCGACCTCCCCGAGGTGTCGCTGGTCGCGATCCTCGACGCCGACAAGGAGGGGTTCCTCCGATCCTCGACGTCGCTGATCCAGACGATCGGCCGCGCCGCCCGCAACGTCGAGGGCGAGGTGATCATGTACGCCGACTCGGTCACCGACTCGATGCGCTTCGCGCTCTCGGAGACCAACCGCCGGCGCAAGGCGCAGCTCGAGTACAACGCCGAGCACGGCATCGACCCGCAGACGATCCGCAAGAGCGTCACCGACATCATGGAGATGGTGCGTGCCCGTGACGGCGGTGACGGCCAGCAGCAGGGCCGGGGACGGGGTCGGGGGCGCGGGCGCAAGCAGTCCGCCGTGTTCGACCTCTCCGGTGTGCCGCCCGACGAGCTCGGGCGACTGATCCAGACGCTCCAGGAGGAGATGCACGAGGCCGCGAAGTCGCTGCGCTTCGAGGAAGCCGCTCGCTTGCGCGACGAGATCACCGAGCTCAAGCGCGAGCTCCGCGCGGTCGGCTAGACATCCCGGGTGCGTCGCCTCTTCGCTGCCCTGCTGCTGACGGCGGCCGTCGTGACCGTCGGCGCTGCCCCCGTGAGCGGCGGGTCGTACCCCGGCGAGAACGGGCTCATCGCCTTCTCGCGGTTGACCTCTGACGGAGACCCGGTGCTCGGGATCTTCACCGTCGACCCGACCACCCTCGAGGTCGCCGGTCCGCTCGGCGGCGCGCAGTTCGACAGCGAACCGGTCTGGTCGCCCGACGGGACGCGCATCGCGTTCGCCAGCTTGCGCGCCGGCGGCGACAACCAGATCTTCGTCATGAACGCCGACGGCACCGACGTGCAAGGCCTCACGCCCGCTGACGACGGCAACACGTGCCCGACGTGGTCCCCCGACGGCACGCGGATCGCGTACTCCAATGGCGATGCCGACATCGTGATCATCCCGTCCGACGGAGGCGCACCCCTGGCGACCTTCCCGGTCGACAGCTGCCACCTGGCGTGGTCGCCGCTCGGTGACCGCATCGCGTTCGTCGACGCCGGGGGCCTCTCGTTCGTCGACGTCGCGACCGGCGTCGTCACCCCGTTCACGAGCGATCCGACCGACTTCGCCCCGAGCTGGTCGCCCGACGGCACCCGTCTGGTGTTCGGCCGAGGCGACCAGTTCGTCGCGCGGCTCTTCGTCGCACCGGTCGACGACGCGTCGGCCGCACAACCGATCACGGACGGGCCCGGCGACACGTTCCCCGCGTGGTCGCCCGACGGCAGCCTCATCACGTTCAGCACCGACGGCGGACAGGGGCGGATCGCCGTCGTCGCCGCGACCGGCGGGCCGGTCACCTTCCTCACCGGGGACCCCGACGCGTTGGACACCGAGCCGGACTGGCAGCCGATCCCGATCGCGCCGCCGCCGTCTCCACCCACGCCGGTCGTGATCGACCCGACCTTCACCGGCTGATTCGGGCGACGAACATCCGTTCGATCCCGCCCGTCGGCCGGTACGATTGATCGCGTGGCTCGCTCCGGACCGATCATCACCATCCGGGGCGCCCGGGAACACAACCTCAAGAACGTCGACCTCGAGCTGCCCCGGGACCGGCTCATCGTGTTCACCGGGCTGTCCGGCTCGGGGAAGTCGTCGCTCGCGTTCGACACGATCTACGCCGAGGGCCAGCGCCGCTACGTCGAGTCGCTCTCGGCCTACGCGCGCCAGTTCCTCGGGCAGATGGACAAGCCCGACGTCGACTTCATCGAGGGCTTGTCGCCGGCGATCTCGATCGACCAGAAGTCGGCATCTCGCAACCCGCGATCGACCGTCGGCACGATCACCGAGGTCTACGACTACCTGCGCCTCCTGTACGCGCGCATCGGGGTCCCGCACTGCCCCACCTGTGGGCGCGTCATCACGCGCCAGACTCCGCAGCAGATCGTCGACCGGGTGCTCGAGCTGCCCGACGGCACGCGCTTCCAGGTGCTCGCACCGGTCGTGCGCGGCCGCAAGGGCGAGTACGACAAGCTCCTGAAGGAGCTCGCGTCGCAGGGGTTCACCCGCGCGCGCATCGACGGCGAGCTCTACGAGCTCACCGACAAGGTGCCGCTGGCGCGCTACGAGCAGCACACGATCGAGGTGGTCGTCGACCGACTCGTCCGCCGCGACGGGATCGAGCGCCGGCTCACCGACTCGCTCGAGACGGCCCTGCGGATCGCCGAGGGCGTCGCCGAGGTCGAGATCGTGCCCAAGGAGGGCGAGGAGGCCCAGGGCGACGCGGAGGGGAGCGAGACGCTCACGTTCTCGGAGCACCTCGCGTGCAGTCACTGCGGCCTGTCGTTCGAAGAGCTCGCACCCCGCAACTTCTCGTTCAACTCACCGTACGGTGCGTGCGACCGCTGTGACGGCCTGGGCACGCGCTTCGAGGTCGATCCGGAGCTGGTCGTGCCCGACGACGACCTGAGCCTCTCCGGGGGCGCGATCGCACCGTGGACCGGGTTCCGCAGCCGCTACTTCGACCGGGTGCTCGAGGCGGTCGCCGACGAGTTCGGGTTCAGCACCGAGACGAAGTGGAAGAAGCTCGGCAAGCGCGCCAGGAACGCGATCCTCAACGGCACCGGCGATCGCCCGGTGCACGTCACGTACCGGAACCGCTACGGCCGGCAGCGCTCCTACAACACTGCGTTCGAGGGCGTGGTGCCGTGGCTCGAGCGTCGGCACACGGAAGCCGAGAGCGACCGCTCGCGCGAGCTCATCGAGGGATACATGCGCGAGGTGCCGTGCCCGGCGTGCGGCGGTGCCCGCCTGCGGCCCGCGTCGCTCGCGGTGACGATCGGTGACAAGAACCTCTACGAGGTCGGTGAGATGTCGATCGCGAAGGCCGCCGAGTACCTCGGTGTGCTCGAGCTCTCCGAGCGCGACCGCCTCATCGCCGAGGCCGTGCTCAAGGAGGTCAACGAGCGCCTGCGCTTCCTCCTCGACGTCGGTCTCGACTATCTCAGCCTCAACCGCGCGTCGGGATCGCTCGCCGGCGGGGAGGCCCAGCGCATCCGGCTCGCGTCGCAGATCGGGAGCGGCTTGGTCGGAGTGCTCTACGTGCTCGACGAGCCGTCGATCGGCCTCCACCAGCGCGACAACCAGCGGCTCATCGACACGTTGATCCGGCTGCGCGAGCTGGGCAACACCGTCATCGTCGTCGAGCACGACGAGGAGACGATCCGCGTCGCCGACCACGTCGTCGACATCGGTCCGGGCGCCGGCGAGCACGGCGGCGAGATCGTTGCCGCCGGCACGCTCGACCAGGTGCTCGCGGAGCCGCGGTCGATCACCGGCCGGTACCTGTCGGGGGAGCGCAGGATCGACGTCCCCGAGCGCCGACGCGCACCGGGCGACGGGTGGCTGTTCGTGCGCGACGCACACGAGCACAACCTCCAGAACATCGACGTCGGCTTCCCGCTCGGGTGCTTCGTGTCGGTGACCGGCGTGAGCGGGAGCGGCAAGTCGACGCTCGTGAACGACATCCTCTACCACGCGCTCATGCAGCGGGTGTACAAGTCGAAGGTCGTTCCCGGGCGGCACAAGACCGTCGAGGGCGCGGAGCACCTCGACAAGGTGATCAACATCGACCAATCGCCGATCGGGCGCACCCCGCGCTCGAACCCCGCGACGTACTCAGGCGTGTTCGACAAGATCCGCGCCCTCTTCGCCGCGACCCAGGAGGCGAAGGTGCGTGGCTACCTCCCCGGGCGCTTCTCGTTCAACGTCAAGGGCGGCCGGTGCGAGGCGTGCGCGGGCGACGGCACGATCAAGATCGAGATGCACTTCCTCCCCGATGTCTACGTCCCGTGCGAGGTGTGCAAGGGCGCTCGCTACAACCGCGACACGCTCGACATCACGTTCAAGGGCAAGAACATCGCGGAGGTGCTCGACCTCTCGATCGAGGAAGCCGCGGAGTTCTTCGAGAACCAGCCGACGATCGCGCGGCATCTCCAGACGCTCGTCGATGTCGGCCTCGGCTACGTGCGGCTCGGGCAGCCGGCGCCCACGCTGTCGGGTGGCGAGGCGCAGCGGGTGAAGCTCGCGTCCGAGCTCGGCAAGCGCGCCACCGGGCGCACGATCTACATCCTCGACGAGCCGACCACCGGCCTCCACTTCGAGGACGTGCGCCGCCTGCTGGGCGTCCTCCAGCGCCTCGTCGACACCGGCAACACCGTGCTCGTGATCGAGCACAACCTCGATGTCGTGAAGTCGGCCGACTGGGTCGTCGACCTCGGCCCGGAAGGTGGCGACCGCGGTGGCCGCGTCCTCGCCGAGGGGCCCCCGGAGCACATCGCCAAGACCGCCGACAGCCACACCGGCCGCTTCCTCGCGCCGCTCCTCGACCTCACCTGACGTTCTGGAGATCCACGACCCCGGATTCCGGGGGTGTGAGCCTCCAGAATGGGGGGATGGTGCGCCGGCGCGATCCGTGGGAGATCCACGCCGGGTGGTGGCAGGACAACTTCACCGCCGGCGCCGACCCCGAGTACGAAGAGCAGATCCTCCCGCTCGCCGAGGAGCACCTCGCGGGCGCGACGCGCATCCTCGACGTCGGCTGCGGAGAAGGACAGCTCGCGCGGCGCGGCGCCGCGCTCCCGGGCGCTCGCGTCGTCGGTGTCGACCGGACCGAGGCGCAGCTCGTCGCCGCGGCCGAGCGCGGAGGCGGCGTCGTCTACTGCAGGTCCGAGGCCGAGCTGCTGCCGTTCGCGGCGCGGTCGTTCGACGCAGTCGTGATCTGCCTGACGCTCGAGCACCTCGACCCCTTCGAGCCAGCAGTGCGGGAAGTCGGCCGCGTGCTCGAGCCGGGCGGCCGCTTCCTCCTCTTCCTCAACCATCCGCTGCTCCAGGCGCCTGACAGCGGGTGGATCGACGACCACATCCTCGAGGAGCAGTACTGGCGCGGGGGGGGGG
>JBBDWT010000061.1:0-2052 GCA_040902705.1 Acidimicrobiia bacterium | reverse complement strand
TGGCGCGTCGGGCCGTACCTGCCCGACGACGTCTCGATGGAGGAGGTCGCACCGGGGATCAAGCTGCCGTTCATGCACCGCCGCCTCAGCCGGTACGTCAACGAGATGGCCGCATCGGGGCTGCTCGTCGACCACATGGACGAGCCGGACCCGCCGCCGGGGTTCCTCGCCCAGGCGCCGGAGTACGGCGATGCCGCGACGATCCCGCGCCTGCTCGTGCTGCGCGCCCGCAAGGACGTGACGCTCAGTCGACCTTCGCGGCGATGACCGGCGCGCCGGGGATGTCGAGCATGCGTTGGAGCGCCACCCGTGCCCATTCCGCCGTCTGTTCGTCGACGACGATCTGATTCACCGCGTCGCCGGCGACGATCGACTCGAGGCACCACGCGAGGTGCGGCTCGTCGATGCGGAACATGGTGGCGCACGGGCAGATCAGGGGGTCGAGCGACACGACCGTCTTGTCGGGGTGCTCGACGGCGAGCCGTTGGATCATGTGGATCTCGGTCGCGATGCCGAGCGCGGCACCGGCCGGCGCGGCGTTCACCCACTCCATGATCCGCTCGGTGGAGCCCACCTTGTCGGCGAGCTCGACGACCTCGTGCTTGACCTCGGGGTGCACGATGACCTCACCGTCGGGATGCTCGGCGCGGAACTTCATGACGTGGTCGGGCTGGAAGCGCTGGTGCACCGTGCAGTGGCCGCGCCACAAGAGGAACGTCGCCTCCTTCACGTCCTTCTCGTCGAGCCCGCCGAGGTCGCGGTGCGGGTTCCACACGCGCATGTCGGACTCGCCGTAGCCCATCTGGAAGCCGGTGTTGCGCCCGAGGTGCTGGTCGGGGAAGAAGAGGACCTTGATCTCGCCCGGTGCACCCTTCGCGAACGCCCACTCGAGGACGGCCTGCGCGTTCGACGAGGTGCACACCGCGCCGTCGTGCTCGCCGACGAACGCCTTCAGTGCGGCGGACGAGTTCATGTAGGTGATCGGGACGACCTTGGTGATGTCGGTGACGCCTGCGATCTCCTCCCACGCCTCCTCAACCTGGTCGATGTCGGCCATGTCGGCCATCGAGCAGCCGGCGTTGAGGTCGGGGAGGATCACCCGCTGGTGGTCGGCCGTGAGGATGTCGGCGGCCTCGGCCATGAAGTGGACGCCGCAGAACAGGATGGTGTCGGCCTCACCGTGCTCGGCAGCCCACTGCGCGAGCTTGAACGAGTCGCCGCGCAAGTCGGCCCAGCGGATCACCTCGGGCCGCTGGTAGTGGTGGCCCAGGATCAGGAGCCGCTCACCGAGCTCGTCCTTCGCCGCCCGGATCCACTGCTCGAGCTCGTCCGGGGTCGCGAGCGTGTAGCGGTCGGGAAGGGGGCTCTGGAGTCGCAGCATGGATGACACCCCCAAGGGAGTGATGCGGGTCCGGTCGGGCCGGCGGGGACAGCCTGGTCGCCCACCGCGGGGTTGTCGGCCCCGGATCCGAGTTGTGGCCGGTGCTTCCAGGCCGGCCTGCGCCGATCATAACGCCGGGCCTCCGCTCATCGTTCCCACGACGACCGGCGACAATGGAGTCGTGGTCCAACGCCCCGAGCCCGGCACGATCCCCGACGGTCCGGGGTCGTACCAGTTCTCCGACTCGCGGGGCCGAGTGCTCTACGTCGGCAAGGCGAAGAGCCTGCGGAGCCGGCTGTCGAGCTACTTCGCGACGCCGGAGTCGCTCCCGTCGCGCACCCGCCAGATGGTCGCCGCGTCCGACACGGTCGAGTGGATCGAGGTCCGCAACGAGGTCGAGGCGCTGTTCCTCGAGTACAACCTCATCAAGCGGCACCGGCCTCGGTTCAACATCCGGTACAAGGACGACAAGTCGTACCCGTACCTCGCCGTCACCCTCGACGAGGAGTGGCCCCGGGCGATGGTGATGCGGGGCAAGAAGCGCAAGGGCGTGCGGTACTTCGGCCCGTACGCGCATGCCTACGCGATCCGAGAGACGCTCGATCTCCTGCTGCGGACGTTCCCGATCCGCACGTGCACCAACGGCAAGTTCGATCGACACAAGCGTCTCG
>JBBDWT010000060.1:1064-6141 GCA_040902705.1 Acidimicrobiia bacterium | reverse complement strand
ATCGGTGCGGGTACGCCCGTGTCGACCGGTGTGTTCGCCGAGCGCGGCGACACCGGTGCCGCCGCGGCGCTCCTCGGCGGCATCGGCGCCCTCGACGCGGCCGGCAACGTCGCGATCGTCGGGTACGGCGGTGGGCGCGCGACCGGCGTCAACCTGACCGCCAAGGACCCGGTGCCGGGCGCGGCCTCGGTCGCGAGCTTGATCACCGAGGGCCAGACCGTGAGCTACGCCGAGGTGCTGCGGGCCCGCGGGCAGCTCGTGCCGTCGGGTGAGACCGTCGCGATGGGTGTCCCACCACAGAGCGCGCAGTTCGTGCGCGGCGCCGACGAGATGCTCGGCCTGCTCGGCGCCCGCTGCGTCGAGTGCGGCACGATCAACACTCCCCCGTCGATCCACCCCCACTGCATCGCGTGCGGCAGTGCCAAGTTCGTGCTCGAGCCGCTCGCGCGGCGCGGCACGGTGCACACGTTCGTGATCAACCACACGATGCCGGCACCGTTCGAGGCGCCATTGCCGATCGCGGTGATCGACCTCGAGGACGGCGCCCGCGTGATGCTCCAGGTGATCGGCGACGGCTCCGACATCGAGATCGGCGGTGAGGTCGAGATCGTCCTGCGGCGCTACGCGCACGAGCGCGGAGTACCGGTGTACGGCTACAAGGCGCGAACGGTGACGTCGCCCGTGACGATCGCTGAGTCGCAAGAGGACTCTCCATGAGCTGGAACCGGGTCGCGGTCGTCGGCGCCGGGCTCATCAAGTTCGGCGAGCTGTTCGAGCAGAGCTACGAGCAGATGGCCGCCGGTGCCTTCGCCGCCGCGGTCGACAGCGTCGACAAGGGTTTCGACCCCACCCAGGTGGAGGCGGCGTTCGTCGCCACCCAGCGCGGCACGTTGTGGGGCCAGGAAGGCATCGGCGGCAACACGATCCCGACCTCCGTCGGCCTCGCCGGCATCGCGTGCACCCGCATCGAGAACGCGTGCCCGTCGGGCTCCGATGCCTTCCGCGTCGGCGCCATGGCCGTCGCCAGCGGCGTGCACGACGTCGTCCTCGTCATCGGCGTCGAAAAGATGCGCGACAAGTCGGCCGAGGAGGGGCTGCTGTCGCGCGCCGCGGCCGGCCACCCGATCTTCACCCGCGGCGAGACTGCGCCGGTGCTCTTCGCCCCGTTCGCCACGAGGCACATGCACGAGTTCGGCACCACGCGGGAGATGCTCGCGTCGGTCGCGGTGAAGAACCACTACAACGGCGCCCGCGACCCGTACGCACATTTCCAGAACGAGATCACCGTCGACGACGTGCTGAAGTCACCGGCCGTGTGCCAGCCGCTGCACCTCCTCGACTGCTGTCCCCAGACCGACGGCGCGGCCGCGGTGCTGCTGGTCAGGGCCGAGCACGCCGATCGGTACACCGAGAACCCCGTCTACGTCGCGGGCTTCGGGGTGGCGACCGACCATCCCTACCTGCACGAGAAGTCGACGTTCACCGCGATGAAGGCCACGCAGCTCGCGTCCGAGCGCGCCTACGCGATGGCCGGCGTCGAGCCGCGGCAGATCGACTGCGCCGAGGTCCACGACTGCTTCACGATCACCGAGATCCTCGACATCGAGGATCTCGGGTTCGTCGACAAGGGCAAGGGGGGCGTCGCCTCGCTCGAGGGCGAGACCTCGCTCACCGGGCGCATCCCGGTCAACACCTCCGGCGGCCTGCTCGCCAAGGGCCATCCGATCGGCGCGACGGGCGTCGCCCAGATGGTCGAGTGCTGGTGGCAGCTCCGCGGCGAGGCCGGCGACCGCCAGGTCGAGACCCGCAACGGGTACGCGCTCCAGCACAACGTCGGCGGCCGGGGGTCGGGCGTCGCCGTCGTCAACATCCTCACGAACCACCGAACGTAAGGCGCGTCCTTGACCGAGAACCTCCGGTACGAGGTCGGCGCCGACGGCGTCGGCCGGATCACGCTCGACCGCCCCGACGCCAAGAACGCGCTCACGATCGAGATGCGCGACGCGATCGTCGACGCCGTCCGCGACGCGCGCGCCGACGACGACGTGCGGGCGGTGCTCATCACCGGTGTCGGCGACGCGTTCTGCGCGGGCATGGACCTGTCCGCGTCGACGGTCGCCAAGGCATCGGAGCCCGGCTATCGCACCCGCAGCACCGCCGAGGCGCTGCGGGTCGGCGTGCAGTCGTTCATCCGGGAGCTGTGGGAGCTCGACAAGCCGACGATCGCGGCGGTCAACGGCGCCGCGGTCGGGCCCGGCGCGCACCTCGCGCTGGCGTGCGACTTCGTGCTCGTGCACGAGCGCACCCGGTTCATGTGGTCGTTCGCGAAGTGGGGCCTGGTCGTCGACGCGGGGGGCGCGTACCTGCTCCCCCGCCTCGTCGGGCTGCCGCGGGCCAAGGCCATGGTCATGCTCGGCGAGGGCGCGACGGGGCAGGAGGCGGTCGACCTCGGGCTCGCCTACCGGTGCGTCGACGAGCACGACCTGCCCGGTGTGGCCGCGGAGCTCGCGGCCCGTCTCGCCGCCGGCCCGACCCGGTCGCTCGGGCTCTCGAAGCGGTTGCTGAACGCGTCGTTCGAGACCGACCTCGCGCACAGCCTCGACCTCGAAGGTGCGTACCAGGCGCTCGCGGCGACGTCCGAGGACCTCGGAGAGGGCATGGCGGCGTTCAAGGACCGCCGTGACCCAAAGTTCACCGGCGCCTGACGGTTGGGTCGGGCAGGGAGCGTTCCGGGGGACTTGGGTAGTGTCTGACGTCCACGTCAGGTCACTGACGCGAGCACATGACAGTCCGGCGGTGCGGCGCCGCAGCGACCGGAGAGGGAGGAGGCGCTCGCCAGCGAGCGAGCGCCCGTGGGACGGGTATCCCCGCCCACAGCGAGCGAGCGAGGACTGATGGGTCTGTTCGACGGCAAGGTCGCGATCGTCACCGGCGCGGGGCGCGGCATCGGGCGCGAGGAAGCGCTGCTGCTCGCGAAGGAAGGTGCCGCGGTCGTGGTCAACGACCTCGGCGGCGCGCGCACGGGTGAGGGGACCGACACCGGCCCGGCGCAGGAGGTCGTCGACGAGATCACCGCGGCCGGCGGCAAGGCCGCGGCGAACACCGACGACGTCTCGTCGTGGAAGGGCGCCGAGGCGATGATCGGCCAGGCGATCTCGACCTTCGGCGGTCTCGACATCCTCGTGAACAACGCCGGGATCCTGCGCGACAAGATGAGCTTCAACATGACCGAGGACGAGTGGGACGCGGTCATCAAGGTCCACCTCAAGGGGCACTTCGCGCCGTCGCACTTCGCCGCGAAGTACTGGCGCCAGAAGAGCAAGGACGACGGCGGCCCGGTCAACGCGAAGATCGTCAACACCGCGTCGGAGTCGGGGCTCTACGGCAACGCCGGGCAGGCCAACTACGCGGCCGCGAAGGCGGGCATCGCGTCGATGACGATCGTGCTCGCCCGCGAGCTCGAGCGCGCCGGCGTGCGCGTCAACGCGATCGCTCCGGTCGCGCTCACCCGGCTCACCGAGGATCTCATGGGCGGGCAGGCCGACGATGCGCAGAAGGCGGCGCTCGATCCGACGAACGTGGCCGCCGCGGTGGGCTGGCTCGCGTCCGACCTCTCCGAGGGAGTCACGGGCCAGGTCGTGAAGATCCAGGGCGGCGTCTGCCAGATCGTGCAGGGATGGCGGCCGATCACCGAGATCAACAGCGACGCACCGTGGACGATCGAGTCGATCGCGGCCGGGCGCGACCAGCTCTTCGCCAAGTCGGAGCCGGGCGTCCCGCCGTTCTTCCTCAAGCTCCCGAGCTGACGCCGGATGCGCCTCGCCTGGGGTGACGAAGAGCTGGCGTTCCGCGAGGAGCTGTGCGCGTTCCTCGACGAGCACGCGCCGCCGGAAGCGCTCGCCGGCTTTGACGCGATGGACAGCGGCGCCGACGAGCGACCCGAGATCATCCCGCCCTGGGCTCGTGAGTGGCAGGCGACGCTCTTCGACCACGGCTGGATGATCCCCGGCTACCCGCGCGAGCTCGGGGGCCGCGACGCCACGCCGGTCCAGACCCTCGTCTACCTCGAGGAGATGGCGAGCCGGCGCATGCCGCGGTCGCTGCACTTCCCCGGCTACGCGATCGTCGCGCCGAGCCTGCTCGAGTTCGGCAACGACCAGCAGAAGACGCTCGCGCCGGCCGCGATCCGGGGCGATACCGTGTGGTGCATCGGGATGAGCGAGCCCAACGCCGGCTCCGATCTCGCCGGACTCCAGACGCGCGCCGTGATCGACGGTGACGAGTTCGTCATCAACGGCCAGAAGGTCTGGACGAGCTATGCGCAGGTCGCGCAGAAGTGCTTCGTCTACGTGCGGACCGACCCCGACGCACCGAAGCACAAGGGCATCAGCCTGTTGATCCTCGACATGGACACACCGGGCATCGACGTGCGCCCGCTGCGCCACCTCACTGGTGCTGCGCACTTCGCGGAGGTGTTCTTCACCGACGTCCGCGTGCCGGCGGCGAACCTCGTCGGTGGGCTGAACGACGGATGGCGGCTCACGCAGGGATCGCTCGCGCACGAGCGCGCCGGCCTCTGGGTCGAGGGCGTGGCGCGCCTCGAGTCCACGACCGAAGCACTGATCGAGGTCGCACGTGCGCACGGTCTGCTCGACGATGCCGGGGTGCGACGCCAGATCGCCGAGGTCTACGAGCAGGCCGCCTCGCTGCGCGCGCTCGGCTACAAGGGCTTCGCCAGCTTCGCCCAGGGCTCGTCGGCCCCGGAGCACTCGTACATGAAGATGGCGACGTCGGAGCTCGGCAAGCGCACCTACGAGCTCGGGATGAAGCTCCAGGGGCCTTACGGCGCGGTCCGCGATCCCGAACGGGGCCAGGAGGGCGGCCGCTGGGTCGACATGTTCTTCCTGAGCTTCGCCAACACCGTCGCCGGCGGCACGTCGGAGATCCAGCGCAACATCATCGCCCAGCGCGTCCTCGGCCTCCCCCGTGCGTAGGTCGAGTCGCGCCGGAGCCGCGATCGCGCACCTGGACGCGGACTGCCGAGCGAACGCCCCGCAGGGCGGCGCCGGGTATCCCG
>JBBDWT010000060.1:0-1054 GCA_040902705.1 Acidimicrobiia bacterium | reverse complement strand
GCGAACGCCCGCGGGCCGGGTAGCCCGGCCCGCAGAGAGCGAGACCATAGAGACATGTCGAGCGAACGCCCGCGGGCCGGGTATCCCGGCCCGCAGAGAGCGAGACCATAGAGATGGACTTCGCGCTGACCGAGGACCAGGAGCTGCTGCGCGACACCGCGCGCGGGCTCCTCGCGAACGAATGCCCCACCACGCGGCTGCGTGCGCACATCGACGACGCGAGCGCCGCCGACGCGCTGACCGACCACCTGCGTGCGTTCGCCGCGCTCGGGAGCGGGTCGTGCGGCGACCTGTTCGTCTTCGCCGAGGAGCTCGGCTACGTCGCGGCACCGGGCCCGTTCTTCCCGACGGTGGCGCTCGCGGCACCGGTGCTCGAGGCCGCGGGCGACGAGCGTCTCGGTGCGGTGCTCGACGGGGAGGCGACGGCCACGCTGGCACTCGCCGGCGCGGACGGCGTGTGGGAACCGAACACCGAGCCGGTGAAGACGTTCGTCGCCGAGGCCGACCGCGTCGACTGGATCGTCGTCGTCGACGCCGGGCCGACGATCCGAGTCGTCGCGCCGTCGGAAGCGACGCTGCGTCCCGTCTCCACCATCGACTTCTCGCGCCGCATGTTCGAGGTCGAGGCGCCGGGCTCGGGGTCTCCGATCGACCCCGTGGCGCTCGACGCGGCTCGCGAGCGCGCGACCGCGGCGCTCGCCGCCGAGATGGTCGGCACCGCCCGGCGGCTCTTCGACATGTCGCTCGCGTACGCCAAGGAGCGCATCCAGTTCGACGTGCCGATCGGGTCGTTCCAGGCGATCCAGCACAGGCTCGCCGACTGCTCGCTCGCGGTCGAGCGGGCCACCGCGGCGGCGCAGTACGCCTCGATGGCCCTCGACGCCGACGATGCCGAGCGCCACCGGGCCGTGCACGTGGCCAAGGCCGCCGCGGGCACCGCCGTCACCCGCGCGGCGAAGGACGGCGCCCAGGTCCACGGCGGCATCGGGTACACGTGGGAGCACGACCTCCACCTCTTCATCCGCCATGCCTACGGGTCGGAGCACTGGATGGG
>JBBDWT010000059.1:0-6263 GCA_040902705.1 Acidimicrobiia bacterium | reverse complement strand
TGGCCGGCGCTGCCTTCTTCCGGCGACGCTTCGTGGCCTTCTTGGCCGGCGCTGCCTTCTTCCGGCGACGCTTGGTCGCCTTCTTCGCCGGCGCTGCCTTCTTACGGCGACGGGTGGTCTTCCGTGCCGTCGACTTGCGCGCCGTCGTCTTCTTCGTGCGCCGCTTCGCTGGCTTACGAGCGGTTGTCTTCTTGGCCGCGCTCTTGCGAGCAGTACGTCGCTTTGCCGGAGGCACGGTCACCACCTTTCTCTAAGGGGATTTCGGGTTTCGAGACTGCTCACGCGAGCAGCTCGATCTCAGGGGCTTCCGAGCTACTGGTTCACTCGCTTCTTGAACTCGGAAGCGACCGAGAACTTGACGGCCTTCGAGGCCGGGATGTGTACCGGCTCGCCGGTCCGCGGGTTCCGTCCTTCACGCGCCTTGCGGTCGGTGCGTGAGAACTTGCCGAAGCCGGGGAGCGCGACCGCGTCGTCAGCGGAGACTGCGGACCGGACCGCCTCGACGAAGGCGGTCAGCGCCTTGTCGGCGTCAGCCTTCGAGAGACCAGCCCCGTCGGCGATCTTGTCGATGAGCTCTGCCTTGTTCACGCTGTTGCCTCCAAGGTTCGCGTGCTGCAGGAAAGTCGAACGTATCTGTCGTTCTGTGTCAAGCACTTCAACCGCGTCACTTGACGCTCGACGGCTTTCGATGCTTTGCATCGATGTCTCACAAGTGTTGTCCAGAGCACGCGCAACACGCCAACGCTGCGATGAAGCGACACGCGTACCGCAAGACACGCTAAAGCATGCAATGCGCAAATTGGTGGATTTCCGAACGTTTTCTCCGTGCGCGCTCACGCGCCGCGCACGACGCGCGCGGCACACCACGACGACGGACGTACCGGTGGTGTGTCTGCTGCGCGTCGCGCACGCGCAGCAGACACACGAGAGCGCGCAGCAGGCACAAATAAAGGCGCAGCAGGCACAAATAGAGAGGTGCGCGGGTCCGTGGCGGGCACCGACGCGCACCGTGAGTGCGGGACGCGCGTGCGGGGGTGCGCGTGAGTGCGCGTCGGAGCTCCGTCTGCGAGACCGCCCGGAACGCGAGACCGCCCGCACACTCACGAAGCCGCGAGGTGCGGGCGGATGTTGCAGCCCCGAGCAGATTCGAACTGCCGTTTCCGCCTTGAGAGGGCGGCGTCCTAGGCCACTAGACGACGGGGCCGGGGTCCGGCAGCCCACGCGGAGCGGTCAGGGACCGATCCACCGAGGGTGCCGGGCGCTCGGGGGGGAGGACTCGAACCCCCAATGACTGGACCAGAACCAGTTGTGTTGCCGATTACACCACCCCCGAAGGTCCGATCAGGATAGCCAGTCAGGACCCGATGATCCCCACGCGCGCGGCTCGCGCGAGCCGTCCGAAGCCGAACACCTGACCGAACGCGACCCGCAGCGCCTCGCTCGCGTAACGGAGCCACTCGTCAACGCCCGAGATCGGACTCGAGCGCGTCGGCGACGTGTGCGCCTCGAACCCGAGCTCTTCGGCGATGCGCCGGATGCGCAGCATGTGGAACGGGTCCGACACGAGCGTGACCTTCTCGATCCCACGATTCTGGAGGATCCGCGCCGACGCGGCCAACGACTCCCACGAGTTCCGGCTCGTCGTCTCGCGGATGATCTGATCGTCGGGGACGCCGAAGCGATGCAGGTAGTCGGCACCCGCGCCGGCTTCGGTGAACCGGTCGCCTGCCTGCTTGCCCCCGGTCACGACGATCGTCGGCGCCACCCCCTCGCGCCACAGCTCGACCGCGTGATCGAGCCGCGCGCGGAAGACCTCGGTCGGGCGCCCGTCGTACTGCGCCGCACCCAGCACGATGATCGCCTGGGTCTTCGTGCGGTCGTCGTCGTCCGCGGTCCGCCAGACCTGGAACAACGTGACCAGGAAGTAGCCGACGAGGAGGAGCACGACCACGAGCACCACGCGACGCACGAGCTGCCACGTCAGCCAACTCGCGCCGGTCGGGCTCATGGCGATTCGCGCTCAGCCGAGGCGGGCCCGCGCGGTCGCGACCCGGCCACGCGACCGCTCGCGCCCGAGCATGAGCAGCGACTCGAACAGCGGCAGGCCCGCGGCACGGCCTTCGACGGCGGCGTAGATCGCCGGCATCGCCTTGCGCGGCTTGAACCCCGCGGCCTTCAACGCGTCGCGGATGTCGAGACCCTCGACCGTCCACTCGCACGCCGCGAGATGCGCGTCGACGAGCTCCAGGAGCTCCGCGACCCGCTCCGTCTCGGCGAGCTTGCCCCACGACGCCTTCTCGACCGTGAACGCAGCCTCATCGACGAAGAGGAAGTCCATCTGCTCGAGGAGCGATCCGACGGTCTCGGCCCGCTCCTGACCGATCTTCAGCGCGTCGCGGAACAGGTCGACATCGAGCCGGTCGCCGAACCGGTCCTCGGCCAGCGGCAGGGCGCGGGCCTCGAGCTCGGGAAGCGTGAGCCGGCGGATCCACTCGCCGTTCATCCAGTCGAGCTTCTTGTGGTCGAACGCGGCGGCCGCGTGGGTCACGCCGTCGAGCGCGAACGCACCGATGATCTCGCTCAGGTCCATCACCTCGCGCCCGTCGTCGGGGGACCACCCGAGCAGCGCGAGGTAGTTGACGACGGCCTCGGGGAGGTAGCCCGCGGCGCGGAACTCCTCCAACGCGACCGCGCCGTGACGCTTGGAGAGCTTCGCCCGGTCGGGGCCGAGGATCAGCGGCAGATGGGCGTAGACCGGCGGCTGCGTACCGCCGAGGGCGGCACGCAGCGCCAGCACCCGGTGCGTCGAGTCGAGGAGGTCCTCGCCGCGGATGACGTGGGTGATGCCCATCTCGAGGTCGTCGACGGCGTTCGCCAGGAAGAAGATCGGGCTCCCGTCGGGACGCATCACCACGAAGTCGGGGATCGTCGACCACTCGACCCGCACCTCGCCCCGGATCTCGTCGATGAACCAGCTCGCGCCGTCGTCAGGCGTGCGGAACCGCAGCGAACGCGGCCGCCCCTCGGCCGAGAGCGCACGGCGCTCCTCGTCGGACAGGTCGCGGCAGTGGCCGTCGTAGCCCGGAGGTCGACCTGCCTCTCGGGCCGCGTCGTTCTTCGCCTTGACCTCCTCGGGCGTGCAGTAGCACTCGTACACGTGCCCGCTGTCGAGGAGCTGGTCGGCGGCGGCCTGGTACTCCGTGAACCGCTGGCTCTGCAGCACGGGACCCTCGTCCCACTGGAGGCCCAGCCACCGCATCGTCGCCTCGATGCCGACGATCCACTCGTCCCGGGACCGCGCCTGGTCGGTGTCCTCGATGCGCAGGACGAACGTGCCCTCGTGACGGCGGGCGTACAGGTAGTTGAAGAGCGCCGTGCGTGCCGACCCGACGTGCAGCGATCCGGTCGGCGCCGGCGAGAAGCGCACACGCACCGGTCCGGCCATGCGCCGAGGCTACCGGTGCCGACCGCGCGCGCCCGTGCGAGTCGCCGCGGCGCCCGAAGGGAGCTCCGCCGGAGTCGCCGGCGAGTGGTACTCGGCCATCAGGTCGGTGGCACGTCGCCGAGGAGCTGGCGCGCGATCACGATGCGCTGGATCTGGTTGGTGCCCTCGTAGATCTGGGTGGCCTTGGCGTCGCGCATCATGCGCTCGACGGGGAAGTCGCGCGTGTACCCCGCGCCGCCGAGCAGCTGCACGGCGTCGGTGGTCACCGCCATCGCGGTGTCCGAGGCGAACAGCTTCGCGATCGACGCCGCCTTCGTCAGCCCGGGTGTGGCGGCGTCGACCATGGCGCACGCCCGGTAGACGACGAGTCGGGCAGCCTCGACCCGGGCGGCCATGTCGGCGAGCATGAACTGCACGCCCTGGAAGTCGGCGATCGCGGAGTCGAACTGGCGCCGCTCCGTCGCGTACTGCGTCGCGACGTCGAGGGCACCCTGGGCGATCCCGACCGCCTGCGCGCCGACGATCGGGCGGGACCCATTCAGCGCGTCGAACGCATAGCCGAGACCGGCGCCCTCGTCGCCGATGAGGTTCTCGCCCGGGACGAGGACATCGTCGAGCAGCACCTCGCCCGTCGGCGAGCCGCGCATGCCCATCTTCGCCTCGAGCTTGCCGATCGAGAGCCCGGGGGTGTCGCGCTCGACGAGGAAGGCGCTCACGCCCGTCCGCCGGCTGCCCTCGGGATCGGTCACCGCGAACACGGTGTAGAAGTCGGAGATCCCCGCGTTGCTGATCCAGGCCTTGCGCCCGTTGAGGACGTAGTGGTCGCCGTCGCGGATCGCCCGGGTCGTCATGCTCCCGACGTCGCTGCCGGCCTGTGGCTCCGAGAGGCAGTACGAGCCCTGCCAATCGCCCGACACCACGCGGGGCAGCACGCGCCCGGCGAGGTCCGCGGAGCCGTGGGCGAGGATCGGCGCGCAGGCGAGGCGCGAGATGAGCACGAACAGCGCCGACGAGGCGCAGACCCGGGCCACCTCCTCGACCAGCATGGCGTAGGCGACGCCGTCGGCCCCGTCGCCACCATGCTCCACCGGGTAGGGCAGCGACAGGAACCCCGACTGGCGGTACCCCTCGAACGACTTCCACGGGTAGTCGGAGCGGTCGTCGGCCTCTGCCGCGAACGGAGCGATCTGCTCCTCGGCGAAGCGACGCAGCGCGCGTCGGAGCTCCTCGTGCTCTGGCGTCAGCAAGAACGTGCTCATCGAGTCGGGCAGCCTACCCGTGAAACTGACGTGAATGTCAGGGAAGCCGGACGGCGCGAACGCCGGTCCTGGCGGAGCGGCTCAGGCCGGAAGCGCGCGATCGTGCTCGACCGCGCGCCGGAGCGCGCCTCGCACCGATTCGATGCGCGAGGCGAGTGCCGACGGTGCGAGTCGGAGCTCGTCGGGAGGGACGGCGTCGACGAGGGCGCGCCGGCGGGCGTACTCGTGGTGGGCGCCGAGCACCATCCCGGCGCGCCACTCGGCGAAGTCAGGAGCGCAGCCGCCCTGGTAGCCGAGCACCGACATCGCGCACTCGACGTCGTGGATCACCGGTGCCCGCCCGTACGACGCGGCCCGCCGCATCGCGAGCTCGCCGACGACGGCAGCCGCGTCGTCGCGGTGCTCGTGCGGCGCGAGCGCGAATCGGTCCTGGGCGCGGTGCACGAGCGTGAGCGCGTACCCGATGTTCGGGCCCGGGTCGCCCAGCAGCTCGCCGTGCGGCTGCCCGACGGCGACCTCGTCCCCGGGCCGGTGCAGGCTCCACGCCCGCGCCGCCGGGAGCGTGACGCCGGGCGCCACGTTCTGGGCCTGGCGGGGCGTGTCGGCGGGCGTTGGCGAGACGAACGGATCGGTGGACACGCCGGGAACCTAGTCGGACGCGTGCAGCAGGCCGAAGACGAGCGAGTCGAACAGCGCCTGCCACGAGGCCTCGATGATGTTCTCGCTCACACCGATCGTCGTCCACGTGCGCCCGCCGTTCGTGCTGTCGATCAGCACGCGCGTGATCGCGCCGGTGCCCTTCTGTGTGTCGAGGACGCGCACCTTGTAGTCGGTCAGGTGCACGCGCTCCAGCCCTGGGCATCGATCCCCCACGGCGCGGCGCAACGCGGTGTCGAGCGCGTTCACCGGCCCGTTGCCCTCGGCGGTGGCGACCAGACGCTCCCCCGCGACGTGGATCTTGATGGTCGCCTCGGTGCTCACACCCGGACGTGCGCTCTCGCGCGTGTCCGACGAGGGCACCAGATCGTCGGTGATCACCCGGAACGACTCGACGACGAACCACGGCTGCTCCCAGCCGGCGGCGCGTCGCATGAGCAGCTCGAGGGACGCGTCCGCAACCTCGAAGTGGTAGCCCTCGTGCTCCATCCGCTTGAGCGTGTCGACGACGTCGTTCACCTGGGGCCCGTCGAGCTCGAGGCCGAGCTCCTGCGCCTTTAGCACGACGGTCGACTTCCCGGCGAGCTCCGACACGACGAAGCGGGTCCCGTTGCCGACCGTCACCGGGTCGACGTGCTCGTACGCATCGGGGCGCTTGGCGATGGCGCTCATGTGCAGGCCTGCCTTGTGCGCGAACGCCGACTCACCGACATACGGCGCCTGCGGGTTCAGCGCCATGTTGACGAGCTCTGCGATGTGGTGCGCGACCGGGGTCAGGCGCTCGAGCCGGTCGACGGGGATCGTCTCGTAGCCCATCTTCACCGAGAGGTCGGGGATGATCGTGGTCAGGTTGCAGTTGCCGGTCCGCTCCCCGTAGCCGTTGATCGTGCCCTGCACCTGCA
>JBBDWT010000058.1:0-6265 GCA_040902705.1 Acidimicrobiia bacterium | reverse complement strand
CGCGTGTGTGGCCGCCACACGAGCGGACGGCTGTCGCTCACTCTCGTCGGTGTCTCGATCGTCGTCAGCGTCGGGCTGCCCGTGCTCTACGTGCTGAGCTCGTAGCCGGACCAGGGTGCCCCGATCGCAGGGAGACCCGGGCTCGCGGGGTAGACCGTCACCATGACTGACTACGTGATCCCCGACCCCGAGCCCAAGGAGATCGACGAGACGCGGTCGATCGAGCTGCGCCACCTCTCGGAGAACGCGGTGCTGAAGGGCAAGCCTTCGGGCGAGGAGCAGTGCGAGAACTGCCTCTACTACCTCGAGAACACGGCCGAGATCTCGTACTGCTGGCACCCGAAGCTGCGCATCCTCGTCGGGGCGCAGTGGTGGTGCCAGTGGTGGGAGAAGATCCCCGACGCCTGAGCGCCGGATGGACGCTCCGGGCTCAGCACCACGAGCTCAGCCCAGACCCCCGAAGACGTCGGCGACGAACGCGCTGAGGCGCGACGCGTCGACCCCGACCACCAGCTGCTCGTCGACGCTGCGGATGTCGAGCATCGGGCAGAAGTGGCTGCGCGTCCCCACGAAGAAGTGAGGTGACCCGAGGACGCCGCGCGCGATCCCTTCGTGCCAGTCCGACAGGACTGCGCGCTCGGCGTCGGCCTCGGCCTCCGGGCCAGGATCCGGGTCGAGCGCGTGGCACCGTGCGATCGAGGCGAGCACCGTGGGCTCGGAGACATCCAGACCTTCTTCGAAGAGCGCGGTGCGCAACGCCATGCTCACCTGCTCCCCCGTTCGCTCATCGCGACCGTACGCGGCCGCGACCAGCCTGAGCGCGGGGAGCGAGGTCGAAGGAAAGCGGCCGCGATCGAAGCCGGTGAAAAGGTCCGGGGCGACCTGCTCCCGAATCCGAGCCACCCTCTCGGCGACCGCGTCGGCCGCCAACGGCTCGCCGTTCACGAGCTCGAGCGGCCAGGCGCGGACTCGCAGGACGATGTCCGCTCGGTCGAGCCGCGCGCGGTGCTCGACGAATCGTCGAAGGCCGACGTGGGCGAACGGGCAGGTGATGTCAGCGAAGACCTCCACGAGGACGGGGCACGCGGGCACTCCGAGACCGGCAGACTGGTCGCGGGACTCGCTCACGGGTCGCGTCATTGCACGATGAACGCAGTGACCATGCCGAACATGCCCTCGTCACGCTCCGCGTGCGTGAGGATGTGGCAGTGCCACGCCCACACACCGGGTGCCGTGGCGTGCACCAGCACCGTGTACCGCTCGCCCGGCGAGACTGCGACCGTGTCGGCTTCGTACGGTTGCGGCACGGGGAAGCCGTCCTTGGCGATCACGAGCTGCGAGAGCCCGTGCAGGTGCATAGGGTGCGTCAGGAGCCCCTCGTTCATGTAGTGGATCTCGACCCACTCGCCGAGCTTGGCGACGGTCGGCGCGGTCGCCGGGAACGACTTCCCGTTGAGCGAGAGCCCGATCACGCCCGCGTCGTTCAACACCATGGGCACCTCTTGCGAGACGGCGACGCCGGCCGGCAGTGGCTCGTCACCGACGATGAACGCTCCGAGCAGGCCGTCGGGCACCTGGTGCTCGCCGTGGTGGTGCGAGTGGTACATCCCGACGGCTGGACCCTTCGCGACGAAGTCGTACGCGAAGGTGTCGCCGGGCTTCACGGGGTCCTGGGTCACGAACGGAACCCCGTCCATCGGGTTGGGCGTCTCGATGCCATGGAGGTGGATCGACGTCGACTGCGGGAGGGCGTTGTCCAACACGAGGCGCACGTGGTCGCCGGGCTGGACCTTGATCGTCGGGCCCGGGACCGTCCCGTTGTACGTCCACGCCTGGACCGTCTTGCCGGGCTCGACCTCCCACGAGGTGACCTCCGCCTTGAGGTCGAACTGCTTCGTCCCGTCGGCGAGCACCGTCGGCGCGAGGGCCTGCGCGCCGACGCCCTCGGTGTTGGGCCCGTCGGTCAGCTGCTTGACGAAGTCGTCGACCGGCGCCTTCTGCTGGGCGTCGATCTTGTCGTTCTGCGCAGCCGTCTGCGTGTCGGCGGCCGACCCGCCACCGGTCCCCCCGCCCCCGCCCATCGTGCCGAGCATCAACACGGCCTCCATCCCGGCGCCCTTGTGCCCGGGGATCGCGCAGAACAGCGTGTAGTCGCCGGGCTTCAGGCTCGAGAGATCGAGCGACTCCGTGCCACCCGGGTCGATGTCGGGAGTCTTCAGGTCGGTCCCCTCGACCACGACGTTGTGCACGACCGTGCCCGCGTTCTTCAGCGTGATCGAGCCACCCGCGGCGACATCGATCATCGCCGGATCGATCGCGAACTCGCTGAGCGTCACGACCGTCCCGCTCCCCGCGGCCGCCTCGTCCTTCGCGTCGTTGCTGGTCACGAGTGCTTGCCCCGCCACGGCCAGCGCCGCGAACGCGAGCACCACGGTCATCAGGGTGAACGTCATCGTCGCGAGGCCGAAGCCTCGCGGGTCACCGTTCTTCGTGCGCATGCTTCCTCCGAGACGGCGGTCGGTGATCGCATCCTCGACGAGGGCCGCTGGCGATCCGAGGGCCGAAGGTCCTCACGTCGCGGGGCGATCGACCGCGATGCGCGTCAGGACGCCCGGCGCCCGGTCGTGGCACCGAGATGGTCGAGGAACCACGCGCTGGCGAGCCCCGCGACGGCCTCGAGCGCCCCGGACTCCTCGAAGAGGTGCGTCGCGCCGGGGATGACCACGACCTCGTGCTCACACCGCAGGCGCGACGCCGCGGCCCGGTTCAGTCCGAGCACGACGTCGTCCTCGCCCCCGACGATGAGCAACGTGGGCGCGCGAACGTCCTCGAGCTGCTCCGCCGCGAGATCGGCACGACCGCCACGCGAGACGACGGCATCGATGTCGATCGTCGGATCTGCCGCCGCCCGCAGCGCCGCGGCGGCTCCGGTGCTGGCACCGAAGTAGCCCAGCGAGGCGCTGACCTCGGGGCGGGTCGCGCGCAGCCAGTGCGTCGCCCCTCGCAGGCGGGCCGTCAAGAGCGCGATGTCGAAGACGTTCCGCCGATCACGCTCCTCGGAGGCAGTGAGCAGGTCGAAGAGCAGCGTCCCGATCCCCGCCTCGTTGAGTCGCTCGGCGACGAAGCGGTTCCGCGGGCTCCGGGAGCTGCTGCCGCTGCCGTGCGCGAACAGCACCGTTCCTCTCGCCCCCGTCGGCACCGTGAGACGACCGTGCAGCTGCACACCCTCCAGCGCGATGCCGACCTCGGCGTCGACGGCCGCGTCGGAGCCCGCAACGGTCTCCGACGGCCACTCCTTGCTCGCGGCCGCGACGATCTTCGTCACCTCGTCGTCGCTCGTCGCGGAGAAGTCGTCGTAGAACTGCCCGACCGCGCCGAAGAGCTCGGGAGCCGCGACCACGACGACCTCGTCGGCCTCCTGCCGCAGGTCGGCGATCCTGTCCGCGGGGATGACCGGCGCAGCCAGGATGACGCGCGCCGCGCCGCGCGCCCGCGCGATCTGGGCCGCCACCCGAGCAGTGCTGCCGGTCGCGATGCCGTCATCGACGATCAGCGCGGTACGGCCGGCAAGCGACAGCGGCCGACGATGGTTGCGGTACCGCCGCGCCCGCCGGTCGACCTCGAGGCGCTCTTCGGCCTCGACGCGCGCCACCTGTTCCGGAGTCGCGCCCGACATCCGCACGGCGGCGTCGTCGAGCACTCGCGCACCTTCCTCACCGACGGCGCCCATCGCGAACTCGCGCTGGTACGGGACACCGAGCTTGCGCACCACGAGGATGTCGAGCGGCGCGTGCAGCCGTTCGGCGACGACCGCGGCGACCGGTACGCCACCGCGCGGCAGGCCGAGCACGATCGGATGCTCGGCCCTCAGGTGATCGAGCCGGCGGGCGAGTTGCTCCGCCGCGTCACGACGGTCACGAAAGCGCGGGCCGTTCACGCGGGCACCGAGTTCGTGTCAGGGCGTCCGGCGACGCCAGGTGACCGTAGGGAGGCGAGCGAGACGGCGCGCTGGACGTCCCTCGGCGACACGATCCCGACGAGCTCGTCGCCGTCGAAGACGAGTGCGCGGCCCGCTCCCCCGACTGCCGTCGACATCCGCTCGAGGAGGGCAGTGATCGCCTCGTCCGGACGTGCCGCAGCCACTGTGGCGCGCGCATCGGCCACGTCAGCGACGTCGAGACGATCCCAACGCGAACGGTCGATCGAACGCACCTTGGCCAGGGTCACCAGACCGGCCACCGATCCGCGTTCATCGACGACGGGGAACGCGGAGCAGTCGTGGTGCATGAACCACTCCTCGACGAGCGCGCTCACGCTGGTGTGGATGGGAACCGTCACCGGGTGCTCGGTCATGACGTCACGAACCCGGACGTTCGCGAGCGCACCGACGAGCAGCGCCGCGGTCGCCTCGGCATGCGCCGCGGTCACCAGGAACCAGCCCAGGAGCACGAACCACACGGCGGCGATGTCGCCGAGGAGCACGAACGCCACGCCGATGCCGACGAGCGTGTAGCCCACCCGGGCTCCGGCTCGGGTGGCACTGGCGGTGGCGGCCGCCCGATCGCCGGTCCGGCGCCACACCCGGGCGTGCAGCAGGCGGCCGCCGTCGAGCGGCGCCCCCGGGAGCAGGTTGAACGCGGCGAGGATCACGTTGAGCGCGCCCAGCCACCCGAGGGTCGCGACCGCGAGCGCAGGGCCCCCGACTGAAGCCACGGCGACCGCGAAGACGCCGAACCCGGCGCCGAGCACGAGGCTCGTCAACGGGCCGGCCGCGGCGATGTGGAGCTCGTCGGCAGGCGTCTGCGCCTCACCGTGGAGCTGGGAGACGCCTCCCAGCAACCAGAGGGTGATCCGGTCGACCGGGACGCCGCGGCGTCGCGCGACCACGGAGTGGGCGACCTCGTGGGCGAGGAGGCACGAGAAGAGCACGACGACGGCCGCCGCGGCCGCGAGCCAGTACACCGCGGTGGTGTACGCAGGAGCGAGATCCGGCAAGGTCACGTCGGCGAGGCTCCACGTGAACAGGAGCATGATCGCCAGCACGCTCCAATGAAGGCCGATCTCTATGTGGGCGATCCGTCCGAGGCGGACCGTTGGTCGCATGGAGCGAGCATCACCGAGCCCGGGCCCGGGGACGAGGGCCGAAGGTCCCTCAGGGCCCGGGCCGCAGGCCCCGGTTCACGCGTCGCGCAATCGGCGTACGCCAGGCGGTGGACCGGGCGGAACCGGCGCCACACGGACCTTGACGTCGACCACGGTCGTCCCGGTCGGCGACACGACGACCGGGTTGCAGTCGAGCTCGGCGATCTCCGGGACGTGCTCGGCGAGCAGCCCGAGACGCAGCACGACGTCCTCGAGCGCAGCGACGTCGACGGCGGGTGCGCCGCGGAAGCCGAGCAGCAGCGGGGAGGTCCGAAGGGAGCGGATCATCTCGGACGCATCACGATCCGTGAGCGGCACGATCCGCAGGGCGGTGTCGCGCAGCAGCTCGGCCTGCACTCCACCCATGCCGAAGAGCACGAGCGACCCGAACGCGGGATCGCGGGTGACCCCGACGATGGTCTCCACACCGGGGTCGACCATCCGCTGGACGACCGCGCCCCCCATCTCCTCCCCGAGGCTCGCGTGCATCTGCTCGAATGCGGCGCGCACGGCGGCGGCGTCACCGAGGCCGAGTCGTACGGCACCTCGCTCCGTCTTGTGCACGATTGCGGGCGACGCCGCCTTCAGCACCACCGGGAACCCCACCTCCGTGGCTGCGGTGACGGCCGCGTCGACGTCTGGGGCCGGCACGGTGTGCACCACCGGCACACCGATGGCCTCGAGCAGCCCGGTCGCGGCCGCCGGGTCGAGCCATTCACCCGAAGGTGTCGTCGCGAGCCGCTCGGTCACCATGCGGCGCGCCAGATCGACACGAGCGTCGGGAAGCACGGGGACCACACCTTCGGGTCGACCCCGCCACTCGCAGTGCGCAGCCGCCCTCCCGAGCGCGGCCGCGGCCGCTTCGGGGAAGGCGAACGTCGGCACACGACGCGCGGTGGCACCGGCCGTCGCAGAGGTCTCGCCTTCCAGCATCTCGATCGTGCCGTTGCGACCGAGGAAGCACGCCACCACCGCCTTGTCCCCCGCGCGGCCCGCCGCGCCCGTGATGGCCGCCGCGACGTCCTCGGCGCGCGTCACCAGGGGGGGCACGAAGATCACGAGCAGGGCGTCGATCGCGGGGTCGCCGATCAGCACCTCGAGCGTGCGCGCGTAGGTCTCGGCG
>JBBDWT010000057.1:0-6282 GCA_040902705.1 Acidimicrobiia bacterium | reverse complement strand
GGGCGAAGCGCTACGGCGAGAGCCAGGGCGTCGTCCACGCGATCGAGGCGCACCATTACGAGGTGCAGCCGCAGACGGTCGAGGCCGTGCTGCTGATCGCGGCCGACGCTATCTCCGCCTCCCGCCCCGGCGCCCGCGGCGAGAGCCTCGAGCACTACATCAAGCGCCTCGGCGCCCTCGAGGAGATCGCGACCGCGAAGCCCGGCGTCGCGAAGGCCTACGCGCTCCAGGCCGGCCGCGAGATCCGCGTCATGGTCGAGCCGACCGAGGTCGACGACGACGCGGCGGTGCTGCTCTCGCACGAGATCGCGCGCGAGATCGAGGACCAGCTCGAGTACCCCGGCCAGGTCAAGGTGATCGTGATCCGGGAGAGCCGCGCGATCGAGGTCGCCAAGTAGGGGGCACCCCGCCCGACCGCCTGCCCTTGTATCTCTGTGTGGACGGTGGCATGTCGGGTGGGGCGTCGCGGCGGATTCCTTGCCGGAGTTCGACGCGAATTATTTGAGGCAGGGGGAGGCGCATGCGGCGGAGGAACTTTGGGCGGCTGATGCTTGCCGTCATCATGGCGGGCGCGCTGACGATCGGAGTGACGTCGGGCCTCGCGTTGCCCGGCGGTCTGGCGGGCACGAACATGCAGGCGAGCGGCTTCGCGCCGTGCACCTGGAACAGTCCCGGGCCTCCGCCCGTCTCCTCGTGCCCGGTCGCCCAACGGACGGCTGTCGTGGAGGCGACGTGCGATCCCGCCGGTGAGTCGACGCTGGCGATCACGCGCAGCGGGTTCGTCTTCGGTGCGTACAACGGGACATATGAGGAGACGCTTACGGCCACCCTCGGCCCACAGACGGGCCCACCTGCTCCGGCGTTCCAGCCGTTCGCGTGGTCCGGAGTTCAGGCGGGAACGGTCGGCTTCAAGACGGGCTTGATCCGAAGCCTTGTTGCGAGCTTCACGATCACGGCCTACGACGGCACGGTCATCGCGGGAGAGAAGACGCTCGCAGACGATCTGGCCAACACCGGCGTCTGCGTCAAGGTCGACGGCGACGTTCCGCCGAGCGCCGTCTTCACCCAACCCGCGTACGGCTACTTCTATCTCCTGAATGCGCAGGTGCTGCGCTACACGGCGACGATCACCCCGCCTGGAGGTCCGGCCCTGCCGGTGTCAGGTGACGCCGAGGCCTATCTCGGAAACAGCTTCGGGCTCTGCTGTGACGGGGCGACGTCGATCACCGATACGGTCGGCACGGTGATCAGCTCCCAGGGCCACCTCGCGCAGGGGTTCGGGACGATCCACTCCGCCGTGGGCACGACCACGGCCACGGCGACGCCGACAGGAGTGGATGTCGAGGTGTCGCCGGCGCCCGGGCTGCAGCTCATGTTTGACAACGTGACCGCCGAGGGCGAGACGAGCGTGACGGCTCTACAGTCGATCCCTCCGCTTCCGGCGGGTTTCCAGGTAGGCGACCCGCCCATGTTCTACGAGATCAGCACGACGGCATCGTTCTCCGGTGGGGTCAGGGTGTGCGCGCCGTACGGCTCGGTGCCTGCGGGGACCACGCCTCGCCTCCTCCACTATGCTGACGCGGCCTGGGTTGACATCACGACCGACTTCGACCCCGACACCCGCATCGTCTGCGGCTCCACGACCTCGCTGTCGCCGTTCGCGGCAGTGTTCGCCGCTTCGGAGCCGGCGTACAAGGACGAGTGTGAGAACGGTGGGTGGAAGACCTTCGCCGCACCCGCGTTCAAGAATCAGGGCGACTGCGTAAGCTTCGTCCAGGCGAAGCCCAAGCAGCCGTAGATCGTAGCCGCGGCGGGGAAGGTCGCGATGGCCCTTCTCCGCCGACCGCTGTAGCCGGACCGAGGGCGGGGCTAGACTTGGCGCGATGCGTCGCTACCACGTCACCACGTTCGGCTGCCAGATGAACGCTCACGATTCGGAGCGGATCAAGGGCATGCTCGAGTCGCTCGGGCTCGGCGAGGCGCCCTCGCAAGAGGACGCCGACGTGCTCGTCTTCAACACGTGCACGATCCGCGAGAAGCCGGACACGAAGCTCGCCGCCTATCTCGGAGACGCGGGCGCGCGCAAGCGGCAGAACCCCGACCTCGTCGTCGCGGTCGGCGGCTGCTACGCCGAGGCGCAGCGTGAGCGCATCTTCGACCTCTACCCGCAGGTCGACGTCGCCTTCGGGCCCGGCTCGATCCCGCACCTCGGCGAGTGGATCGGGACGGGAGGGACGGCGCCGCGCGGACGCTTCGGATCTCACGAGCACTTCGCCGGCGATCTGCCCATGCACCGCGAGCGCTCCTTCAACGCCTGGGTGCAGGTTTCGATGGGCTGCAACTCCAAGTGCTCCTACTGCATCGTGCCGGCCGTCCGCGGCCGCGAGCAGAGCCGCCGTCCGGGGGAGATCGTCGCCGAGGTGACGAGCCTCGCCGCCGACGGCGTCAAGGAGATCACGCTCCTCGGCCAGAACGTCAACTCGTGGGGCCGCGACCTGCGCCCCGACCTGGACACGGAGTTCGGCGAGCTCCTGCGCGCGTGCGACGACGTCGAGGGGATCGAGCGGATCCGCTTCACCAGCCCGCATCCGAAGGACTTCCGCGACCCCGTCATCTCCGCGATGGCGGAGTGCGATGCGGTCTGCGAGCACATCCACCTGCCGCTTCAGTCCGGCTCGTCGCGCATCCTGAAGGCGATGCGCCGCACCTACGACCAGCCGCGCTACCTCGCGCTCGTCGCCAAGCTGCGCAGAGCGATTCCGGGTCTCGCGCTCGGGACGGACGTGATCGTCGGCTTCCCGGGCGAGACCGAGGACGACTTCCGCCAGACGCTCGAGGTCGTCGAACAGGTGCGCTACGACAGCGCCTTCACCTTCATCTACTCGCCGCGTCACGGAACGGAGGCTGCGAGCCTGCCCGACCAGGTGCCCGACGAGGTCAAGCACGAGCGGCTCGAGCGCCTCGTCGACGTCGTCCAGCGGATCGCCGCCGAGCGAAACGCCGAGCGGATCGGGACGGTCGAGGAAGTGCTCGTCGAGGGCCGGAGCCGGACCGACGAAAGCCTCCTGCGCGGCCGGACGCGCGGCAATCAGATGGTCAACTTCAGCGGCGAGGCGGCTCCGGGCGAGCTCGTCGACGTGGAGATCGCCGGCGCGACCTCGACGACGCTCCGTGGCGCTCAGCGATCGGCGGTGGCGGCATGAGGGTCTTGATCACCGGCTCGTCCGGGCAGATCGGCACCAATCTCGCGCTGCGGCTGCAGGCTGACGGGCACGACGTCTTCGGCGTCGACAAGCGCCAGAACGCGTGGACGGACGACTTCCGCTACCTGCTGCAGGACCTGGCCGGCCACTATGCGCCGTTCGCCGGCGGGATCAACGGGGTCGAGTACCCGGAGGTGGACGTCGTCGTCCATCTCGCCGCGCACGCGAAGGTGCACCAGCTCGTCCGGCAGCCGCACCGCGCGCTCGAGAACGTGATGATGACGTTCAACGTGCTCGAGTACGCGCGCCAGCAGCGCGTCCCGATCGTGTTCTCGTCCAGCCGCGAGGTGTACGGCGACGTCCATCGCTTCGAGGAGTACGGCGAGCAGGTGGCCGACTTCGCGTACACGGAGAGCACCTACTCGGCATCGAAGATCAGCGGCGAGGCGTTCGTCTACTCGTATGCACGCTGCTACGGCCTGCCGTATCTGGTCTTCCGCTTCTCCAACGTCTACGGCCGCTTCGACAACGACCTGCACCGGATGGTGCGGGTGCTGCCGCTGTTCACGCACGCGATCTCGCGCGGCGAGCCGATCACGGTCTACGGCGGCCGTGAGAAGACGCTCGACTTCACCTACGTCGACGACTGCGTCGACGGCATCGTCCGTGGCATCGAGGCTCTCGTCGAGAACCGCGTCGTCAACCAGACGATCAACCTCGCCTACGGCCAGGGCAACACGCTCGTCGACGCGGCAGAGCGGATCGGAGCTCAGCTGGGCGCGGAGCCGAAGATGACGATCGCGCCGTCGCTGCTCGGCGAGGTGACCCACTACGTCGCCGACCTGAGCAAGGCGCGCGAGCTGCTCGGCTACGACCCCAAGGTCTCGCTCGACGAGGGGATCGAGCGATCGGTCGCCTGGTTCAAGGAGCACCGTGCCGCGCATCCCGAGGAGGACGTGCCCGTGACCGCTGACCACGAGGGGACACCGCACGATGCCGAGCTCGGCTGGAAGGCTGTTGCCAGCAGCGCAGGATGAGCATCCGCAGGAGCGGACGCTCATCGCGCGAAGACCCCTAAAGGGGGCCGCAAGCGGCCCCGACCTAGCCGTCCTCGCGATCTTCGGCCCGACCGCGTCGGGCAAGACGGCCGTCGCCGAGGCGATCGCCGCGCGGATTCCCGGTGAGATCGTGTCGGCAGACTCGATGCAGCTCTATCGCGGCCTGCCGATCCTGACCAACCAGGGCGCCGGGCGGCTCGTCGGGATCTGGCCGCTCGACCGGCAGGGAACCGTGGCGGAGTACCAGTTGCTGGCGCACGCCGAGGTCGACGGCCTGCTCGCGGAGGGGCGCACGCCGATCGTCGTCGGCGGCTCGGGTCTCTACTTCCAGGCGGCGCTCGTCGAGCTGTCCGTGCCGCCGATGGTGCTGGAGGCGGATCGTGCCGGCTGGGAGGAGCTCTATGACAGCGTCGGCGCTGAGCTCGCGCACCGGCTCCTGCAGGAACGGGACGCGCGCGCGGCGGCTCGGGTGCACCCGAACGACCGCCGGCGCGTCGTTCGCGCGCTGGAGCTCTGGCAGGCCGGTTCGACCCTCGTCCCGGCGGAGTCGCGCCTCTGGACTGATGAGACGCGTCACCCGACGACGATCGTCGGGCTCGACGTTCCGCCGGAGGCGCTCGCCGAGCGGATCCGCGAGCGTACCCGCGGCATGTTCGAGCGAGGCGTCGTCGACGAGGCTCGAGCCGCGGTCGGCGTGGTTCCGCAGGTGCTCGGATTGGAGGCCGCCCGAACGCTGTCTCGCCAGGAGGCAGAGGAGGAGATCATCACCGCGACGCGCTCGCTCGCGTCCTACCAGCGCAAGTGGATGCGGCGGATTCCGGGCGTCGTTATGGTCGATGCCAGTCGACCGGTGGACGAGGTGGCGGATGCGATTCTGGAAGTGGCACGCGCTCGGTAACAGCTACCTGCTCGTCGAGCGGGAAGAGCTCGGCCGGCAGCTCGAGCCCGACCTCGCCCGGCGGCTCTGCGACGTGCGCTACGGGGTCGGCTCGGACGGCGTGCTCGAGGTCGTGTCCGTGAACGGCGCCGAGGCCGAGATCGTGATCTGGAACCCCGACGGGTCGGTCGCGGAGTTCTCGGGGAACGGGAGCCGGATCGCCGCCGCCTGGCTCGCGGCCCGGGCGGACGCGGATCGCGTGACGATCAGCATCTCCGGTCGCTCCTACGCGGCCTCCGTGAACGGGAACGGGACGATCGCGATGGCGGTCGGCGACGTCGAGGTGGGGGAGACCGAGACGGTGGAGATCGGCGAGGAGCGCGTCGAGCTGACCGCGGTCTCGGTCGGGAACCCGCACGCCGTCGTGCGTGCCGAGGTCGATCGCGACGAGCTGCTCCGGCTCGGGCCGCAGATAGAGGTCAATGAGCGCTTCCCCGACCGGACGAACGTCCAGCTCGTCCGCGTCGACGGGCCCCACGAGGTCAGCGCGCTCGTCTGGGAGCGCGGCGCCGGGGAGACGAGCGCCTCCGGTTCGAGCGCCGTCGCCGTCGCCTCCGCGGCGATCGCGAACGGCTGGTGCGAGAGCCCCGTCACCGTGCGGATGCCGGGCGGGGAGCTGCGCGTCGAGCTGGACGAGGAGAACGGCGTCATCCTCGTGGGCCCCGCCGAGGAAATCTGCGAGGGCGAGTTGCGGCTTCGGGTCTAGTACCTTGATGGCTCGGGCCACGTGTGCCCAAGTTCTACGCGATCAGGAAGTCGAGCGCGATCCCGAGGAATTCGTCGCGCCGCTCGAGGTGGAGGAGGTGGCTCGACCCCTCGCCCGTTAGCAGCTCGAGCCGCGCGCCGGGCACGAGCTCGGCGACCGCGCGCGGATACCGCGGCATGAACGTCATGTCCTGCTCCCCGGCGACGACAAGCGTGGGCGCGTGGATGAGATGCAGCCGGTCGAGCGTGTCGTGACCGAGGTTCGCGTCGATGAGGCGGAGCACGGCCTCGCGCGGCGTCGACTCCGCGCCGGACGCGTAGAGGCCGCGGAACCACTCCATCAGCTCCGGCCGCCGCTCGTGCGCGTCGGGCGAGAACA
>JBBDWT010000056.1:0-1023 GCA_040902705.1 Acidimicrobiia bacterium | reverse complement strand
CCGGTGAACTCGATGCGGCCGTGCAGCATGATCGCCGCGGTGTCGGCCACGCCGAGCACCTCGTGCGCGAACTGCTCCACGATCAGGATCGACACGTGCTCCTCGGCGATGCGCTTCACGACGTCGTAGAGCTCCTCGACGATCAGCGGCGCGAGGCCCATCGACAGCTCGTCGAGCAGGAGCACCTTCGGGTCGGTCGCGAGGGCGCGTGCCATCGCGAGCATCTGCTGCTCGCCGCCGGACAGCGTCCCCGCGACCTGCTTGCGACGTTCCTTGAGGCGCGGGAAGCGCTCGAACGCCCGCTCGGTGACCGTCTTGAACGACGTGCCGCTGTAGGTCGCCATGCGGAGGTTCTCGGTCACCGTGAGGTTGGGGAAGACGCCGCGGCCCTCGGGGATGAGGCAGACGCCGCCGCGCGCCCGCGCATCGGCGTGCATGCCGGTGACGTCGTCGCCCATGACGTGCACGGTGCCGCTGGTGGGGCTGAGGAGCCCGCTGGCGACCTTCAGCAACGTCGACTTGCCCGCGCCGTTCGGACCGAGCAGCGCGAACACGCTGCCGGCCGGCATCGTCAGGTCGACGTCGTGCAGCACGTTGATGATCCCGTACGCGGCGCTCACGTTGCGCAGCGCCAGCGCGTCGCCCGCGACCGGTGCGGCCGCCGGCGCCGGGGCCGCACGCTCCTCGCTCGCCGTGATCACGGGCAGGTCGGCGGTGCGACCGGCCGCCTCGGCCGCGGCCTCGCCGGCACCCCCGACCTTTGCGCCGGAATGGTCCTTCGACCCGAGGTACGCGGCACGCACGTCGGGGTTCGCCTGGATCTCGCCCGGGTTCCCTTCCGCGATCAGGCGACCGAAGTCGAGGACGTGGATGTGCTGGCACGCGCCCATGACGAAGCTCATGTCGTGCTCCACGAGGAGCACGCCGAGCCCGTCGGTCGCCAGCTCCGCGAGGAGGTCGCCCAACGCCTGCGTCTCGCCCTCGTTGAGGCCGGCCGACGGCTCGTCGAGCAGGAGCACGCGC
>JBBDWT010000055.1:20523-39522 GCA_040902705.1 Acidimicrobiia bacterium | reverse complement strand
CATCTCGACCTTGTCGAACTGGTGTACCCGGAAGATGCCGCGCGTGTCCTTGCCGTGAGTGCCGGCCTCGCGGCGGAAGCACGTCGAGAACCCGGCGTACCGCGCGGGCAACGCGTCTTCGGTGAGCCGTTCGCCGCGGTGCAGCGTCGACAGCGGGACCTCGCTCGTCCCGACGAGGAAGAGCTCGCCGTCGTCGACGTCGTACACCTGGTTCCGGTCGGTGGGGAAGAACCCGGCTTCGACCATCGCGTCCTCGCGCACCAGGACCGGCGGGACCACCGGAGTGAAGCCCTCGCCGACGAGGCGCCCCATGACCCATTGCACGAGGGCGAGCTCGAGGAGCACGGCCTCGCGCATGAGCGACGCGAAGCGCGAGCCGCTCGACTCGGCCGCGTGTCGCGTCTCGACGAACCCCATCGCCTCGGCGAACGCAGCGTGGTCCAGAGGCGGTGGGGCGGGAGTGTCACCGACGACCCGCAGCACCTCCGCGTCCCCTTCGCCGCCATCGGGGACCGACAGGTCCGCGGGGCTCGGCACCTGGAGCGCGAGACCGCGCAGCCGCTGATCGAGGATCGTCAGCTCGTCTTCGCCTCGCTTCAGCTCCTCCTTCGCGGCCGCCGCATCGCGCTGCAGGGCCTCCCGCTGCTGCGGCTCGGCGCGGCCGATCTCCTTCGACGCCGACTTCTGTCGTGCCCGCAGCTGCTCGACGAGCTGCTGCTGCGCGCGGAGCTCGGCATCGAGCGACAGCACCTCGTCGATCAGCCCTGGCTCGACGCGCTTGCGCTCGATGGCGGTCCGGTACCCCGGGTCGTCGCGCAGCGCCTTGAGGTCGATCACGGTCCGGCCGTCACTCGCCGCGGGGACGCACCTGCGCGCGCAGCCCGTCGACCCACGCGTTCGCAGCCTTCCACGCCTCGGTTGCGGCACGGCGGCGCTCGGGCCCCTCGTCACCGGCGACCGGATAGGACCCGAGGAACTTCACCTCGGCCTGGTTCGCCGACAGGTTCTTCAGACAGTCGGCCACGACCTCATCGACGATGTGGCCCTCGAAGTCGATGAAGAAGCAGTACTCACCGAGGCCTCGCTTGGTCGGCCGCGACTCGAGCTTGGTGAGGTTGATCGCGCGGGCCGCGAACTCCTGCAGGATCGCGAGCAACGATCCCGGGCGGTCTTCGCGCTGGAAGCACACGACCGAGGTCTTGTCGTGGCCGGTCGGCGCGGGCACCCCCAGGCCGACGAGCACGAACCGCGTCTCGTTCTCCGGATGGTCCTCGATCTCCGAGGCGAGCACCTCGAGCCCGGCGAGCTCGGCGCCGCGCCGCGTCCCGATCGAGGCGGCGTCGTGTGCCGGCGCCTCGGCGACCTGGCGCGCGGCGTCGGCCGTGGAGTTCGACGCCACCAGCTCGGCGTCGGGGAGCTTCGCCGTCAGCCAGCCTCGGCTCTGCCCGAGCGGGTTGGGGTGCGAGATGACGGTGGTGATGTCGGCGAGCGCGGTTCCCGCCTTCGCCGCGAGGTGCAGCGAGACCGGGAGATCGATCTCGCGCTGGACGAGGAGGTCGGTGTCGAACGCCAACGTGTCGAGCGTGACGCTGATCGTCCCCTCGATCGAGTTCTCGATCGGCACCAGACCGACATCGATCTCGCCGCGCTCGACCGCCGACAGCACCTGCGGCACGGTGCGGAACGGCACCGACTCGCCGGCGACGAGGTCGGGCTGCGTGCCGAGCGCCTCTTCGGCGAACGTGCCCCGGGGCCCGAGGTAGCCGACGCGGGTCACGACAATCGATGGTAGTTGCGGCATGGGCGCGGAGCAGTTCCGTTTGGCGCGTGAGCGTAGGGTCGGTCGGGATGCGGCACTGGACGCTCGACGAAACAACGGCAGCGCTGCCCGAGGTGCGCGCGGCAGTACGCCGCGTGCGCGAGCGATTGCCGAACAGTTTTGGCGTCAGAAACATGCGCTGAGCGCATGTTTCTGACGCCAAAACTCCGAAAGAAAGGGGGGGGCGCGCTACGGGCGGTCGGACGCGACGGCTGCGCCGACGATGCCGGCTTCGTTCAGCAGCTGCGCGGGAACGAGCTCGGCACGCGTCTTCAGGAGCGGCAGGTACTTGTCGCTCTTCTTGCTCACTCCGCCGCCGATCACGATGAGGTCGGGCCACAGGAGCGCCTCGAGCCCCGCGAAGTACTCGTTGAGCCGCTTCGCCCACTCCTTCCACGAGAGCCCCTCGCGCTCCCGCGCGCTCTCCGCCGCGCGGCGCTCCGCGTCCTTGCCGCGGATCTGGAGGTGGCCGAGCTCGGTGTTCGGGAAGAGGTGGCCCTTGCTGAACACCGCGCTCCCGATCCCGGTGCCCAACGTGACGATGATGACGGTGTCGGTCCGACCCTTCCCCGCGCCGAACTCCATCTCCGCGTAGCCCGCAGCATCCGCGTCGTTGAGCACGCGCACCGGCGTGCCGGTGGTCTGCGTGAAGAGCGCGGCGGCGTCGGTGCCGATCCACGACACGTCCACGTTCGCGGCCGTCTGCACCACACCCGCGGTGATCACGGCGGGGAACGTCGCGCCGATCGGGCCGGTCCAGTCGAAGTGTCTGGCGATGTCGGCGACGACCCCCGCGACCGCGTCCGGGGTCGCGGGCTGCGGCGTCGGGATGCGGTGACGGGGCGCGATGAGCTCGCCCGTGACCGCGTCGACCGGTGCTCCCTTGATGCCGGTCCCTCCGATGTCGATCCCGAGCTTCGTCGTCATGGGACACCTCCCCAGGTGCGTTCGACGCTAGGCGAGCGCCCCGAACCAGTACGTCGAGCCAACAAGCGGATGTGCTCGCCTTGCCGTTTCGGCCGCCACGACCCACGATGGCGGCCACACGGACCGTGCGCGAAAGGTGATCGATGCAGCTCGGGATGATCGGACTGGGGCGGATGGGGGCCAACCTCGTGCGCCGACTCATGCGAGACGGGCACGACTGCGTCGTCTACGACCACGGTGCTGACGCGGTGAAGACGCTCGCGGACGAGGGCGCGACCGGAGCCGCGACGCTCGAGGAGTTCGTCGGCGCGCTCTCGAAGCCGCGTGCGATGTGGATCATGATCCCCGCGGCGGCCGTCGACTCGACCCTCGACGAGCTCGTGCCGCTGCTCGACAAGGACGACATCGTCATCGACGGGGGCAACAGCTACTACCACGACGATCTCCGGCGGGCGCACTCCTTGAAGGAGCAGGGCATCCACTACGTCGATGTCGGGACGAGCGGCGGGGTCTTCGGCCTCGACCGGGGCTTTTGCCTCATGATCGGCGGCGAGGACTCCGTCGTTCAGCACCTCGACCCGATCTTCGCCACCATCGCCCCCGGGGTCGACACCGCGCCGCGCACACCGGGCAAGACCGGCACCCCGACAAGCGCCGAGAACGGCTACCTCCACTGCGGCCCGAACGGCGCCGGTCACTTCGTGAAGATGGTGCACAACGGCATCGAGTACGGGCTCATGGCGTCGTACGCGGAGGGCCTCAACATCCTCGAGCACGCGAACGCCGGAACGGTGCAGCGCACCGTCGACGCCGAGACGACACCGCTGCGCAACCCCGAGCTGTACCAGTACGACCTCGATCTTCCGTCGATCACCGAGGTGTGGCGCCGCGGCAGCGTGGTCGCATCGTGGCTGCTCGACCTCACGGCGCACGCGTTCAGCGAGTCGCCGCAGCTCGACGACTTCGAGGGACGCGTCTCCGACTCCGGCGAGGGACGGTGGACGATCCTCGCGTCGGTCGACGAGGGAGTTCCGGCGCCCGTGCTCGCGACTTCGCTCTACGAGCGGTTCTCCTCACGCGGCGAGGCCGACTTCGCGAATCGGATCCTGTCGGCGATGCGCAAGGAGTTCGGCGGCCACGACGAGAAGGCCAAGTAGCAACCAAGTGAGGACGCACTGATGGCAAAGCCCGCCCACTCCGACGCGCTCGTCTTCTTCGGCGCGACCGGCGACCTGGCGCACAAGAAGATCTTCCCCGCGCTCTACAGCATGGTGAAGCGCGGCGATCTGACCATCCCGATCATCGGCGTCGCGTCGTCGAGCTGGAACGTCGACCAGCTCCGCGACCGCGCGCGCGACGGCATCGAGACGTTCGGCGGCGGCGTCGACGACGAGGGTGCGTTCGGGAAGCTCACGGAGTCGCTCAGCTACGTCGACGGCGACTACGCCGACATGAAGACGTTCAAGACCCTTCGGGAGGTGCTGGGCAACGCCCAGCGGCCCGCGCACTACCTCGCCATCCCTCCGAGCCTGTTCCCGACGGTCGTCGAGGGGCTCGGCGAGTCGGGCTGCGCGAAGAGCGCACGCGTGATCGTGGAGAAGCCGTTCGGACGCGACCTGAAGTCGGCGCAGGAGCTCAACCGGGTGCTGCACTCCGTGTTCCCCGAGTCGAGCATCTTCCGGATCGACCACTACCTCGGCAAGGAGGCGATCCAGAACATCCTCTACTTCCGCTTCGCGAACTCCTTCCTCGAGCCGATCTGGAATCGCAACCACGTGCGGCAGGTGCAGATCACGATGGCGGAGGACTTCGGTGTCGAGGGCCGCGGCAGGTTCTACGAGGAGGTCGGGGCCCTCCGCGACGTCGTGCAGAACCACCTGCTCCAGACCCTCGCACTGCTCGCGATGGAGCCGCCGGTCGGCTCGGCGGTCGAGGATCTGCGCGACGCCAAGGAGAAGGTGTTCGGCGCGGTGCGCACCCTTCACGAGGACGACCTCGTGCGCGGGCAGTTCGACGGCTACCGCGACGAGGACGGCGTCGCGGCCGACTCCGACGTCGAGACGTTCGCCGCCGGCCGCTTCTTCATCGACTCGTGGCGCTGGGCCGACGTCCCCTGGTACATCCGTGCCGGCAAGATGCTGCCGGTCGAGTGCACCGAGGTGCGGGTCGAGCTGCACCGTCCGCCGCAGCGGGTCTTCGCGGAGTACGAAGAGCTGCCCCGTGACACGAACTACCTGCGCTTCCGCATGAACCCGCAGGTGCAGATCGCGCTCGGCGCACGTGCGAAGGAGCCGGGCGAGGGCTTCGTCGGCGGACCGATCGAGCTCGCGCTCACCGACGACCACCCCGACGAGATGAGCCCCTACGAGCGGCTGCTCGGTGACGCGATGGCCGGCGAGAACCTCCTCTTCGCTCGCGAAGACGGCGTCGAGAAGGCGTGGCGGGTCGTCGACCACGTCATCTCCCACCACCACCACGCGTACCCGTACAAGCCGCACACGTGGGGTCCGCACCAGGCCGAAGGGCTCATCCACGATCCCCACGGCTGGCACGACCCGGTCCTCTAGAGCACTCCCCCCGGTCAAGGAGCAGTGAATGCCCGTCGAACCGATCCCGACGCCCAGCGCGACCCCCGTCGGCCCCTACTCGCCGGCGATCCGAGCCGGCGACTGGATCATCTGCTCGGGGCAGATCGGGATCGATCCGTCCACGGGCCAGCTCATCGAGGACGTCGACTCCCAGTCGCGTCAGGCGTTCGCGAACGTCACCGCCGTGCTCGCCGATTGTGGGTGCGGTTGGGAACACGTCGCCAAGGTGACGTTGTTCGTAGGAGGGAACAGCCAGGGATCGATGCCGATGATCAACGAGCACTACACCCAGGTGCTCGGCGAGCACCGGCCGGCCCGGAGCACCGTGGGAGTCGAATGGCTCCCGCTGGGCGCGCTGTTCGAGATCGAGGTCTGGGCGCACGCCCCGGCCTGAGCGGCGAAGGGACTGGACCGACATGGCCGAGACCGACAAGGTCGACCGCGAGATCGCCAAGACCGACGAGGAGTGGCGGTCGGAGCTGACGCCCGAGCAGTACCAGGTCCTCCGGAAGGCGGGGACCGAGCCCGCGTTCACCGGCAGGTACTGGGACTGTCACGACGACGGCATGTACCGATGTGCGGCGTGCGGCGCCGAGCTGTTCGACGCGGGCACGAAGTTCGAGTCCGGCACGGGCTGGCCGAGCTTCACCGAGCCGGCCGTCGCCGACGCGGTCGAGGTCAAGCGCGACCTCTCGCACGGGATGATGCGCACCGAGGCCGTGTGCCGCAGGTGCGGCGGGCACCTCGGGCACGTCTTCGACGACGGGCCCGGCCCGAGTGGTCAGCGGTGGTGCATCAACTCGTGCTCGATCGAGCTCGACCCTCGCGACGATCCTCCTGCCGGCTGAGCCGGTCGAGCGCGTCGCTGGGGGTCCAGCGGCTTGGCGACCACGTGGCCCGGGATGACGTCACCGCCGAGCGTGCGGGTCGGGTGGTCGCCGCTCAGGCCCGCTCGGAGCGCATGTACCTCGAGAGCACGACCCCGCCGACCCCGGCGGTGGCGAGCAGCGCCACGACCAGCGCGACCGACGCGATGACCAGCGCCGCGTCGCTCGACCCGGACGTCTGCGCCACGAGGCCGGTCTCCTCCACCGACGTGCCGGTGGCGGCCGCAACCCCGCCGGCATCCTGTGCACCGTCGCCGACGATCAGGACACCGGTCATCCCGCCACCCCGGGGGCTGCCGTGCAGCGTGCAGTAGAACCGCACGACCCCGCTCACCGGAGCGTCGAACTCGAAGGTCGCGCCCGGCGGGAGCTCTCCGCTGGAGAACGACGCGTCCACCGCCTGGATGTCGTGGACCATCTCGCCGTCGTTGCTGACGGTCACCCTCGCGCCGGACGGAACGAAGTGCGCCGCGCCCTGGAAGCACGCGTCCGCCATGGAGATGGTCGTGCTGCGCTCGAAGCCCATGCAGTGCCCACCTCCGCCGGCACCGGCGGGGGCGACGAAGGCGAGTGCGGCGATCGTGAGCGCACCACCTCCCACCAGTGCGGCTGCGGTCTTCCGGTACCACCTCATGGTGTCCCCCTCGGCGCGTCGGGTCGTCAGAGCACCGACGCCCACGGAGGCGCTCGGGTTGCCTACAGCCGGATCGTACGCAGCGACCCGTCGACCGCAACGAGCGCGCGATCGCGGGCGAGGAACGTGAACGCCACGTCACTCCCGGTCGGGAGGACGACCGTCTGCTCGACCTGTGGCTCCGGCCCGGCGAGCACGAGTGCCGCCGGTCGGCCGTCGATCGTCGCGTCGAGCCAGGTCACACCGTTCGCGGTGCGCACCGCCGTCGCGTCGACGTCCCGTGGCAACGGCAGCGCCGAGGTCTGGCCGCCGAACCCGCGCTGGGCGTAGACGAGCGCCCCGGGCCCGCTGCGACGCGTGCCGAGGAGCCAGGACGTCTCGAGATCGCCGCCGACGCCGATGAGCTCGCCGAGTCGCGAGTCGACGATCGTCTGCACCGCCTCACCCGGTCGGTCCGATGCGGGGTCGAGGCGCACGAGGCGATCGCCGTCGGTGACCACCACGAACTTCTGGAATGCCGCGATGCCGCGGTGCTCCGCGGGGACGTCGAGCTCGATGCGCGCGGCGAACACGCCCGTCACCGGGTCGAACCGAAGGACGCCATCACGCACCGGGAGCCAGACACCACCGCCGAACGCGACGATGTCGCCCGCGGGGATCGCCCCCGGCGGCACGGCGTTCGACGCCGCCGCGCCGTCGGGACCGATCCGCTTCACCCGGAACTCCGGGTCTTGGGGCCCGGCCACGACCTGGTCGTGCGTGAGCGCCCACCGGGCCCCCTCGCCCTCGGCCAGCGACAGGATCTCGCCCTGCAGATCGACACGGTCCATCACGCGTCCGCCCGGCACGCGCGCCCGCACGACGCGCGACGGCGGGACGGTGAACCCCGCACCCGAGCGGTCGTAGCCGGCGACGGCGAGCCGCCGGCCCGCGACGAGCAGCGGCCCGCGGAGGTAGCCCTCGTCGGGTCGGAGGTCGAGCACGGTGAGCGGCACCCGCCGTCCGGCCGACTCCAGCGGCCCGGCGCCCACGTCCGCGCCGGCGACCACCCGTGCGGCACCCGGCGCGCCACCGCTGGCGACCGTCGACTGCGATCCGTCGTCGGTGAGCGAGAAGGTGAGCCCCGCAACGAAGAGCAGCGCGACGACGCTCCCGGTCGCGAGCTGCGCGCGGCGCACCCGGCGACGGAGGGAGCGCTTGGCCGCGACGTGCTCGTACACGCCGTCGGTGCTCGGCGCGTCGGCGAGCTCACCGAACGAGCGCTGCAGCCGCGCGTCGAGATCGTCGCTCATCGCTCCTCACTCCCCAGCGAGCGAGCAAGGGACGCCCGCGCCCGGAACAACATCGCCTTGACCGTGCCCTCGGCCAGGCCGAGCCACGCCGCGATCTCCGCGACGTCGAGCCCGCCGTAGTAGCGGAGCACCGTGACCTCACGCTGGCGGCGTGGCAGTGCGGCCAAGGCGTCGCGCACGACCTGCGCGTCGACCGAGGCGGCGGCCAAGTCGTCGACCCTCGGATCGACCACGAGCCGGCTCCGGGCCGCGCGCTCGACCTTGCGGCGGCGCATCTGGCTGCGAGCGACGTTGAGCGCCACGGTCGTCACCCATGCCGCCGGCCGATCGATCGTCCCGCCTCTCACGCGCTGCTCCCACACACGAGCGATCGCCTCCTGGACCGCGTCTTCGGCGAGCGCCCGACTGCCGCACACGAGCTGCACCGTGCCCACCACCTGTCGGTACTCCTGCTCGATGAGCTCGCGGACCCACTCGTCGTCGCGAGGACTCGGCCCCGTCGGGGCGCGCGCGGGCTCCGGGCGGGGGAGACCCGCGTCGGCTCCACCAGCGGCCTTCTGTGTCACGATCGCACCCCACCGACGTCTCGCGAGGCCTTCGGGTTGCCCCGTCACGACGGTTCCCGCACGGGTTCGGCCCGGGGGTGGTCGCCCGAATCGGTGCGGGCGACGCGCCCGGCTGCCTGCCTCCGCCGCCCGGCGGGTCGGCGCCCGTCGCGGCACCGAGCAGTGGTGGGCGAGGGGGGACTTGAACCCCCACATCCTTTCGGACACAGGCACCTGAAGCCTGCGCGTCTGCCAATTCCGCCACTCGCCCGAGTGAGTGGGCGATCCTACCAACGGCGAGTTTTCGGGCTCGTCGGGTGTGACGACATCGAGTCCGCCCCGTACCCGGGCGACGGCACTCGTACACTTGCCGGCGTGGGTATGCAGGGATTCGAACGGCGACTGGAGCGCCTCGTGGAAGGGACGTTCAGCAAGGCCTTCCCCAGCGGGCTCGAGCCCGTCGAGGTCGGCCGACGGATGACACGCACGCTCGACGCCGAGCGCACCATGGGCGTCGACGGGGTTCCGGTCGCGCCCAACAACATCGGCGTGTACCTCTCACCCGACGACTTCGAGCGGTTCCACTCGTTCGCCGACGCGCTGGCCCGCGAGCTGGCGGAGGTGGCGCGCGAGCACGCCAAGGCCGAGGGCTACGCGTTCGTCGGACCGGTGACGGTGACGCTCGTCGCGGACGACGAGCTCCGGCCCGGGGAGTGCGACATCGCGGCCGAGATCCACGAGGGGGCGCTCGTCGGATCGCTCGTCCTGCCCGACGGCCGGCGGGTGCCGCTCGGCGAGCAGACGATGGTGCTCGGCCGCATGGCCGACTGCGACGTGGTCATCGCCGACCCGCGCGGGTCGCGCCGCCACGCGGAGATCAGGCCCGCCGGCAACGGCTTCGTCGTCACGGATCTCGGCTCGATGAACGGCACGCTCGTGAACGGCGCGGCCATCCGGGAGCACCCGCTCGCCGACGGCGACGAGATCCGCCTCGGCAACACGGTGCTGCGGTTCGAGGCCTCGTAGCGGGCAGCGCGGTGCTGCCCGCCCTTCCGGTGCTCCTCGGGGAAGCAGTCCCCGAAGCGGCGCTCACCGCACTCAAGTTCTGCTTCCTCGCGCTCGTCTTCCTCTTTCTCTGGCGCGTCGTGCGCGTCGTCCTGCTCGAGCTGCGGGCACCTGCGCTTGCGGGCGCGGTCGCCGACGGCGGCGCGCGTGCGTCGGCGCCGGCGCGCACCGACAAGAAGGGCGCCAAGCTCCGGATCCTCGAACCCGCCGAGCACCGTGGCGAGGTCTACCCCCTGGGCGAAGAGATCACGGTCGGGCGTGGCGGCGGGTGCGGGATCGTGATCACCGCCGATCAGTTCGTGTCGACGGTCCACGCGCGGGTCTTCCGGCGCGGCGACGATATGTACGTCGAGGATCTCGGGTCGCGCAACGGAACCTTCGTGAACGGAGAGCGGGTGACGGCGACGACGCAGATCCGCCGCGGCGATCGCGTGCAGTTCGGCCAGACGGTCTCGGAGGTGGTCCGGTGACGCTCCGGTTCCGAGCCGGCGCCGCGACCGACGTCGGCCGCGTCCGCGATCACAACGAGGACGGCTATCTCGTCGACGACACGCTGGGCCTCATCGCCGTCGCCGACGGCATGGGTGGGCATCGCGGCGGAGAGGTCGCCAGCGCCGCGGCGCTCGACGCGCTGCGCATCGCGTTCGGCGCTGGCGCGACGATCGACGGCGCCGTCGCCACGGCCAACGAGATCGTGCACGAGCAGTCGCTCGCCGACCGCAACCTGCGGGGCATGGGGACGACGCTCACGGCCGGTGCCCTCGGAATCGACGGCACGCTCACGCTCGGCCACGTCGGCGATTCGCGCGCGTATCTCGTGCGCGACGGCGAGCTGGCGCGCATCACGACCGACCACAGCCTCGTCGAGGAGCTCATCCGCGCCGGCGAGCTCACCGAAGAGGAGGCCGAGCGCGACCCGCGTCGGTCGAGGATCACCCGGGCGCTCGGGCTGGAGCCGAGCGTCACCGTCGACCTCGAGTCGGTCGACCTGCGCGACGGCGACCGCCTGCTGCTGTGCAGCGACGGGCTCACCACGATGGTCCGCGAGGACGAGATCGCGGCGTTGGTCGTCGACGAGGACGACCCCGAGGAGGTGGCGCGACGGCTCGTCGACACCGCGAACGAGCACGGCGGCGTCGACAACATCACCGTCGTCATCATCGACATCCAGGAGGACGGCGAAGAGCTCCCGGAGCCGGACGACTCCGACGACGCGACCGACGAGGACGAGACGATGCTCGTCGAAGCCGTCTCCGATGGGACCGAAGACGACTCGCCTGCCTCCGAGAACGAGACGCCGAAGAAGAAGCGCGGGCTCGGCCGCTTCTTCAGGCGCGGGAAGTGAGCACGCTCACCCGACGGCGGAACTCCGAGCTGCGGCTCGGGCTCCTCGCCGTCGCGATCACCGTCTTCGGGTACGCGCTCGTGCAGCTCGCCGAGCAGCCGAACCTCCCGCCCGACCTCTGGCTGTTCGTCGTCGCGATGATCGGCCTCTACTCGTTCGCGCACTTCGCGGTGCGACAGCTCGCTCCCAACGCCGACCCCGTGCTGCTCCCCCTCGCGGCGCTGCTCAACGGCATCGGGTACGTGACGATCTCGCGGCTCGATCCCGACCTCGCGCGCATCCAGGCCGGATGGACCGCCGCCGGCGTCGCCTCGTTCGTCGCGACGCTGATGATCGTGCGGCGGGTGCGCACGCTGGAGCGCTACCGCTACACGTTCCTGTTCCTCGGCGCGATCGCGCTCTTGCTGCCGCTGCTGCCCGGCATCGGCAAGACGATCAACGGCGCCCGTCTCTGGGTCGGCATCGGGCCACTCAACTTCCAGCCCGGCGAGGCCGCGAAGGTGCTGCTCGTCATCTTCTTCGCCGCCTACCTGGTCGACAAGCGCGAGCTGCTCGCCAGCGGCAGCCGCAAGCTCGGGCGCATGATGCTGCCGCGGCTCAAGTACCTCGGCCCCCTGCTCCTCGCGTGGGGCTTCTCGATCCTGATCATGGTCATGCAGAAGGACCTCGGATCCTCGCTGCTGTTCTTCGCCGTCTTCGCCGCGATGCTCTACGTCGCGACGGAGCGCGCCGCCTACCTGATCATGGGCTTCGTGATGTTCACGGGTGGCGCGATGATCGCGTACCAGCTGTTCGATCACGTCCGCGATCGCGTCAGCATCTGGATCGACCCCTGGCCCGAGGCACAGGACAAGGGCTTCCAGATCGTGCAGTCGATGTTCGCGTTCGGCACCGGCGGCTTCGGGGGGACCGGCCTCGGGCTCGGCAACCCGCAGCAGATCCCCAACGCGGCGACCGACTTCGTGTTCTCGGCGATCGGCGAGGAGCTCGGCCTGCTCGGCACCCTCGCCGTCCTCATGGGGATCCTCCTGTTCGTCGGCTCGGGGTACCGCATCGCGGTGCAGGCCGACCGGCCCTTCTCGAAGCTCTTCGCGGCCGGCCTCACCACGATCATCGGCGTGCAGACCTTCGTGATCATTGGCGGAGTCACCCGGGTGATCCCACTCACGGGTGTCACGTTGCCCTTCATCTCCTACGGAGGATCGTCGCTGATCGCGAACTTCGTCATCCTGGGGCTCTTGCTGAGGATCTCCGACGACAACGCGCGCGCCCAGACGCGCGGTCGCGGCCGACCGAACGCAGCCGCGGCGTCGACGCGCGGATGAGCGTCGCCGCGTGAACCGGGCGATCCGTCGCGTCGGGAGTGCGATCGTGGTCATGGTGCTGCTGCTCGTCGCGCAGCTGACCTATCTCCAGGTGATCGATGCCGACAACCTCAAGGACGATCCTCGCAACGTGCGCTCGGCGATCCGCGACGCGAACCGGCCGCGCGGCCCGATCCTCACTGCCGACGGCGAGGTGCTCGCTCGATCGGTCCCGGTCGACGACGGCACCGAGTTCAAGTATCAGCGCGAGTACCCGCTCGGCCCGCTGTTCAGCCAGGTGGTCGGCTACCAGTCGTTCGTGATCGGCAACAGCGGCGTCGAGAGGACCTACAACGACGAGCTGGTGGGACGCGACACCGAGCTCCAGATCGAGAACCTGCCCGACGTCATCGGCGGCAACGAGGCGGTAGGCACGGTCGTGCTCTCGCTGCGCGCCGACATGCAGCGGGCCGCGGCCGAGGCCCTGGGCTTCCGCAAGGGCTCGGTGGTCGCGCTCGACGTGACGACCGGTGAGATCCTCGCCATGTTCTCGAACCCGTCGTACGACCCGCAGCCGCTCGCGAGTCACGACGTCGACGAGGTGCAGAAGTACTTCACGACGCTGAGCGAGGATCCGGCGAAACCTGACCTCCCGCGCGCGTACCGCGAGCGCTACCCGCCGGGCTCGACGTTCAAGGTGGTCACCACGTCGGTAGGCCTCGACGACGGCGTGACCACGCCCGACAAGGTGTACCCGACCATCTCCGAGCTCCCGCTCCCGCTCACGAACGTCTCGATCTCCAACTTCGGACGCCAGAGCTGCGGCGGCACGCTCGAGCAGAGCTTCGTCAGGTCGTGCAACACGACGTTCGCCCAGATCGGCCTCGACCTCAACGAGCAGTTCCCACCCGGGATGGAGCGCTTCGGCATCGGGTCGGCGCCGCCGATCGATCTCGAGCCGGGCGCGGCCGCCAGCATCGGGCCGCCCGAGGGCAGCGACCTCCCGCGGTACGGACTGGCGGGCATCGGGCAGGGTGACGTCGCGACCACGCCGCTGCAGATGGCGCTGATCGCGGCGGGGATCGCGAACGGTGGCGTGATCATGCAGCCGCACGTCGGCGCGGAGATCCGCGACGCGAACGACGACCTCGTCCGGCGCATCGACAGCGCCGAATGGCACGCCGGCGCCAGTGCAGGCACCGCGCAAGCCGTCGCCTCGATGATGGTGCAGGTCGTCCAGAGCCCCAACGGCACCGGGACCGGCGGCCGCATCCCCGGCGTGACCGTCGCCGGGAAGACCGGTACCGCGCAGGTCGACGGCGCCGCCGCGCCCCATGCATGGTTCATCGCGTTCGCTCCGGCCGAGGCACCGAAGATCGCCGTCGCGGTGATCGTCGAGAACGGTGGCGACATCGGGAGCGAGGCGACCGGAGGTCGTCTCGCCGCACCCATCGCGGCGCAGGTCCTCCGGGTGGGGCTCGGTGTCTAGGTACGGCACACGGACCTTGCCAAGGGTCGAACGGGTGCCCGCGGTACCGTGAACACCTCATGACACAAGTCGGTGACTTCCTCGCGGGCCGTTACACGATCGAACGCCCGATCGCTCGTGGCGGCATGGCCGATGTGTTCGTCGCGCGCGACGGACAGCTCGACCGCCAGGTCGCGGTGAAGGTCCTCTTCCCCGAGTTCGCGCGCGACCCGAGCTTCGTCGAGCGCTTTCGGCGCGAGGCGCAGAACGCAGCGATGCTGAACCACGCCAACATCGTCAGCGTCTACGACTACGGCCAGGAGCACGGGACGTACTTCATCGTCATGGAGTACGTCGAGGGCGAGTCGCTGCGCGACATCCTCCGCGGGCAGGGCCCGCTGCCCGCGATGCAGGTGGCGCGCATCGGGTCCGAGATAGCGGCCGCGCTCGACTTCGCGCACCGCCACGGCGTGGTCCATCGCGACATCAAGCCCGGGAACGTGCTCTTGACGCCGCAGGGCGAGGTCAAGGTCGCCGACTTCGGGATCGCGGCCAACCCCACCGACGCGGCCGCCGGCCTCACCGCGACGGGCGCGGTCGTCGGCACCGCGACGTACTTCTCCCCCGAGCAGGCCCAGGGCTACAAGGTCGACGGCCGGACCGACGTGTACGCGCTCGGAGTCGTGCTCTACGAGATGGTGACCGGCCGGCCGCCGTTCACCGCGGAGAGCCCGGTCGCAGTGGCGATGAAGCACGTGCGCGAGGAAGCGGTGCCGCCGAGCCGGCTGGTGCCCGACCTGCCGCCCGATCTCGAGCGCATCATCATGACGGCGCTCGCCAAGGATCTCCGCGTCCGCTACCAGTCAGCGGCGGACCTGCGCGCCGACCTGATGCGGTTCGGTCGGGGACGCCCGCTCGAGGGCGCGTCGACGGTCGCGGCCACGCCCGTCGCCGCCGAGGAAGCCACCGTCGCGGCTGCCGCAGTCCCACCGGGGCAGGTCCCGGCCGAGCAGATGTGGGACGACGGCGAGCGCCGACGGTGGGGGCCGATCGTCGCGACCAGCATCGGGCTGCTGCTCCTCGTCGCCGTGATCGTCTACGCGCTCTTCTTCCTCAACAAGGACGACAAGGGCGAGGCCGCGCCCACGGTCGAGGTGCCGAGCGTCATCGGTCAGGCCTACGACGATGCCTCCGCGCAGCTCCAAGAGCTCGGCTTCAAGGTGACGCGCGAGGACGAGCTCAACGACGCGCCCGTCGACACGGTGTTCGACCAGAGCCCCGAGGGCGGCCGCCTCCTGCCGAAGGGCCGGACCGTCGTCCTGAAGGTGAGCGCGAAGCAGGTGCAGCTGCCCAACGTCGTCGGGCAGACCTTCGACGAGGCCAGCGTCGCGCTGACCAAGCTCGGCATCGGCGTGGAACGCATCGACCAGGAGAGCCCGGACCACCCCGTGAACACCGTGCTCGCGATGGACCCCGCGGCCGGGACGACCGTCGACAAGGGGGCGGGGACGATCGTGAGGCTCACCGTCGCGACGGAGCCGCTGGTCGCGGTGCCCGACGTGCGCGGCCAGGACCAGACGCAGGCGCAGTCGATTCTTCAGGGCGCCGGCTTCCAGACGACGTTCGTCCAGGTGGCCGACAATGCGACGGCCGCCGGCAAGGTCGTGAACACCGACCCCGCGCCCGGCGCGAAAGCCGCGAAGGGAACCAACATCTCGGTGTCGGTCTCCACCGGCCCCCAGATCGTGGCGATCCCGAACACGGTCGGGCAAGCGGTCGAGGCCGCGTCGGGCACGCTGACGGGGGCCGGCTTCAACGTGATCATCAACGGCTGCACCGCGGGACAGACGGTCGCGACGCAGAGCCCCGCGAGCGGCGAGGCGCCGCCGGCGACCACGATCACCATCGGCTGCTGAGGCCGGGCGCGCTGAGCGAGCCGTCAACCCTGTCCGCGTCGCGTTCGCCACTGGCGCGCTGGTACGCCGACCACGGACGGCACGACCTCGCCTGGCGCCGGACCCGCAACCGCTGGGCGGTGCTCGTGTCCGAGGTGATGCTCCACCAGACCCAGGTCGCGCGGGTCGCGGCCGTGTGGGCCGAGTACATCGCGCGGTTCCCGGATCCGCAGTCGATGGCGGCGAGCGGCCTCGACGAGGTGATCGCGGCCTGGGGACGGCTGGGGTATCCCCGCCGCGCCCGCCGCTTGTGGGAGGCATCCGTCCGCATCACCGATGCCGGCTGGCCGGACGACCTCGCCGAGCTCCCGGGAGTCGGCCGCTACACCGCGCGCGCGACCGTCTGCCAGGCCGACGACGTCGACCTCGCGGCCGTCGAGGTGAACATCCGCCGCGTGCTCGAACGCGTCACCGGCCGTCAACTCACCGACCGCGAGGCCGAGGACGCATCGCTGGAGGTCGGGCGGCCGCTGCACGGGCGTGACCGCCTGCTCGCGCTGATGGACCTCGGCGCGATCGTCTGCAAGGCGCGGGAGCCGCGGTGCGCCGACTGCCCGCTCCGGCGCCGGTGCGCGACGCGCGGCCCCCTCCCCCACGAGGCGACCCGTCGCCGTCAGGCGCCGTTCGCCGGGAGCTTCCGCCAGCGCCGCGGTGCCGTGATGGCGAGGCTGCGCTCCGGCCCGGCACCCGCCGACGAGCTGGATGCCGAAGCGCTCGCGTCGCTCGTCGCCGACGGTCTGGCCGAGCGCTCCGGGCGGCGGGCTCGGTTGGCGCGCTCGTGACGACTACGCGGCGACGGAGAGGAAGTTGCGGAGCAGGTCGTGGCCCGACTGCGTGAGGATCGACTCGGGGTGGAACTGCACGCCTTCGATCGGAAACTCGCGGTGGCGCAACCCCATCACGAGGCCGTCTTCGCTCTCGGCCGTGATCTCGAGCTGCGCGGGCACCGAGTCGCGCGCGACGACGAGCGAGTGGTAACGCGTCGCGGTGAACGGGCTCGCGAGCCCGGTGAACACGCCGGTGCCATCGTGGGTGATCTCCGACGTCTTGCCGTGCATCACCCGCGGCGCGCGCTCGACCCGCCCGCCGTACAGCTGGCCGATGCACTGGTGACCGAGGCACACGCCGAGCACGGGCACGCCGCGCTCACCGAACTCGCGGATCGCGTCGTTGGACACGCCGGCGTCCTCGGGGCGACCCGGGCCGGGTGACACCAGCACCGCGTCGGGCTCCAACGCGACGAGGCCCTCGAGGTCGAGCGCGTCGTGGCGGTGGACCACCGGCTCCGCGCCCAGCTCCCCGAGGTACTGCACGAGGTTGTAGACGAAGCTGTCGTAGTTGTCGATCACGACCACCCGCATGCGGTCGACGCTAACCCGCGCACCCTCGGGAGCTTGCACGAGTTCACGCGTCCGCTCGTTCGCTCGTGTCGCTAGTGTCCCGGTGTGGCGCGCACGAAGGACAAGGTGAGGAAGTCGGCCCCGCCGAAGAAGCCGGGGCGCTACACCGCGCCCAAGCCGAAGGCCGCGAAGCGGTCGCCGCTCTGGGTCCCGGCGTCGATGTTCACCTGCCTGCTCGCGGGGATCCTCGTGATCGTCTGCAACTACTTCGAGCTGCTCCCCGGCGGCCAGGCCCAGAACTCCTACCTCTTCGTCGGCCTCGGCCTCATGGTCTCGGGATTCGTCCTCTCCACCCAGTTCCGCTGACCCGCCCGCCCGGCCCCCGTCCAGCCACCATCACCCGCGCTGGAACGCTCAGGGGTGCTCCGTACCCTCAACGCACCAACCCGGCCTGGGGGCATATGGCGGGCGCTCCTCCACAGCGAATCCCACGTCTGTAACTCACCCACAGGCTTCTCCCCAACCTGTGGATAACTGGTGATGTACGGGTTGACAAACCCGGATGGGTGTGTCAACATTGAGGCATGAGCGAGAGCCTTTCAATCCCGAACCTTGCCGACCGAATCCCCGACGAGGCGGCGGCATACAAGTTCTTCGAGGACATGCGCTGGGGCGACCGCCCGGTGTGCCCCCACTGCGGGACGGCCCGAGCGCCGTACTACCTGAAGCCGCGGAACGGCGGCCGCAAGACGAACAAGGGCAAGGTCAGCCAGCGGCGGGTGTGGAAGTGCTCGGACTGCCGTCGTCAGTTCTCGGTGCTGACCGGGACGATCATGCACGGCACCAAGATCCCGGTGCGGACGTGGGCGTTCGTCATGTTCGAGATGTGCTCATCGAAGAACGGCGTCTCGGCACGCGAGATCGAGCGCAAGTACGAGGTCACCGCGGAGGCGGCGTGGTTCATGACTCACCGCATCCGCGAGGCGATGCGCCGCGAGCCAGTGGCGGGGTTGCTGCGTGGCACGGTCATCGCGGACGAGACGTGGATCGGTGGCAAGCCACGCAACCGGCACGCGCACGTTCGCTACAGCCGGAACAACTACCTGAAGGACGACAAGACGGCGGTGCTAGCGCTGGTCGACCGCGGGACCGGCGAGGTCCGTTCGCAGGTCGTGCGCGACGTGAAGCGCGACACGCTGAAGGCCGCGATCGAGGCCGAGGTCGACCTGCCTGCAACGGTGCTGCACACCGACGAGGCAATGGCGTACAAGCGGATCGGATGGAAGGCCGCGGGGCACGAGAGCGTCAACCATCGCATGAGCGAATACGTGCGCGGCGATGTCACGACCAACCATGCGGAGGGGTACTTCTCGCAGTTGAAGCGTTCACTCGACGGGACGTACCACGCGGTGAGCCGCGGCCACCTGCACCGCTACCTCGCCGAGTTCGACTTCCGCTACTCGACGCGGGACCTGACCGACAGCCAGCGGATGGCGCGGCTCATGGGCCAGACCCGAGGTCGCCGGCTGTCATACCGCGCCACTGACGGGCGAGGCCTGAGCCGAAGAAACGGCTCAAGTACAGGGGTTCCGGAGGTCGACACCCAGGAGGTGCGCGTGACGCGCGACGCTAGATTCCCGGGTACTCGATGCGGCTCGAGGGCCAGATTATGTTGACGCCCATTCAAGAGCGGGCAATACGGGGGCATGACTTGAGCGACTACGACGTTGTAGCTGCGCGCCCTCTTGGTGTGGAGGTAGCGGGATTCGAACCCGCCGGAAGCGACCGTCCAAGGATGCCCCGGCACCGTGCTACCCCCTCAGTGGGGGG
>JBBDWT010000055.1:5688-20513 GCA_040902705.1 Acidimicrobiia bacterium | reverse complement strand
CGTCGAACCTGACGACCTGGGTCCCCGATTTCAGCTAGACGGCACGAGGGTGAGGCCTCTGGCGTCCTGTCGACCGTGTATCGAACAGGAGGAACCGCCAGCAGGCCTCGCCCGCCGTGCACTCTGGGTTGAGACATTCCCGAAAGATGGAACCGGCCTGAAGATGCGCCGCCTTCCTGCAAGTCGCGCAGGTGTAGTGGCCATCGACCGGAACGAGTCCACCCGTCGGGTAGAGGTCATCGCGTGCAACCATGGGCCGTACCTCCTTGGTAGTTGGCCCTCTCCCGGCCGACCTGCTGGTCGAGCTCAAGCGGGAGACCTTGCGTGAAGCCGCACCCCGGGAACGCGCCGCGCGTGTGCGCGTGCGGTTCCTCATGGTTCCGGCTTCGCGACGGCGACCTGCCCGATGGGATGGGCGTGGTCGGAGTAAACGAGAACGGACGGATCGACGCATACGCGGGCGCGTTCGAATGCGCCCGGTGTGGGGCAATGCTCGATGGCGCAGCGCCGCGGCAACAGCCAGCGGAGGCGCTTCGCCTCGTCCAGTGAGAGAGCGGATTACTGCATCGCGGGTGGCTCAAGGTCGGCCTCCGGTTGAACCCGGGGTAGACCTACAAGCCACGGAAACGCACTATCCACAACTTTCTCCACAGGGGTTGCGGAGAACGTGTAATTACGATAGTGTGATCCCCGTCGAGGCGTGCCTTGTAGGTACGGCGGGTGCGGGTCCCGGCTCTGGCGGGCCGGGACTTCACCTTGTGAACGTGAAATTACAGGGATGTAGTGCTGCATGGCCCTTCAGTATGGACCCCTCGACCACTTCTGGCAAGCGGACTCGTCGAGTGCTAACTCGATGACGAAGCCGAAGCGCGATCTCGATGAGCCGGTCGTGATCCCCCTCGATCCAGAGGACGCGATCCGAGCGCTGATGCAGGTGGACCCTGAAGGCGAACCCGCAGAAAAAGCTGCGGAGAGGGAAGACAGCGAATAGCGCCGGTGTTATCTTGCAACCAGCAGTTAACCCGCAAGGGGCTGCGTCCAGCCTTAGGTCCCGCCTCGGCGGGACCTTTGTGCGTCTACGGGGTCCAGATGTGGGTGTGCGCTACACGCCCGCTCACCTTGTCCCACAGAGCCTTGTTCGCTCGCACCGCACGCTCGTCCGTCTCCACTCCGCTCTTGATCCGGTGGTACAGGAATGCGATGAGGTCCGCGGCCTGTACGAGCCGGCTCGCGCGGGAGGGTGCGAAGTGGATCGTGTCGATGATCCGCAGCAGTTGCCGCGGCCGGTACCCACCCGTCGGAGCACGCTGGAAGCGCCAGAGCTGTTGGCGGTAGTTCTCGGCTTCCCCGACCTCATCCGCGATCACCAATGCGAGGGTGTCGCGGTTCTCCGCGTACATGTCGATGCGTTCGAGCAGATGCTGCAGCACGACGGCGTGAGGGTGAGCCGGGTAGACATACCGCTCGTTCAAGCGGCGGACATTGACCCCGCGGATGATGATCGAGACCTCATGGTCCGCGATCGCGGTCAGCGCGCCGCCGTAGATGCCGATCCGAGCGCGCGGCATGGCGGCGAGAGGCACCCAGTCGTCTTGCCCATGGAACAGAGAGTGGCCGTGTAGCTCGGCGGTCGACCCGATCCCCTTGTACGAATCCTCGGCCTTCTCGACCACGGCGTCGAGGGCGTCCGTGAGCGGGATGGCCTGGTCGTCGGGGCAGACAAGCGCCGCGATCCAATAGCGGTCGGCGTCGTAGGACTCGTCGGCGTAGGCCAGAAGCACGGCCCCAAGCCTACGCTTCGTCTGGGTTTGTCAACCCGCACATCACCGGATAACTCTTGGAGCTTCAGACCAGGATCATGTCTTCGCGGCAGTGGCGCGGGGCGTCGGGCTCCTCGCCGCTGTCCTGGGCTGCGGTCATCGTCACCTCGGCCCCGCAGACGATGCAGCGGTAGCGGATGTTCACCGGCACCACGGCTTCGGGGTCCGGCTCCTGATCGGGCGCGACCTTGAATTTCTTCAGGATGCTCGCGCCCATCAGGTAGATGAGGAGGATCGCCACCACCGCGACGAAGCCGCGGAGGGCCCATCCGAGCGTCGAGACGGCGAGGAGGGTCGGAGTGCTCAGCCGAGACGCTCGATGATCGTCGCGTTCGCCATGCCGCCGCCCTCGCACATGACCTGCAGGCCGTAGCGCCCGCCGGAGCGCTCGAGCTCGTTGAGGAGGGTCGCCATCAGCCGGCCCCCGGAACAGCCGAGCGGGTGGCCGAGCGCGATCGCGCCACCGTTCACGTTCACCTTGTCCATGTCGGGGTGGTGCTCCCGGGCCCACGCGAGGACGACGGGCGCGAACGCCTCGTTGATCTCGACGAGGTCGATCTGGTCGAGCGTCATCCCGGCCCGGTCGAGGATCTTGCTCGTGGCCGGGATCGGGCCGGTGAGCATGATGACCGGGTCGACGCCGGCGAGCGCGAACTGGTGGAAGCGCGCCCGCGGCGTGAGGCCGAGCTCGTTGGCCTTCGCCTCGCTCATGACGAGCGTCGCCGCGGCACCATCGCTGATCTGCGACGAGTTCGCGGCGGTGACGACCCCGTCGTCCTTGAACGCGGGCTTGAGCGTCGCGAGCTTCTCGACCGTCGAGTCGGGACGGATGCCCTCGTCGCGGGTCATCGCCACGGTGCCGGCGTCGGTCTCGATCGGCACCTCGATGATCTCGCGCTCGAACCGCGCCTCCTCGGTCGCCCGAGCCGCGCGCAGGTGCGATTCCACCGAGAACGCGTCGTTCTCCTCGCGGCTGATCCCCCACTTCTCGGCGATCATCTCCGCCGAGAGCCCCTGGGGGACGAGGTCGTAGCGCGCCAGGACCCCGGGGCCGAACGGCAGCGAGCCCGGCAGGAACGACGCCCCCATCGGGACCCGCGTCATCGACTCCACGCCCGCCGCGACGACGATGTCGTACGCGCCGGCCATGACTCCTTGCGCCGCGAAGTGCGCCGCCTGCTGCGACGAGCCGCACTGCCGGTCGATCGTGGTGCCGATGACGGTGTCGGGGAAGCCCGCCGCGAGCGCGGCGTTGCGCCCGACGTTGACGGCCTGGTCGCCGACCTGCATCACGCAGCCCATGAGGACGTCGTCGATCAGGGCCGGATCGAGGTCGTTGCGGTCGACGAGCGTGCGCAGCGTATGCGCGGCGAGATCGACGGGGTGCCAATCCTTGAGTGCCCCGTTGCGGCGGCCGAGCGGTGTGCGGACTGCATCGACGATGACGGCGTCGGGCATCGGAGGCTCCTCCCGAGAAGGTCCGGGCCGAGAAGTGCGGGCAGAGAAGTGCAGGCAGAGAAGGTGCGGAATCAGACGATACGCTCCGCCGCCGTGCCCCGCGACATGCAGCGCTCACTCGGTGACGGCGGGATGCCGCTGCTCACCCAGCTCGGGCTGAGCTTCGACTCCTACGGTGAAGGGTCGGCCGACGCGAGCTGGGTGCCGACCGACGTCGCGTGCAACCCGCTCGGGGGCGTGCACGGCGGTGTCTTCGGCGTCATCCACGACGCCGCGATGAACTTCGCGGTCAACAGCGGGCTCGAGCCCGGTGACCGGGCCGCGACGCTCGACGTCTCGTACCAGACGATGCGGCCCGCGGTCGCCGGCGACGTGCTCACCGTCCGCGGCGAGTTGCTCCGGGCGACGAAACAGGTCGCGTTCGCGTCGTCGGTGGTCCGCAACGCAGCGGGGGCCGAGGTGTCGCGCGCGACGGCGACGTTCCTCCTGCGACGACGCGCCTGATGGCGACCGCCACCGCGGCGGCGACGCCGATCTTGCCGCGGTCGAAGCGCTGGCGCTTCGGCTGGATCGGCGAGGTCGCCGTGATGATCGTCCTCTACCGCGCCTACGACTTCATGCGCGAGCAGGCGGTCGGGACGACCGCCAAGGCGTTCGCCAACGCCCGCGACATCATCGCCGCCGAGAAGCTCCTCGGCATCTACTGGGAGCGCCCGATCCAGCAGGCCTTCCTCAATGTCGACTGGTTCATCGCGTTCTGGAACATCTACTACGGGACGATCCACTTCGTGCTGCCGCTGGTCACGCTCGTGTGGCTGTACCGCAAGGTGCCGGCGCGGTACGTCCGGTGGCGCAACACGCTGGTGTTGATGTGGGCGATCGCGGTGCTCACGTTCTTCGTGTACCCGCTGATGCCCCCCCGGCTGATGCCGGCCCGGTTCGACTACGTCGACACCGCCGCCGAGTACTTCAACTTCGGGCCCCAGCTGAGGGTCAGCTTCGACGCGACCGGTCAGCCGACCGAGAAGGCGCTGGAGCAGTTCGGCAACCCGTACGCGGCGATGCCGAGCTTCCACGTGGGCTGGAGCACCTGGTGCCTCCTCGCGCTCTGGCCGCTCGTTCGCCGCCGATGGGTGCGCGCGCTCCTCGTGCTCTACGTGACGGGCGTGATCTTCTGCATCACGGTGACGGGCAACCACTGGCTGCTCGACGCCGTCGGCGGGTGGATCGTCCTCGGCCTCGGCTACGCCGGCGCCACCGGCATCGACCGGTCCGGCGCGTGGTGGCGCGCCCGGCGCGCCGGGGTCACGGATCCAGGTAGTGCATCCGTCGGCGTCGCATAGCCATCAGCCCGATCCCGGCGAGGCCGAAGACCGCGAGCCCGGCGAGCCACGGCGTGGCGCTCGAGTCGGGCTCCGGATCCGTCGTCGTCACCACGCTGACCGACTCCGCCTGCACGCGCGGCGCCGTCGCGGTCCGCGGTGAGCGAGGCCCGGGGGGCTCCGGCGTGAACCAGTCGGGCCGCCAGAGCCAGATCACCTGCGCCCCACCGTTGGTGCCCCCGTTGAGCGCCGACGGCACCTTGCGCAGGGGCGCGAACGTCACGACATCGGCGACCGCCGGCTTCGGTGTGACGGACGGGACGGGGTCCGGGGTCGGCGCGGGTCCGCCCCCAGAGGGTCCCGGCGCGGGTGCCGGGTCGGGCGCGACGCCCGCGACGAGGATCGTGCTGTTGAAGGTGTCGGCGTGGCCGTCGTCCGGGTTCGTCACGACGAGAGTCAGGTTGTACTGGCCGTCTGCGGCCAGGTCGACCGTCGTCACCATGCCCGCCGCCTCCACGGACGTCGAACCCTGGCTGACCGTCCAGCTGTAGGTCAGCGCGGCGGGATCGGTGAATCCATCAGCCGTGCCACTGGCGTCGAGCGTGATCTGCCCCGGTCCGCCCACGCCCTTCTGCGGGTTCAGGTTCGAGCTCACGTTGATGCTGATGGCCGGCGGCAGGATCGGGGTCGCGGTGACGTCCTGGCGGAACTGCTCGAAGAAGGCCGGCGACGGCTCGACTCCTCCGACGGCGAAGAAGTCACCCGAGCCGTTCACGAAGTACCGACACGAGGTCACGTCGGCACCGCAATACGCCTCTCGCTCCAACGTCACACCGCCGACGGACCAGCTCACGGGCCACCCGGGGGGCGAGGTGCCATCGTCCCAGTCGACGAGATCCTGCAAGGGGGGTCCGCTCGTGTGCGCGATCAGGTCGACTGCCCCATAGCTCCCGCCGCGCGGCGCCGAGAGGGTCGTGGTGCCCAAGGTGAACGCGACCCAGTCAGTCGGGGTCGGCGGGGTGAACCCGGGAACATCCGCGTGCGCCGGGGGCGCGAGCGCGACGAGCGCGACGAGGCCCGTGGCGAGTGCGGCGATTCGCTCGGCGACCCTCGACTTCGACACATCCCCCTCCGGCTTCGTGTGGAGACGATGGGACTCGAACCCACGACCCCCTGCTTGCAAAGCAGGTGCTCTAGCCAGCTGAGCTACGTCCCCGCAGCAGACGAGGCTACAGCGGGCCGGTCGCCGTTTCGACGGCGGGCTCGGGGAGGAGCACGCCGGGATTGAGCGTCGCCAGCGGGTCGAGCGCCCGCTTCACCGCCCGCATCGCATCGATGTCGTCGGCCGCGCGGCTCAGCCCGAGTGCCTCCCGCTTGGCCACGCCGATGCCATGCTCGGCACTGATGCTGCCGCCCATCGACGTCACCAGCCGCAGCACCGCGAGATCGACCTCCGAGTCTCCCGGCTCGAGGCCGAGCACGTTCACGTGGAGGTTGCCGTCGCCGATGTGCCCGAAGAGCACGATCCGCGCCTCGGACGCGACGTGGGTCACGGTCGCTCGCACCGCGCTCGCGAACTCACCGAGGTGCCCGTGCGGAAGCGTGACGTCGAGCTTGTGCGGCACCCCTTCGGCGTTGATCGCCTCGGCGTGCCGGTCGCGGTAGCCCCAGAGCCGGCCGCGTCCGGACTCGTCCGCCGCCACCGCGGTCGCCCGGACCTGCTCCGATTGCTCCAGGAGCGCTCCGAGGCGCGCCGTCTCCGAGTCAAGGTCGTCCCGCCCGGCGATCTCGGCGAGCAGGTAGACGGGCCACGGTTCGGGGAACGGCGGTGCGAGGTCCGTGTGCCGGCACACGAGCTCCAGCCCGTCGGCGAAGAAGACCTCGAGCGCGAGCAGCGACGCGAGCTGTCGGCGGAGCACCCCGGCGAGCCGCGCCGCCGCATCGAAGCTGTCGAGACCGACGAGCGCGACGACGCGTTCGGTGAGTCTCGGGACGAGCGCGAGATGCACACGCGTCACGATCGCGAGCGTCCCTTCCGAACCGGCGAGGATGCCCGACCAGTCGTAGCCGGTGTTGTCCTTGCGCACCGCCGGCACCTGCCCGACGACGCTCCCGTCGGCCAACACGGCTTCCACGCCGAGCAGCTGGTTCCGCATCGCGCCGTACCGCAGCACGTGCTCACCGCCCGCGTTCGTCGCGACCATCCCGCCCACCGTCGCGCTGTCACGCGACGCGAGGTCGACACCGACGTCCCACCCCGCGGCGCGTGCGGCGTCGCGCACGGCGACGAGCGGCGCGCCCGCGCCGACCGCGACCTCGCCGTGATCGGCGTCGACCGCCTCGAGCTGGTCGAGTCGACGGGTCGAGAGCACGACCTCGCCGCCTCGTGGCACGCCCCCGCCCACCAGCCCGGTGTTGCCGCCTTGGGGCACCACGCCGACCCGGGCATCGGCGCACCGCCGCAGCACCGTCGAGACCTCGGCCGTCGACCCGGGCCGCACGATGCAGCACGCCGCGCCCGAGAACCGACCCGTCCAATCGGTCTCGTACCCGGCGCGGAGGTCGGCGTCCGTGAGCACCTGCGCATCGCCGACCACGGCGCGCAGGTCGGCGACGAGCGAGTCGCGGCTCGTCACACCTCGCCCCCGCCCAACCCCGCGAGCGGGTCGGCGCTCACGCGACCGCGATCCCTTCGAAGGCCGCGGCCTTGACCCCACGATGGGCGAGCTCGCCGAGGAACGCCGCTGGCTCCACGATGGCACCGAGCGCACGCGCGCCCGGCTCCGTCGAGAGCAGCTCGATCTGCGGGAGCAGCCCAGCGAGCCGGGCGGCGGTGACCGCGAGGACGGTCCCCGCGGCGACAGCCGCGCGCTCGATGACGCCGTACACGACCGGGGTGCGCGTGCGCCCGCGCCAACCCCAGACCTCAACCCGCGCGCCCGCCCACCCGTCATCGATCGGCCGGCGCGTGAGCATCGCGACGCTCGCGCGCCGCACCGGGACCTCGCCGACGCGAATCGTCGCATGCTGCACGCCCGGAACAGAGTCGCGCAGCAATTCCACGCCGGACGCCACGACCTCGCACTCACGAGCACCGATCGGGTCCGGGAACCACACCAACTCGTGGCCCCGTCGTTGGGGCGCGTGCCACGCGCCGTCGAGCCACTCGACGGGCGGCTCGCGCCGAGCGCGCCGAACCGCACTCACGCACGCGGAGCCGGCCGCGCCCACTCGCGCGACGTGCGCTTCGTCCGCGCCGGCCAGCGAGTCGGCGGCGTGGCGTGCGAGCACGTCGCTCAGCCCGGGCACGAGTCCGCACCCGACTGCGACCATGACGCCCGCGTCGCGTGCCTGGGCGTCGAGGCCGAGGAGCGCGGTGATCCCGTCTCGCTCGTCGGCGATCGCCGCGACGTGCGCCCCGGAGGCCACCGCCCGGCTGGCGATGAGCGCGCCGGCCCGTGCCGGCACGGCGATGGCGACGGCGCCGACGCCGTCGGGGAACGGCTGGTCGAGTGCGGCCACGGATGCGAGGGGCCCGAGCGCCCCGGCCAGGCCGTCGGCCTTGTCGGGATCACGGTCGGCGACGAGCAGCTTCGTCAGACCGGGGGTGTCGGCGAGCTGTCGTGCCGCCCGGGCGCCGGTGGCACCCGCGCCGACGAGCAGGACCGTGCTCACCGGAAGTCGGGACCCTCGAGCTCCCGCCAGCCACCGGACGTCGGCGTGACGCCGGCCTTGCCGCGGAGCCTCACGACGATCGCGACGACGAGGGCCAGGCTCCCGACGAGCAGTCCACGACGAAACGTCCACACAGGACGAAGTGTACGACGGAGCCCGACGCGCCATCTCGGCGCGACCCGTGCCGAGGACGCGGGGATGGTGGGGCTAGGTGGACTCGAACCACCGACCTCATCCTTATCAGGGATGCGCTCTAACCGGCTGAGCTATAGCCCCGGAAAGAGGGGAGAGCGTACCAGTCGCTCCTCGTCGCGCTTCCGATCAGCCGCGGCTGCTCGGCCAGGCGATCAGCGCGGGGTGACCTCTTCTTCGAGCACGGTCATCTCGAGCCCGCCGAAGAGCTCGGCGAAGATGTTGTAGAAGGACGCGGCGATCACGGTGATGACCACCTGCAGCGCGACGACGACGAGCGTGATCAGGATCGCGCCGCGCAGCACCTCGCCCGAGAGGAACGTGAAGTCCTTCGCCGAGAGCAGATCGCCGAGGAAGTTCTCGACGCTGCTGATGACGCCCGCGGTGTCGGCGATGATGTAGAGCGAGACGAACGCGATCAGGGTCACGAACATCGTCGACAGGTAGAAGCAGAGTGAGAGCTTCAGCACCGTCCACAGGTCGACCTTGCTGATCGTCTGACGGAACCGCCGCTCGCCGCGCGGCGCCCGCTCGAGGTCGGGTGCCATGACCGGCACCGGACGCGCCTCGGGCTGGCGCGTGGTCTTGGGAGCCTTCGTCTTCGCCGGCTTCGTGGTGCGACGCCGGCTGCGGGTCGTCGTGGTCGTGCCCGTGTCGTCGTCGCCGAGCTCGACCTCGACCGGTGCCGCGTCGGCCGGCGCAGGGACGGCGGTCGGTGCCGCGACCGGCTTGGTGCTGGTCGAGGCGGACGACACGCTGCGCGCCGGGCGACGCTCGCGACGCGGCGGGCGGCCGGTGCCCCCGGCCGACGACACCGAGGTCGAGGTGTCGTCGGGAGTGGCGCGCGTCGACGGTGGGTCAGGCGTCGCGGTCATCGGGGCTCAGAGATCCTCTCACGGGAGCTCCACCGCAGCCGGGCGGGCGGGCGGAAGCCCGCGATGATACGCGCATCGGCCCCGCCAGGTGCACCGCGGGACCACCCGCCGCTGTCAGTCGCCGTTTGCGACGGGGGGCTCGAGCACGGGGGCGACCGCCACGATCGTCTCACCATCGCCGAGGCGAGCCACCCGCACACCGGTGGCGTCGCGCCCCTGCAGCGAGATCTCCGACGCGGGCATACGGACGATGTTGCCGCCCGACGAGAACACGAGGATCTCGTCGTCGTCACCCACCGAGAACGCGCCGATGACGCCACCCCGCGACGCCGTGACCTTCATGCCGCGCACGCCCTGGCCGCCGCGGCCTTGCTTGTGGAACGCGTCGATCTTCGTGCGCTTGCCGTGGCCGCTCGAGCTGACGAACAGCATGACGGCACCGCGGCGGTAGACGTCGCACGCGACGACGGCGTCGCCCTCGCGGAGCTTCATCCCGTGCACGCCGGCCGACGCCCGACCCGTGGCCCGCACCCCGCCCTCGGCGAACCGGATCGTCTGACCGTTGCTCGTGACCATGACGATGTCGTTCTTGCCGGTCGTCTGGACCACGCGCACGAGCTCGTCGCCCTTGCTCAGGTTGATCGCGATCAAGCCGTTGCGGATCGACGAGTCGTACTCGGTCATCTTCGTCTTCTTGACCGTGCCGTGCCTCGTCGCGAACACCAGGAACGCGCCGTCTTCGTAGGTGCGCGTGTCGATGATCGCCTCGATGCGCTCGTCCTGGGCGAGGTTGATGAGGTTCACGAGCGCGATACCGCGCGCAGTGCGGTCCTTCATCGGGATCTCGTGCGCACGCAGTCGGTAGACCTTGCCGCGGTTGGTGAAGAGCAGCAGGTACGAGTGCGCTGTCGTCGTGAGCAGCTTGTCGACGTAGTCGTCGTCCTTGGCGCGGCTGCCGCGCACACCCTTGCCGCCGCGGCTCTGTCGACGGAACGAGTCGGCGGCGACGGTCTTGATGTAACCCTTGCTCGTGAGGACGACGACGACCTCTTCGTCGTCGATCAGGTCGAGCATGTCGATCTCGCCGACATCGGCGGCCAGCTTCGTGCGGCGCACGTCGGCGTACTTCTCCTTGAGCGCGAGCAGCTCCGCCTTGATCACCTTGCGGAGCTTCGCCTTGCTCTTGAGGATCGACTCGAGCTCCTTGATCGTGTCCTGGAGCTCCTTGAGCTCGTCGCGCAGCTTCTTGCCCTCGAGCTGCGTCAGCCGCCGCAGCTGCATGTCGAGGATGAAGCTGGCCTGGATCTCGCTGAAGCCGAACGGCTTCTTCATCAGACCGGCGCGAGCGACATCGACGTCGGCGGCATTGCGGATCAGCTCGATGACCTTGTCGATCATCCCGAGTGCCTTCACCAGGCCCTCGATGATGTGCTCCCGCTTCTTCGCCTCCCTCAGCCGGTACTCGGTGCGGCGGGTCACCACCTCCATCTGGTGCGCGACGTAGACGAGGATCGCCTGGTCGAGCGTGAGCACGCGCGGGACGCCGTCGACGAGAGCGAGCATGTTCGCGGAGAAGCTCGTCTGCATCGGGGTGCCCTTGTAGAGCTGGTTGAGCACGACGTTGGCGTTCGCGTCCTTGCGGAGCTCGATCACGAGTCGGGCCGTGTCGCCCGCCGACTCGTTGCGCAGGTCGCGGATGCCCTCGATCTTGCGGTCGTTCACGAGCTCGGCGATGCGCGTGCCGATGACCTCGACCGACGTCTGGAACGGCACCTCGGTGACCACGATCCGCTGCGCGCCGCCTTTGCCCTCTTCGATCTCGGCGACCGCGCGCATCTTGATGCTCCCGCGACCCTTCGTGTACGCGTCCTTGATGCCGTCCTTGCCGAGGATCTGCGCGCCGGTCGGGAAGTCGGGGCCCTTCACGATCTTCATCAGGTCCGACGCCTTCGCGTCCGGGTTGTCGATCACGTACACCGCGGCGTCGATCACCTCGCCCAGGTTGTGCGGGGGGATGTTCGTCGCCATGCCCACCGCGATCCCGCCGCCGCCGTTCACCAGCAGGTTCGGGAAGCGCGCCGGGAGCACCGTCGGCTCCTGGTTCTGGCCGTCGTACGTCGCCTCCCAATCGACGGTCTCCTCGTCGATCTCGCCGAGCAGCTCCATCGCGAGCGCGGCGAGCCGCGCCTCGGTGTAGCGCTGGGCGGCGGGACGGTCGTTGGGGTCGGGCGAGCCGAAGTTCCCGTGACCGTCGATGAGCGGGTACCGGAGCGAGAAGTCTTGCGCCATGCGCGCGAGCGCGTCGTAGATCGCCTCGCCCGCGTGCGGGTGGTACTTGCCCATCACCTCGCCGACGGCCTGCGCCGACTTCTGGTGCTTGCGGTCCGGCCTCAGGCCCTGCGCGTACATGCCGTAGAGGATCCGGCGTTGCACCGGCTTGAGGCCGTCGCGCGCGTCGGGGAGCGCGCGAGCGGTGATGACCGACATCGCGTAGTCGAGGAAGGAGCGCTCCATCTCCTCCTGGATCTCGATCGGCTCGATGTTGCCCAGGGTCTGCTGGATCGCGTCGTCAGGCATCGCTCGCCTCAGGTGTCCGGGTCGGCTCGCCGCGACGCAGGACACCTGCGCCGCGGCCGCTCGCCTCAAGTGTCCGGGTCGGCTCGCTGCGACGCAGGACACCTGCGCCGCGGCCGCTCACCTCAGACATCGATGAACCTCACGTCCTTCGCGTTCTCCTGGATGAACTGCTTGCGGCGTTCGACGTCGTCGCCCATCAGCTTGGAGAACACCTCGTCCGCGATGGCCGCCTCGTCGACCGTGATCGCCAGCAGGTTGCGCGTCGCGGAGCTCATCGTCGTCACCCCGAGCTCACTCCAGTCCATCTCACCGAGACCCTTGAACCGGTTGACCTCGATGCGCGAGCTCTTGTGCTCCTCCTCGAATCGCCGCAACTCGGTCTCGTCCTGGAGGTACGTGCGCTCCTTGCCGATGTCGGCCCGGAACAGGGGCGGCTGCGCGAGATAGATGCACCCGTGCATCACGAGCTGCGGCAGGTGCCGGTAGAAGAACGTGAGCAGCAGGGTGCGGATGTGCGCGCCGTCGACATCGGCATCGGCCATCAGGATGATCTTGTGGTAGCGAACCTTCTCACCGTCGAAGTCGTCACCGATGCCCGCGCCGATCGCGGTGACGAGCGACTGGATCTCCTCGTTCTTCAGCATGCGGTCGAGCCGCGCGCGCTCGACGTTGAGGATCTTGCCGCGGATCGGGAGGATCGCCTGCGTGCGCGGGTCGCGTGCGCGCTTGGCGCTCCCGCCGGCGCTGTCGCCCTCGACGATGAAGAGCTCGGACTCCTCCGGGTTCTTCGACGAGCAGTCGGCGAGCTTGCCCGGCATCGCCGCCGACTCGAGCAGTGACTTCCGGCGGGTGAGGTCGCGCGCCTCGCGCGCGGCGACGCGCGCCCGCGCGGCCTGCAGCGCCTTGCCCATGATCGCTCGCCCCTCCGAGGGGTGCTGCTCGATCCACTCGGCGAGCTTGTCGTTGGTGGCGCGCTCGACCAGTGAGCGCATCTCGGTGTTGCCGAGCTTGGCCTTGGTCTGACCCTCGAACTGGGGGTTGCGGAGCTTCACCGACACGATCGCGGTGAGCCCCTCGCGCAGGTCCTCCCCGAGGAGGTTGACGTCCTTCTCCTTGAGGTGACCCTTGCCCTTGGCGTATCGGTTCAGCACGTTGGTGAGCGACTTCTTGAAGCCCTCCTCGTGCATCCCGCCTTCGGTCGTCGCGATGTTGTTGGCGAACGAGTGGATGCCCTCGTAGTAGCCGGTGTTCCACTGCATCGCGATCTCGACCTCGGAGTCGGACGCGCGGTCCTCGAACGAGATGACGCGCTTGAACAACGGCTCCTTCGACGCGTTGAGGTGCTTCACGAAGTCGACGAGGCCGCCGGAGTACTTGAAGGTCTGCTCGAGCTGCGGATCGGGGCGTTCGTCGCGGAAGCGGATCTCGAGGCCCTTGTTGAGGAACGCCATCTCCTGGAGGCGCTCGAGCAGCGTCTGCGCGCGGAAGTCGGTCTCCTCGAAGACGGTCGGGTCGGGCCAGAAGGTGACGGTCGTGCCGCGCTGCTTCGACGGGCCGACCTTCTTCAACGGACCCTGCGCCACGCCGCCCGTGGCGTACGACTGCTGCCAGCGCGCGCCGTCGCGGTGCACCTCGAGGTCGAGTCGACTCGAGAGCGCGTTGACGACGGACACGCCGACGCCGTGGAGACCACCGGAGATCTTGTAGCCCTCGCCGCCGAACTTCCCGCCGGCGTGCAGCGTGGTGAGGATGATCTCGGCTGCGGACTTGCCGCCGGAATGCACGTCGACGGGGATGCCGCGACCGTTGTCGGTGACGCGGCAGCCGCCGTCGGCGAGGATCGTGACGTCGATGCGCGTCGCCTCCCCCGCCATCGCCTCGTCGACGGAGTTGTCGACGACCTCGTAGACGAGGTGGTGCAGGCCCGACGGACCGGTGGAGCCGATGTACATGCCGGGGCGCTCGCGCACGGGCTCGAGGCCCTTGAGGACGGTGATGTCCTTCGCGGTGTAGCGCGACTTGCCCTTGGTCGTGCCGGCGCTGCGCTTCGCCGGGGGAACCTGCTTGGCGCGGGTCTTCGCCGGTGTCGGCTTGACCTTCGTCTTCGTGGCGGCCGCGCGGGTGCGGCCGGCCGAAGCCTTGGGGGTTGACCGCTTCTTCGCGGTCGACTTCGTGGGACTCAACGCGCGCGCACCTCGAATGTGGGCCCACCGACACGAGGCCGGTGGTGGATGGGGGGAAGAGATCTGTTGGACGGGGCTGGTCGAGGTGCCGCTGATGGGCAGATTCGCAGGTCAGCCCCGCCGAACGACACGAGGAAGTTTACCAGAGGGGTGCGTCAGCCCTTGTCTTCGTGGCGGTCGGCGCGCTCGTCGTCGTGCCCGCCGTCGCGTGGTGTCACGATGACGCGCACCTGCTCGACGACGCCGTCCCCGACGATCGCGGCGATCCGCGCCAGGACGTCGGATTCGAGGTACCGCAGCTGGGTCGCCCAGGCGCCGGAGTCGACCGCGATCGTGAGCGTCGCGCCGCGGAGCGCGCGTAGTCGCGCGTTGCCGGCGATGTTCGTCCCGACGATGTCGGGCCAACGCTCGGCGAGCACCCCGACCACCAAGGGATCCGCGAGACCCAGCTCCGCGCCGACCTCGGCGAGGGCCTCGCCCACCGCCATCGGGTCGGTCGACTCGCCGGGAAGATGCGGGACCTGCCGGCCGCGTTTCCACCGGGTCATTCGTCCGACTCCACGGTCCCACGCGCGACCCGCAGGCGCGCGGCGGGCTCGACCCCCGGGGGGAGGGAACCCGCGGTCGTCACCACGGTCTGCGCGCCCGGGAGCCGCTCGACGAGGGCCGCGCTGCGCCGATCGTCGAGCTCGCTGAACACGTCGTCGAGCAGCAGCACCGGGG
>JBBDWT010000055.1:0-5678 GCA_040902705.1 Acidimicrobiia bacterium | reverse complement strand
CGTCGCCCACGGTGTCGGCGACGACCCGGTGACCCGCGAGTCGCAGCGCGAGGGCGAGGGTGCGCTGCTCCCCTTGGGACGCGTGGGTCCGGGAGTCGAGGTCGTCGACCAGGAGCCGCCATTCGTCGCGGTGCGGGCCGACGAGCGTCGCGCCTCGCTCGATCTCGCGCGCGCGGAACTGGACGAGCGCGGCTCGCAAGGCGTCGGGCACGGCATCGGGATCGGGGCTGGCGCCGTCGGCCCACTCCGCGGCGTACCGAGCGTCGACGCTCTCCCCGGCCCCCGCCAGGTCGCGATACGCAGCATCGACGGCCGGGGCCAGGCGCGCGGTGAGCCGGAGCCGACCGCGCACGATCTCCGAGCCGGCGGAGACGAGCTGCTCGTCGAAGACATCGAGTGTCGTGCGCGCGTCCTCGTCGCGAACCCGGCCCTTCAGCAACGCGTTCCGGTGTCGCAGCACGCGGTCGTAGTCGGCGTGCGCGGCCGCGTACCGCGGCGCGACGGACATGAGCAGGTCGTCGAGGTACGCACGCCGATGCGACGGGCCGCCCTTCACGAGCTCGAGGTCGTCCGGGGCGAAGACCGTGACGCGCAGCGCGCCCAGGAGGTCGCGGTTGCGGGTGAGGGGGTGGCGGTCGAGGAGCACCCGGTTACGACCCACCGCGCGGATCTCGGCTTCCACCAGTCGCTCGCGCCCGCTCTCCTCCTCGATCGCGACCCGCAGGACGGCCTGCTCCGCGCCGCGTCGGACAAGGGCCGCGTCGGGGACACCGCGGAACGACCGCGCGAGGCCAGCCCAGCCGATCGCCTCGAGGAGGCTGGTCTTGCCCTGACCGTTCGCCCCCAGGACCGCGGTGACCCCCCGGGGCAGCTCGAGGGTCGCGGTCTCGTAGCAGCGGAAGTCGGTCAGCTCGACGAGCGTGACCCGCACGGGTGCCTGCGCTCGGCTACGCGATGCGGACGGGCATCAACAGGTACAGGAAGTCGGCGTCGCCCCCGCGGAGAACCGCCGGCTTGAGCGGATCGATGGTCTCGATCGTGATCTCCGACGCGTCCGCGGCCTCGACCCCGTCGAGGAGGAACCGCGAGTTGAACGCGACGGTCACCTCGCTGCCCTCGAACTTGGCTTCGACGGGCTCGAACGACTGGCCGACGTCTTGCGCGGTTGCCGACAGCTCGAGGCCCTCGGAGCTCATCGCGAGACGGATCGGCGCGGAGTCGCGACTCGTCCCGCCGACGAGGCTCACTCGCTCGACCGCGCTCGCGAACGCGTCGCGATCGATGGTCAGCCGGTTGGGATACCCGCTCGGGACGAGCTGCTCGTAGTTCGGGAAGTCGCCCTCGATCAACCGGGCGGTGAGCTCGGTCGACGCGAGCCGGAACGTGACGTACCGATCACCGAGGTACACCTGGACGGACCCGTCGGTGAGCAACCGCTGGAGCTCGCCCAGGCCCTTTGCGCCCACGAGCACCTTCTGGCCTTCGGGGAGCAGCGTGACCCCGGGAAGGTCACGGACCGCGAGACGGTACGAGTCGGTGGCGACGAGTCGCACGCCCTGCCCGGTCGATGCGATCAGCACGCCGGTGAGGATCGGGCGGGCGTCGTCACGCGACGCCGCGGGCACAACCTGACGGAGCCCCTCCGCGAGCGGCCCGGCTTCGACGGTGACGGGCTCCCCTTCTGCCTCGGGGAGACGCGGGAAGTCGCTCGCCGCGAGCGTGCGGACCTCGGAGCGGAAGCGACCGGCTTCCATCTTGGCCTGGTCGTCGCCGATCTCGACGGTGACCGTGTCGTCGGAGGACAGCTTCGCGAGCGTGTCGACGAGGAGGCGCGCGACGAGCACAGCCGACCCTTCGCCTTCCACGTCGGCCGGGACCCGCACCCGAATGGTCAGCTCGAGATCGGAGCCGGTGAACTCGACCTGCCCCGGACTCAGCGTGACCTTGACGCCGGACAGGACCGGCAGGGCACCCGTGCGCGACGCCACGGCCCGGTACGCGGTGCCGGCGGCTTCGGCGAGGGCATCGCGGTCACATCGGAACTTCACGGCCGAATTCTCCTCCCCACAACGGGGCCTCTATAAGGTAAGAAAGGTTGTTGCAGTAGTAGGGCCTGTGGAATGTGGACAAGCTCGGGAACGGGCTGGTCAGGTCGGGTTTCGTCGTCCACCGTTCGTCCACTGTGGTCCCCAGGATGTCGCTCGGGGTGGTCGATCTGCCGCGCGGAGTCCCCAGTTCGGGGGTACTCATCCCCACCCCTCCACAGCGTTGTCCACAGGCTGGAGCCGGGTGCTGCTCCGCCGCTCCGGGCCGGGATCACACGCTGCTCCCGAGGCGGATGCGGGCGATCAGCTCGTTGACCTGCTCGAACGTGGTGTGACGTTCGGTCATCTGCTCCTTGATCTTGTCGACGGCATACATCACGGTCGTGTGGTCTCGTCCGCCGAAGGTCTCGGCGATCCGGGGGTAGCTGAAGTCGGTGAGGTTGCGCATCACGTACATGCCGATCTGGCGGGCGGTGACGAGGGGACGGCGGCGGCTCTTGCCGCAGAGGTCCTCGACCGTCCAGCCGAACATCTTCGCCGTCTCGTCGAGGATGAGCTGGGCGGTGATCTCGCGGGGCTTGGTGGTCGGGAGCAGGTCCGAGAGGACGCTGCGCGCGACCTCCTCCGAGAGCGGAGCCCGGTGGAGGCTCGAGTAGGCGGCGACGCGAATCAGCGCGCCCTCGAGCTCGCGGATGTTGTCCTGGATGTTGCTCGCGATGAAGCCGAGGACCTCGTCGGGGATGCCGCCGAGGTGCTCGGCCTCGGCCTTCTTGCGCAGGATCGCGAGCCGTGTCTCGAACTCCGGCGGCTGCACGTCGGTGATGAGACCCCATTCGAAGCGGCTGCGGAGCCGGTCCTCGAGCGTTGCGATCGACTTCGGTGATCGGTCCGACGAGATGACGATCTGTCCGCCTTCGTTGTGGATCTGGTTGAACGTGTGGAAGAACTCCTCCTGGAGCTCCTGGGTGCGCTCGAGGAACTGGATGTCGTCGATGAGCAGCACGTCGAGATCGCGGTAGCGGCGCTTGAAGACGGGCATGCGCGTGCGGTCGCGGATCGCCTCCACGAAGTCGTTCATGAACGACTCGGTCGACACGTACCGGACCCGCGTCTTCGGGTAGAGGCTGCGAACCATGTGGCCGATCGCGTGGAGCAGGTGGGTCTTGCCCAACCCCGCGGGCCCGTAGATGAAGAGCGGGTTGTAGGCCTGGGCCGGTGCCTCGGCGACGGAGAGGGCCGCGGCGTGCGCGAACCGGTTGGACGCGCCGATCACGAACTGGTCGAAGGTGTACCGCGGGTTGAGCGTGCCCGAGGCCCAGGTCGACTCGCTGGCGGAAGGCGCGACCGGCGCCTCCACGGCCGCCGGTTTGGGCTCGGCCGCGGGGACCGACTGGTCCTCCGCGGCGTCGGTGTCGACGAGGAGCTCGATCGTGCACTCGCGGCCCGTCGTGGTGAGCAGCGCGGCTTCGACCATCGCGTGGTACGTCGAGCGGATCCGGTCGGCGGCGAGCTGGTTGGGCACGGTGAGCACGAGGATGTCGTGCTCGAACCGGACCGCGCCCGCGCCTTGGAACCACGCGTGCCACGTCGCCTCGGCGAGTTCCGCGCGCAACCGCTGAGCGGCCTGTTCCCAAATTCTCTCGGCGAGGTCGTCGGGAACCCTCTCGGGTCCGGTGACGATCGGCCGGTCCTCGTTGTCCACAGGTACGTCCACAATTGTGGAGAACGGCGAGGGCGGCACGAGGCCTCCCCCCTGGGCTGGCCGGCCGATGGGACGCGAAGCCCCTGCGGGGAAGACGCCGATCGAGGCCGGTTCGAAGGGCGCGGCGGAACGTACCACCGGGGTCGCGCGTCCTCAAGCGGACGGGTCCGCGAGCGCGAATCCCCGCGTTGCGGGTGCGGCGAGAGCACCCGTACACTTGCCAACGATTTGCGCGTCGTGCACCCCGACCTCGGTGCCCGACGACGCGACAGGCTCTCTTCGACGAGTGAGGCATTGCCGTGAAGCGCACCTTCCAGCCCAACAATCGCAAGCGGAAGAAGAAGCACGGCTTCCGCGGCCGCATGCGCACCCGTGGCGGTCGAGCGGTCATCCGAGGTCGTCGCCAACGCGGCCGCAAGCGCCTCAGCGCCTGATCTGGCGCATCCGCGACCGTGCGACCTTCGAGGCGCTCGCTCAGACGCGCCGGCTGCGGCGCGGATCACTCTCGCTCCGGTACCTCCCGGGCACGGACGACGAGCCGCCGCGGGTGGGCTTCGCCGTCGGGCGGAGTGCCGGCTCGGCGGTCGCCCGCAACCGGATCCGCCGGCGGCTGCGAGCCGCGATCGCCGCGCTCGAAGCCGACGGCCACCTGCGCTCGGGCGTCTACCTCTTCGGCGCCGGCCCGGAGCTGCTGACCATGCCGTACGACGACCTCGAACGCGCGGTCTCGGAGCTCGCCGAGTCGGCACGCGGTGCCCAGCGATGACCGCTGCAGCGAAGCGGCGGGGGAGCCCGGCTGCCCGCGTGGTGTCCGTGCCGATCCGGGGCTGGCGCGTGGTGAGCACCCGGCTCCCGTCGCAGTGCCGCTTCCACCCGTCGTGCTCGACGTACGCGCTCGAGGCGCTCGAGCGCCACGGCGCGGCGCGGGGCACGATCCTGGCCGTGCGGCGCATCGGCCGCTGCCACCCGTGGAACCCGGGCGGCCTCGACCCGGTGCCCGAGCCGCGCCCCCGCGGCCGGCACACGAACGTACGTTCCCCCGACACGGCCGAGCCCTGGGCCGAGACCGTCTGAGAGAAGGCCGCACCCGATGGACTTCCTGAACCCGCTCTTCGAGGCGATCGGATGGCTGCTCGCGCAGCTCTACTCGGTGATCCCGAACCTCGGGATCTCGATCATCCTCCTCACCTTCATCATCATGTTGATCCTCTACCCGCTGACCGCGAAGCAGGCGAAGTCGATGATCGCCATGCAGCGGGTGCAGCCCGAGGTGAAGCGGCTCCAGGCGAAGTACAAGGGCGACCGCCAGAAGCTCAACGAAGAGATGATGAAGTTCTACCAGGAGAACAAGATCAACCCGCTCGCGGGTTGTCTCCCCCTCCTGGTGCAGCTGCCCATCTTCTTCTCGCTGTTCCGGGTGCTGCGCGACCCCGAGAAGTACGTCCCGACCGACTCGTCGCTGTACCACGCGCTCTGTGACGGCGTGAAGGGGGCGTGCAACAGCGACACCATCAACCACCTCAAGTTCCTGGGGATGGACCTCCAGCTCTCGGCGACCGACGCGCACAGCAGCGTCATCGCCGCAGCGCCGTACTTCATCCTCGTCGGGCTGGTGATCCTCACCGGGTTCATGCAGACCCGGCAGGCCCAGAAGCGGACCCCTGCGGCGAACAAGCAGATGGCCATGGTGATGAAGGTGCTGCCCATCTTCTTCGGGCTCATCTCCCTCCAGTTCCCCGCCGGTCTCGTCCTCTACTTCTTCGTGAGCAACCTCTGGCGCCTTGGTCAGCAGGAGGTCATCTTCCGCCGTCACGGATCGGCGCTGACGCCCGCCAAGGACAAGTCGGGGGCGACGGCAGGTGCGATCGAAGCCGACAGCCGCGTCGTCGACGAGGCCGGCGACGTCGAGGACGCCGAGGTCGTCGACGACA
>JBBDWT010000054.1:0-6452 GCA_040902705.1 Acidimicrobiia bacterium | reverse complement strand
ATGGCGCTCGTGCTCCAGCCGATGCTCTTCCTCTCGGGCGCGATCTTCCCGCTCGAGTCGCTGCCGACGTGGCTCGCCGTGATCACCCGGCTGAACCCGGCGACCTACGGCGTCGACGCGATCCGACGCGTGGTGCTCCCCGAGGCTGCACCACTGACCATCTTCGACTGGGTCGTGCCGCTGTGGGCCGACGCAGCGATCACGCTCGGCTTCGGCGTGGCGATGCTCGCGCTGGCCGTGCAGCTCTTCGGCAAGACGGAGTAGACACGCGGGCATGCCGATGCCCGCGACCAACCGCCAGCTGCGCCTCGCGAAGCGCCCGACCGGGATGATCGACGAGAGCACGTTCGACCTGGTCGAGGAGTCGATCGGCGAGCTTGCCGACGGCGAGTACGTCGTGCGGATCACGTACCTGTCGATCGACCCGACCCAACGCGTCTGGATCCGGGAGGAGGAGAGCTATCTCCCGCCGGTGCAGATCGGCGAGGTCATGCGCTCGGGCGCGATCGGCGAGGTCATCGAGTCGCGCGCGCCCGACGTGCCGGTCGGATCGCTGGTCACCGGGCTCCTCGGCTGGCAGGAGCACGCAGTCTGCGGCCCCGAGACGCTGGCGAACGTCGTGCCACCCGGCCTGCCGCTCCGGCAGATGATGGGCGTGCTCGGGACGACGGGCATCACCGCGTACTTCGGCATGCTCGACGTCGGGCAGGCGAAGGACGGTGACACGGTCGTCGTCTCCGGTGCCGCCGGCGCGACCGGCTCCGTCGCGGCCCAGATCGCCAAGATCCAGGGCGGTCGCGTCATCGGCATCGCGGGTGGGGCGGAGAAGTGCGCGTGGCTGCGCGACGAGTGTGGCCTCGACGCGACCATCGACTACAAGTCCGAAGACGTCGGCACGCGCCTCGCCGAGCTGTGCCCCGACGGCATCGACGTCGTCTTCGAGAACGTCGGCGGCGAGATCCTCGACGCGTCGCTGCAGCACCTGGCGATCGGCGCACGGGTCGCGCTCTGCGGCGCGATCGCCACGTACAACGACGTCGACCAGGCCGACCCGATCCACTGGTACATGAACCTCGTCGTCAAGCGCGCCCGCATCGAAGGCTTCCTCGTGCTCGACTTCCTCGAGCGCTTCCCCGAGGCCGTGCTCCAGCTCGCGACCTGGGTGATGGAGGGCAAGATCGCGTGGCGTGACACGGTCGTCGAAGGCCTGGAGAACGCCCCCGACGCGCTCAACATGCTGTTCCGGGGCGAGAACTTGGGGAAGCTCCTCGTGCAGGTCGGCCCCGACCCCAGCGCCTGATCCCGCGCTGACCCCGCTCGAACAGCTCAGGCGCCGCCGCGGAGGAGCACACCGGCGAGGGCGCCGGTGTGCTCGCCCTGCTCCATGAAGACCTGGCCGTTGACGATCGTCGTGTCGTAGCCATGGGCGCGCTGGAGGAACCGCCCGGCGCCGTGCGGGAAGTCGTGCACGAACTCGGGGACGGGGAGCGCGAGCGCGTCCCAGTCGATGACGTTCACGTCGGCGAATGCGCCTCCGCGCACCACACCGCGATCGCGGATCCCGAACGTCGACGCAGTGTCGGAGCTCAGTCGACGGACTGCGTCCTCGATCGAGAGCACGCCCCGTTCCCGCGCCCAGTAGCTGAGCAGGTACGTGGGTGCGCTGGCGTCCATGGTCTGGCCGACGTGCGCGCCCGCGTCGGCGAGGCCCATCAGCACCTCGGGCTCCGCGAGCATCGAGCCGATTGCGTCGACGCTCTGGTTGAGCAACGGCCATGACAGCAGTAGGTGGCCATCGGTCTCGATCGCGAGGTCGATGAAGGCTTCGACGGGGGTGACGCCGCGGGCTGCGGCGACGGCCAGCAGCGCGTCCTCCGGGCGGCAGTCGTACCGAGCGAGCCCATCGGGACCGTTGAGCACGTAGAACACGTCGAGCCCGGAGCGGTCATCGGCCGCCTGCTCCACGAGCTCGGCCCGTCGGGCCGGATCGCGCAGCACCGAGACGCGCTCCTCGAGCGACAGGCGCTCGAGTGCCTTCCAGGCGGGGTGTCGGTCGAAGGGTGTGCGGTGGGCGAGCCCCGTCAGCACGCCGATGAATCGCGGCGTGGTCTGAGGCCGCAGCTGGGCTCCACGGTCATTGGCCGCGCGCGCACCTTCGATCGCGTGACGCCAGTGCTCGCCCTGATCCCAGGTGTGCGAGAGGTTGAACGTCAGCGGTCGCCCTGCACGCTGGCTCACGGCTTCCATCCACGTGAGCTCGGCGTCGACACGCGGCTCGGTCGGGCCGTCACCGTCGAACCGCGGTGACACCTCGATCACGCCGTGGTCGTACCGCCCGAGCACGTCGGCGAACGCGAGCAGCTCCCGATCGCCGGCGAACGTGCCCGGGACGAACCGACCGTCCGGCACGCGGTGGCGCAGCGTGCGGGAGGTCGACCAGCCGAGCGCGCCCGAGTCGAGCGCTTCGGCGAGCAAGGTGGTCATCCGTGCGAGCTCGTCGTCGCTGGGCGTCGCGGCCTCGTCGAGGCTGCGCTCGCCCATCGAGTAGTAGCGCAGCGCGGTGTGGCCGACCATGCCGCCCACGTTGACACCGAGAGCGGTGCGATCGAGCCAGCCGAGGTAGTCGCCGTACGTCTCCCAGTCCCACGGCAGGCCGTCGAGGATGCTGCGCGCCGGGATGTCCTCGACGGATTCCATCATCTCGGCGATGTACGTGTGGTCGGCGGCGTGCACCGGCGCGAAGGTCACGCCGCAGTTCCCGATGGCCACCGAGGTGACGCCGTGCCAGCACGACGAGGATCCGATCGGGTCCCATGCGAACTGTGCGTCGAGGTGCGTGTGGATGTCGACGAAGCCCGGCGTGACGAGACGACCATCGGCGTCGAGCTCGCGGTGGCCGCGGTCCACGACCGAACCGACGGCGACGATGCGGTCGCCGTCGATCGCGACGTCGGCTCGGACCGACGGCGCTCCGGTCCCGTCGACCACGGTCCCGCCCCGGATCACGAGATCGTGTGCCATCGGCGACACGTTACGCGGCAGTCCGGCTCGCTACGATCTGACGGCCCGTCAGATCGCGAAGGCCGGAGCACGCCGTGACCACGCCCGAGATCCCGCTCATCGTCAGCGTCGACGACCACATCGTCGAGCCTCCCCACGTCTGGGAGCAGTGGCTCCCGGAGCGCTTCCGCGACCGCGCGCCGCGGATCGAGCGCAAGGGGATCGCCGGGATGCGCCACGTCGGCGGCGGCACCTACGAGCTCGAGTTCGACGACGACGCACCGCAGGCCGACTGCTGGGTCTACGAAGACCTGATCCTGCCGCACAAGCGGCACGTGGCCGCGGTGGGCTTCGAGCGCGACGACATGACGCTGTCACCGATCACGTACGACGAGATGCGACCGGGCTGCTACGAGCCCAAGGCGCGTGTCGACGACATGCTCGTCAACCACGTCGAGTCGAGTCTCTGCTTCCCGACGTTCCCGCGCTTCTGCGGGCAGACGTTCCTCGAGGCGAAGGACCGCGAGCTCGCGATGGCGTGCGTGCTCGCGTACAACGACTGGATGGTCGAGGAGTGGTGCGGCGACAGTGACGGCGCTCTCATCCCACTGATCATCATCCCCCTGTGGGACGTGGACGCGGCGGTTGCCGAGGTCGAGAGAAACGCAGCGCGAGGCGTCCACGCGGTGTGCTTCAGCGAGATCCCGCCGCACCTCGGCCTGCCCAGCATCCACAGCGGCGCGTGGGATCCCTTGTTCGCGTCGTGCGCCGCCCACGGGGTCACCGTGTGCATGCACATCGGATCCTCGTCGAAGATGCCGGCGACGTCGGTCGACGCGCCTGCTGCCGTCGCGGCGACGCTGTCGTTCGGGAACGCGATGGCGTCGATGAGCGACTTCCTCTTCTCGGGTGTGCTCGTGCGCTATCCCGATCTCCGCCTCGCGTACTCCGAGGGGCAGATCGGGTGGATCCCGTACATCCTCGAGCGCGCGAACGACGTCTGGATGGAGCACCGGGCGTGGGGTGGCGTGCGCGACCTCGTCCCCGAGCCTCCGTCGACCTACTACTTCCGTCAGATCTACGGCTGCTTCTTCCGCGACCAGCACGGCCTCTCGTCGCTCGACGAGGTGGGCGTCGACAACATCACCTTCGAGACCGACTACCCGCACACCGATTCGACGTGGCCCCACACGTTGGAGGTGGCCGAGAAGATGTTCTCGGGCCTCGACGAGGAGACCATCTACAAGATCGTGCGGGGCAACGCGATCCGCATGCTCCATCTCGATCCCGACTGAGCGCGCCCACACGAGGCCCCGCGCGTTCCCCTTCCCGACGACCCGTCGCAGGACTGCGGGAGAGTCGGTACGCTCCGCGGCATGCGCATGCGCTTCAACCACATGGAGCTCACCCTCCCGACGGGCACGCTCGACGACGTGTTCCGCAAGGAGGTCGACGACTTCTACGGCGAGGTCTTCGGGTGGACCGGCGTCGACACCGAGGTCGTCGGCCAGCTCTGCCACATCCTCCTCACCGGTGACGGCGGCGACTTCATCCTGCTCGCCGAGTCCGACGACCCGATCCGCTCGCCGGGGTACGACCACCTCGGCATCCTCCAATCCACACGCGCCGATGTCGACGAGCTGCTGGCGCGGTGCCGCCGCCGCCAGGAGGCCGATGACCGGATCCGGATCAAGGACTATGACGATCTCGTCACCGGCGACCTCGTCGTGCGCGCCTTCTACGTGAAGCACCTGCTCCCGATCTGGTTCGACGTGCAGTGCATGGAGCGGGCGGGGGAGCCGGTTCCGCTCTGAGCGGGAGCAGACGGCGGTCGGGCAGGTCGGGCAGGTCGGGCGGCGCGAGCGAGGCCGCACAAAGCGCACCGAAGGCACCGATCCGGGCCGTACCATGCGGCGTGCGCGAAGACGAGCGGACGAAGCGTGCTCTCGTGTTCGGCGAGGTCGCCGAGCTCTATGACCGGGCCCGGCCGTCGTACCCGGACGCGCTGATCGACGACGTGCTCGCCGCGATGCCCGACGCGTCGACCGCGCGGGTGCTCGAGGTCGGCGCCGGAACGGGCAAAGCCACCATGCTGCTCGCGCCGAAGGTTCACACGCTGGTCGCGCTCGAGCCCGACCCGGCGATGGCCGCGATCGCGAGCCGACATGCCGAAGCGGCGGACAACGTCGACATCGTGGTCGACCGGTTCGAGGACTGGGTGACGGCAGGTCCGGTGTTCGATGCCGTCGTGGCCGCGCACTGCTGGCACTGGGTCGACCCGCGTGTCGGCTACGCAAAGGCGCGCTCTCTGCTGAGTGACGATGGAGTGCTCGCGGCGTTCTGGAACGTGCCCGTTCCGGAGATCAGCCCACTCGCGCCGGCTATCGACGAGGCCTACGCGGCGCACGCGCCGAGCCTCGAGGACAAGACGTCGTCGACGCGCAAGAGCTTCACGAACTTCATCACGCGCCATCCAGGCTTCAGGGTGCGCGAGAAGCGTGAGTACGACTGGGACGAGGTGTACACGTCCCGGGAGTACACCGACATGCTGTGCACGCACTCCGATCATCACCTTCTTCCGGAGCCGGAACGGGCTGCGCTCGTGGATGCCGTCGCGCGCATCATCGACGATGCCGGGGGCACGATGACGCTCCGGTACGAGACCGTCCTGGTGATGCTCGAGCCCGAGTGATCTGAGCGTGCGTCTCGGCGTCGTCATCCTCCCTGACGTCCGGTGGACGGAAGCCCAGCGGGTGTGGCGGCGGGTCGAGGAGCTCGGCTTCGACCACGCGTGGACGTACGACCATCTCGCCTGGCGCACACTTCGGGATTCACCGTGGTTCGGTGCGATCCCGACCCTGACGGCGGCGGCCGCGGTCACCGAGCGGATCCGGATCGGTCCGTTGGTCGCATCGCCGAACTTCCGTCACCCCGTCGCGTTCGCCAAGGAGCTCATCACGCTCGACGACATCGCGGGCGGCCGACTCACGCTCGGGATCGGCGCCGGCGGCACCGGCTGGGATGCGGCCATGCTCGGCCAGGACCCGTGGTCACCCGGCGAGCGAGCCGATCGGTTCGAGGAGTTCATCGACGTGACGGATCGACTGCTCCGCGAGCCGGCGACCTCGTATGAGGGGCGGCACTACTCGGCCGTCGAGGCGCGTACGTATCCGGGGTGTGTGCAACAGCCACGCGTGCCGTTCGCGATCGCCGCGACCGGGCCCCGAGGGATGCGTCTGGCCGCGCAGCATGGCGCCTCGTGGGTGACGACGGGTGGACGCGCCGCCGATGGTGCGTTCCTCGACAGCGCAGCCGGCGCCGCCGTCGTCCGCGAGCAGATGGCGCGGCTCGACGACGTCTGCCTCGACATCGGGCGTGATCCCCGGTCGTTGGCGCGACTCGTGCTCACCGGCCCGGCGCTCGCCGCCGGGCTCGAGTCGGCGGATGCCTTC
>JBBDWT010000053.1:0-6502 GCA_040902705.1 Acidimicrobiia bacterium | reverse complement strand
GAACCCGCGTTCTCAGCTTGGGAAGCTGATGTTCTGCCTCTGAACTACACCCGCGCGAGGACGGTCGGAGTTGCGGCGCTCATGTCGTGACCGTCCCGGGTCGGGATCGTATCGGGGAGCCCGCTCCCGACGAGGTGCTCGGGGTGCTCGGGGTGGTCGAACTGGTCGCGTCATTCTCCGCACGGGTGTGCGAAGATCAGGAGATGGCTGGCTCGCGCTCCCGACGGAGCGTCGCCGAGCAGGCCGCGCGGCCCGCGACGTCGGCGAAGAGGCGGGTCGCGAAGGCCGGACCGAAGAAGGCCGGTCCCACTCGGAAGCCGGTGAGGAAGATCGCCGCGAAGCAGCCGCCCTCCGGGACGAGGTCGACGGCGGCGAAGAAGACCGCGGCGAAGAAGACGGCGGCGAAGAAGACGGCGGCGAAGAAGACGGCGGCGAAGAAGCCGCCCGCGAAGAAGACCGTCGCGAAAAAGCCCGCGGCGAAGAGGCCGCCCGCGAAGAAGGCCGTCGCGAAGCAGCCGTCCGCGAAGTCGACGACTGCGGAGAAGTCGACGACGAAGCAGGCATCTCGCCCGCAGGCCACGACGACCTCCAAGCAGTCGACGGGAGCGGAGGCGCCCGCGGCGACGAAGGTCCCGGTGCAGCAGCCCGTCGCGGACGCGCGAGCCGTCGCGAAGCAGCCTCCGAAGCGCCCTGCCCCGAGTGCTCCGGCCGAGCCGACGACGCCGTCGGCCGCAGCCGCCCGGGGTGTTGCGAAGCCGCCCCGAGATTCCGCGACGAGCACGCCCGCGCGTCCCAGAGCGCCGGAGCCCCGACGTGCGCCGACGCCGACAGCTGCCAGGGCTGCCGCGCCGACGGCGTCGTCGGCTCGGGCTGCCGCCGCGGCGCCGGCTTCTGCTGCGGCGCGGCCCGGTGGGGCGCGGCGCACGGCACGACATCGACGTCGACGCGGCGTGGTCGTCGCGCTCGTCGCGGCCGCAGCCCTCGCGGTCATCGGCGCGGTTGTTCTCCTCACGGTGGACTTCGGTTCCGACGAAGCGCGCCCGCCGCCGCTGACGGCAACGACAGGCGCGACTCCGTCGACTCGCCCGACGACCGACTCGACGACCGACTCGACGCCGAGCACCACGCCGAGCTCGGTTCCTCCCGTCGGCGTCGCGCCGGCCGACCTGGGAGTCTCGATCGCGGGCGCCGAGACCGGAGCCACGAGCAACATCCGGGGTGGAACGTCCGTCGACCTGACCGCGTCCGGCTTCGCCGCTTCGTCGCCGGTGACCGTCACGCTCCGCTCGGAGCCGCTCGTGCTCGGGACCGCGAACGCCGACTCGACCGGGGTGTTCCGGCTGTCGGTGCAGATCCCCGCGGACACCCCGACGGGCACGCACACCCTCGAGGTGTCCGGGACGGGGCCCGACGGCGCGGCGCACGTCGTCTCGCGCCAGATCAACATCATCGACGCGCTTCCGAACACCGGTCTGCGCCATCGCCTCGCCCTGGCTGCCATGGCGCTCGCGCTCGTCGGAGTCGGGTTGGCGCTGGTCATCGGGGCGGCTCCCCGCCGCCGACGGACGCTCTGACGCGAGGCGCACGGGCGTCGGGGCGACTCGTAGGCTCCGGGGCCTCGTGCAGGCCGCGACCACCTGACGCGCTCTGGGTCAGCGGGCGGCGCGGAAGTCGATGAATTCGCGGATCGGCGCGTCGGTCACGCGTATGAGCCCGCTGAACGGGTAGTCGAGGCTCACGACGAGCGCGAGGGTGAACCAGATCACGAGCGCGAGCGCGGACAGCATGAAGAGGTGCGAGCCGCGGTGCTGCGTGTCGAGCAGCGTGGCGACAGCCATCACGACGAGCCCGATGACGACGAGCAGCAACAGCAGCGGTCCCGGGATCGTCGGGAGCGCCGCATCGACGATCTTGGCGCGGGTTGCGACGACGGCATCGAGCGCGCGTGACACCGAGCTGTACGACGCCTTCTCCGGCTCACTGGTTGGCTCGATCGCGCGGAACCGGCGGAACATCGTCTCGAGCTCGTCGTCCACGCCGAGACTGAGCTCGTCGCTGCTCTCGAGATGGGGGAGGCCGCGCTCGACGACGGCCTTCGCGTACGCGACCGCCGACTCCCGCAGCTCGGCGGCACCAGGCTCGGGGAGCCCACGGCTGCTCTCGGAGATGATCGCGAGGCTCGCGGCCTTGCTCGAGACCTCGGACTGCGCGGAGCCGATCGACGAGTATGCGTCGACGATGACGAACGCCATGAGGATTGCATAGATCGTCGCGGTCACCTGCAGCGTCACCGATGCGGTGCTGTTGGCTCGCTGGCGCGTCTCCGGCTTCACGAACCGGCGCATCACGAGGTCGAACCCCAGCGTCAACCCGACCGCGACGACCCCGAAGAGGATGAAGACGACCCCGTCGGGAAGGGTTCCCAGCCACCGCAGCACGGGCTAGTCGTTCAACCTCAGAGGCCCGGCGTGAAGCTCGCAGACGCAGGAGCTTCCTCACCGGACTCGACGGCTTCGAGCAGCACCTCGGCGATGTCCTGAACCTTCACCTCTTCGTCGCGCCCGTGACCCTTCACGCCGTCGTCCATCATCACGTAGCAGAACGGGCACGCGACGGCGATGCGGGTCGCGCCGGTGGCGAGCGCTTCCTCGGACCGCTCGTCGTTGACCTTCGTGCCGATGCGCTCCTCCATCCACATCCGCGCGCCGCCTGCGCCGCAGCACATCCCCTTCGTGCCGTTGCGAGGCATCTCGACGATGTCGATGCCGGCGAGCGACCCGATGACCTTGCGCGGGGCGAGGTACACGTCGTTGTGGCGACCGAGGTAGCACGAGTCGTGGTACGTCACGCGCTCCTCGAGCGACGCGCCCTCCATCGAGAGCCGTCCGCTGGAGACGAGCTCCATCAGCAGCTGCGAGTGATGGACGACCTCGTACTCGCCGCCGTACTGCGGGTACTCGTTCTTCAGCGTGTTGAAGCAGTGGGGGCACTGCGTGACGATCTTGGTGACCTCCATGCCACCGAGCGTCTCGATGTTCTGCAGCGCCAGCATCTGGAAGATGTACTCGTTCCCCGACCGACGGGCCGGGTCTCCCGTGCAGAGCTCGCCCGGGCCCAGGATCGCGAAGTCGATGCCGGCGCGCTGGAGCAGCTTGGCGAGCGCCCGAGTGGTCTTCTTGTTGCGGTCGTCGAACGAGCCGGCGCAGCCCACCCACATCAGGTACTCGTGGCCGAGCTTGCCGGACCCGTCGACGACGTCGATGTCGTCGAGGTCCTTGGCCCAGTCGGCGCGCTCGCCCTGGTTCATGCCGTACACGTTCGAGGAGTTCTCCATCGAGCGGTACGTGTTGCCCAGCTCGACGGGGAAGTCGCTCTCCATCAGCGACAGGTACCGGCGCATGTCGAGGATCTTGTCGAGGATCTCGATGTTCACGGGGCAGATCTCGTCGCACGCCTTGCACGTCGTGCACGCCCAGAGCTCGGCCGACGTCACCCGCTCGAACACGGAGTCGGCGGTGATCACGATCTCCGGGTCGACGCCCACCGGGGGCGAGACCTTCGGGTCGCCGGTGGCGTCCATCACCTCGCCGACCTTCAGCACGATCTCGCGCGGGTCGAGCGGCTTCCCGGTCGCGTGGGCCGGGCACACCGACGTGCACCGACCGCAGATCGTGCACGCATCGGTGTCGAAGAGCTGCTTCCAGGTGAAGTCCTCGATGGTGGACGCGCCGAACGTGTCGAGCTCGGTCTCCATCAGGTTGGGCAACGGCTTCATCGCGCCCTTCGGGCGATCCTTGTCGCTCAGGTACATGTTCATCGGCGACGTGACCATGTGCCGCAGCTTCGTGGTGGGGAGGAGGACGACGAACGCGACGAACGCGGCGAAGTGCACGACCCACAACGTCGTGTGCAGGTCGGCGAACGTGCCGTGCGACCAGCCGAAGTCCTCGAAGAGCTGCCCGAGCGGATAGCCGACGAGCGACCAGCGCTCGAACGACGGCGTCCCCTGTTCCGCGAGTCGGAGCCCTTCGACGAGGAACCCGGTGACGCCGATCACGAGGAAGGTGATGAGGATGACCGCGTCCTCGGGCTTCGTCTTGATGCGGATGCGGTAGGGCCGCTGGAGGTAGCGGCGCGCCATCGCCCACAGGATGCCGGCGACGAACACGACGCCGAAGATGTCGGCGGTCGCCGAGTACGCCTGGTACACGTCGCCGTGCAGGAACTTCAGGTCGTCGGGGAGCTGGTGGTCGATCTCGAGGATGATCGTGGCCGCGAACAGCACCAGGAAGCCGAAGTAGATGAACGAGTGCATGACGCCGGCGGCCGGGTCGCGCAGCAACGTCTGCATCCAGATGCCCGACCGGAAGTCGCCGAGGCGGCGATGCGCGTTCTTCTTCGTGGTGCGGCGATCGTCAGGTCGGCCGCGCTCGTAGTTCCGGACGCGGAGGCTGATGAGCCAGGCGCACACGAGCAGCACGACGGGCGCCGTCGCGTAGAAGAGCCAGTAGATGGGGTCGGGGACCCCGCCGAACACCTCGCGGTGGATCGGCGACGTCTCCTCCCACCCGGTGATGTGCGGAGCGATCCCCGAGGCGATCGTGCCGATCGCAGCGAGCACCCCGACGACGAGAACGACCTGATGCGGCTTGATCGCGAGCCTGCGCACGGCGGAAACCTACCCGCAGCGTTGGGCCGAAGCCTGCTCCTGGGGACGCACGCGTGCCCGCGACGGCTGGGCGCTACTGGGTGGTCTGCGCGTCGAACGCGCGGAGGCGCCGCGCGAGGCCGGCGAGCAGCTTGTGCGCGAAGCCGGGGACCTCGTCGATGAGCGCCGCGAACTCCCGTTGGCCGAGCACGACGAGCTCCATCGGGCCGATCGCCGTGACCGTGGCGTTCCGGGGCGCGCGGTCGAGCAGGGCGAGGTCGCCGAAGAAGTCGCCGGACCCGAGGGTCGCGACCTGCTGACCGTGGCGGCTCACCGTGGCCTGACCCTCGAGGATCACGAAGAACTCGGCGCCGGCCGAGCCCTCGCTGACGATCACCTTGCCCGCGTCGACCTGGACGTCCTCCGCTCGCTTCGCCACCGCTTGGAGGTCCTTCTTCGAGCACGCCGAGAAGAGCGGCACGCCGGCGAGGGCTTCGATGAACGCGTCGTGCTTGGCCATGGGCCGGGATGCTAGCGACGCCGCTTGGGGTCTGCTCGGCCACCCCGGCTCCCGGACGATCGCGGAAGCGACGGGGCGGATCGGAGCCCCCAGAGGACCTGCCCCGTCGGCGCCGCGGGAATAGCGAGCCCCGCGGAAAAGTTGATACCGTCACACTCAAGATTGCTGTCAACCCCATGGCAGTCACGACAACGCTTGCAGATCCTGGAGGGACCGCACCATGAGCAAGGCCGTCGGCATCGACCTCGGCACCACCAACTCCGTCGTCTCGACCCTCGAGGCCGGCGAGCCCACCGTCATCCCCAACGCCGAAGGGGGTCGCACGACCCCGTCGGTCGTCGCGTTCTCCAAGACCGGCGAGGTCCTCGTGGGCGAGGTCGCCAAGCGTCAGGCGATCACGAACCCGGATCGCACGATCCGCTCGGTGAAGCGTCACATGGGAACCACCTGGAGCATCGACCTCGACGGGAAGAAGTACAACGCGCAGGAGATCTCGGCGCGCATCGTCCAGAAGCTCAAGCGCGACGCGGAGGCCTACCTCGGCGACACCGTGACCCAGGCCGTCATCACCGTGCCTGCGTACTTCGACGACGCCCAGCGCCAGGCCACGAAGGAGGCCGGCGAGGTCGCGGGTCTCGAGGTCCTGCGCATCATCAACGAGCCGACCGCCGCGGCGCTCGCGTACGGGCTCGACAAGGAGGGTGACCTCACGATCCTCGTGTTCGACCTCGGTGGCGGCACCTTCGACGTGTCGATCCTCGAGCTCGGCGATGGCGTGTTCGAGGTCAAGTCGACCGCCGGCAACACGTCGCTCGGTGGAGACGACTGGGACCAGCGGGTCATCGACTGGATGGTGAGCGAGTTCAAGAACGCTCACGGCGTCGACCTCGCCGCCGACAAGATGGCCGCGCAGCGCCTCAAGGAGGCGGCCGAGAAGGCGAAGATCGAGCTCTCCTCGCTGCAGGAGACGTCGATCAACCTGCCCTTCGTCACCGCGACCGCCGAAGGGCCGCTGCACCTCGAGCTCACGCTGTCGCGCGCGAAGTTCCAGGAGCTCACGGCCGACCTCGTCGACGCCACCAAGGGCCCGTTCGAGCAGGCGATCCGGGACGCCGGCATGTCGAAGGACGACATCGACCGCGTGATCCTGGTCGGTGGCTCCACGCGCATGCCTGCGGTGCAGGATCTCGTGAAGAGCCTGACCGGCAAGGAGGGCGACAAGGGCGTCAACCCCGACGAAGCCGTCGCGGTCGGCGCGGCGATCCAGGCCGGCGTGCTGAAGGGCGACGTCAAGGACGTGCTGCTCCTCGACGTCACGCCGCTGTCGCTCGGCA
>JBBDWT010000052.1:0-6566 GCA_040902705.1 Acidimicrobiia bacterium | reverse complement strand
CTCGGTGGGCAGCGTGGCGTCCACTGCTCGTCCGGCCGCGTCGTCGTACGCGGTGATCAGGTCGTTCTTCGCGGTCGTCAGCAGGGGAGCGTTCTCCACCTGACACGGCGCACCAGGACCAGCCGCGGTGACCGTGTAGAACACCGAGGCCCCGGTCAGGTCCGAGCACGCCACGGTGCTGGTGGCAGCACTGGCCGGGCTCAACCCGACGTTGCCCGTGATCACGGAGGCGGGAACGTTGGTGATGTTCGGGGTCCCGGCCAGGATCGCGAACGATTCGGTCGAGAGGAGGTCTACGGGTGCCGGCGACGTCTGGCCGGATCCCGGGGGGGCGGCGACGACGGTCGTGCCGACGATCGCGATGCAGAGCACCAGACCACGGATGCCACGAGTACCGAGAGCTCCGGTCACGCGCACCACCTGCCATCCCTCGCCTGGCGCGAGCGCAAGCTGACATGGGTTCGCGCCCGCGGGGTCCCGACGGGCGTGCTCCAGAGCACTGGACGCGCCGCCGGTCGGGGAGTAGGAACCCGCTCGGGCGCTCCGTGGAGAGGAATGTGTATGGGCTGGTACGAGGAGCAGGTGCTGCCTCGCTTCATCGACGTGGCGCTCGGAGGGAAGCAGTTCGCACGCCTTCGCGAGCGGGTCGCGTCGCGGCTCGACGGCGAGGTCCTCGAGGTCGGGTTCGGCTCCGGGCGCAACGTCCCCTTCTACCCGGCGAGCGTGCACCGGGTCCGGGCCGTCGATCCGGCGACGGTCGGCCGGGAGCTGGCGGCCGAGCGCGTCGCCGCGAGCCCGGTGGCGGTGGAGTACGTGGGTCTCGACGGGGAGGACCTGCCGATCGACGACGCCGGCGTCGATCACGTGCTCACGACCTGGACGCTGTGCACGATCCCCGACGTGCACCGCGCGCTCGGTGAGATGCGCCGCGTCCTGCGCCCGGGAGGGTCGCTGCACTTCCTCGAACACGGCCGATCCCCGGACCCGAAGGTGCAGCGCTGGCAGGACCGGTTGACACCGCTCCAGCGGCGGATCGCGGGTGGCTGCCACCTCAACCGTCCCATCGACGAGCTGTTGGTCGACGCCGGGTTCGACGTCGAGCATCTCGAGACCTACTGCATGAAGGGACCCAAGACGTTCGGATCCATGTACGAAGGCGTCGCGACGAAGCGCGAGCCGTAGCTCGAAGCGATCCGGCTCCACGACCTCCACGCTGCTGGGCGCGCGGGCTGCCCGAGTCCGGTTCGGGGTCTTTCGGACCTGTTCGGGCGCGGCGCGGCGGTCGTATCGTGCGGAGGTCGTCGTCCTTGTGATGGGAGTGTGATCGTGGCTACGAGAAGAGTGTTCGCGGCTGCTGCAGCGCTGATCATGGCGGTGAGCGCGGTCGTGCTCGCGGGCACACTGCCCGCGGGTGCAGCGAAGGTGAACCCGAAGGACTGCCCGGTCAAGGCGCTCGGCAAGGGCGCGCAGGTCGACATCACGTTCTGGCACCAGATGCAGGGCAAGAACGAGGAGGTGCTGCGCCAGCTCGTCGCGGGCTTCGAGGCCGCCAATCCGAACGTCCACGTCGACCTCGTCAACCAGGTGAGCTATCGCGACCTCTTCACCAAGTACCGGTCTGCGTTGGGTGGCGGCGACCTGCCGGATCTCGCGCAGCTCGAGGACACCACGCCGCAGCAGCTCGTGGACTCGCAGAGCACGATCCCGATCGCCGCGTGCATCGCCGCCGACGACTACAGCATCGACGACTTCTACGAGCGTCCGATCGCGTTCTACACCGTGCAAGGTGTGCTGCGTTCGATGCCGTGGAACGTGTCGAACATCGTGACCATGTTCAATCGCAAGGCGGTGGCTGCAGCCGGACTCGACCCCGACAACCTTCCGACGACGTTCGAGGGGCTCGAGAAGGCGTCGCAACAGATCGTCGATCGCGGTGTGGCGCCGCACGGGATGGCGCTCGCAGTCATCCCGTACGTCAACGAGTTCCTCTTCGCGAAGTCGGGTGTGCCGTACGTCAACAACTCGAACGGACGCAAGGCGCGCGCGACCGAAGCGGTGTTCGACACCAAGTCAGGCGAGAAGATCTGGAAGTGGTGGCACGACATGGTCGCCTCGGGACTCGCCATCGACACCGGCGACCAGGAGGGTGGCATCGACCACCTGCTCGCGCTGGGCAACGGCTCGGCGGCGATCACGATCGACTCCTCCGGTGGCATCGGGCGGGTCTACGACGTCCTCAGCAGTGGTCAGTTCCCCAACGTCGAGTTCGGCGTCGCACCCCTCCCGTCTCTCACCGGCAAGGGCGGCATCCCGGTCGGCGACGGCTCGCTCTGGTTGCCGAAGACGTCGTCGCCCGAGCGACAAGCGGCTGCCTGGAAGCTCATCAAGTACCTCACGGCCCCGGAGCAGCTCGTGCGACTCGTCGTCGACACCCAGGGCGGCTACATCCCGATCCGCAAGGCGGCCGCCGAGAGCCCCGAGGTCCAGGCGCTCTACCGGGACCGTCCCTTCCTGCGGGTGCCGTTCGACCAGCTCGAGCTCGGCCCGCTCAACCCGACGACGTCGGGGCCGGTGATCGGGGACTACCAGGCAGTCCGTGACGCGGTCAGGGACGGTCTCGACCGCATGTTGACGCAAGGCCAGAGCCCCAAGGACGCGCTCGCGGAGGCGGCGCGCGAGGCGAGCAAGGCCATCCGCGAGTTCAACGCGCGCGTCGGCGGCTGAACGACCCCGGCGCACGGCCGCACCGCCGTCAGCGGTCGATCACCCACGAGCGCGGAGGACGCGCACGGCATGGGGCGGGACGCGGAGCTGGGAGCCGGTGGGTGCGCCCGTCCACAGCTCGGTCACACCGACGAGCTCGACCGGGACCGCGACGTCGACGGGCTCCTCGCTCCAGTTGAACGCCGCGCGGACCGTCGTGCCGTCGCGCTCCGCCTGCCAGATCCGGGGGATCCCGGGTCCCTGTGAGAACGCGTGCTCGGGCACGTCGTCGGGATCGATCGTCGTCAGGGCATCGATCGGTCGGAACGGCGACCGACCCACGATGTCGAGCAGCGCGGGGTGCTCGACGACCGCACGCTCGGTCGCCCCGAGCGACGCGAGCTCGTCGGCCAGGAGGAAGGGCCCGCCGGCGATCGCCACCATCGTCGCGATCGTGCGGGCCTCCTCGACGGAGTACCCCGCCGGGTCCGTGCCGTCGCTGCCCCAGGCCATGACGACCTCCGGATCGGCGTCGTACCAGCGACCCGCCTGTGCCCAGCGGGCGGCGACGTTGCGAGCCTGGGCGCGCACGCCCGCGAACCCGGTCCAGCCGCGGTCGAGGGGATGGCCCAGCTCCTGGTGCACGCGCGGCATCGCGAGATCGTGCCCGACCCGGTTCCCGTGGCAGAGGCCGACCGCGGGCAGCATCGGCATGCCGCACCCCAACACGTAGATGCCCTCCCCGAGGCCGTCGACGAGCGCCCGGAAGCCGCGCACCAGTGCCTCCGTCCCGGTGACGCCATCGTCGTAGCGGTCACCGTCGAGAGCGGCGAGATAGCAGAAGTCGACCTTCACCATCTCGAAGCCCCAGGCGCGGACCTGCGCGCCCAGCTCCTGGAGCCACTCGACCGCGTCCGGATGCGACGCGTCGAGGGCCCACGATCCGCTGCGGGGCTCGAGCAGCGGTGCTCCTCCCGGGCCGCGGAGACACCAGTCGGGGTGATCGGTCGCGAGGCCCGGTGCCTCGGGCTGGACGCGAAATGGCGCGAGCCAGAGGCCGGCGCGGCACCCGAGCGAGCCCAGCGTGTGCACGAGCTCGCCGAGATCGTCCGGGAAGCGCTCGTTCGGCCACCACGCGCCGTACGTCCGCTGCCAACCGTCGTCGATCTGCACGAGATCGAGATCGGGTCGATCGGCGTACCGCTGCCGAAGCACCCGCGCGTTGGTGAGCACATCGTCGGCCGACACGAACAACCCGTGGTGGTACCAGCTCTCCCAACCGTTCGGTGGTGGGCCGTCCCAGCGACGCGCACCCATGTGGTGCGCCGCGAGGCTCGCGAGGTCCTCCACGAGGGCGACCGGTGCACGAGCTGCACCCACGGCGACCGGTTCGCTGCGCAGGCTCGAGCCCGATTCGACCGGGAGCCGCAGCGACGGCTGCTCGCCGACGAGGTAGCCCCAGGTCCCCGCGGCCTTGGTCAGGAGCGGCGCGCCCGCGCAGTCGACGCGCACGGTGTCGCGGTCGTTCGCGATGCGGGTGCACATCAGCCGGGCATCGAGGGCCTGGAGCGCGAGGCAACGGTCGTCGCTGCCGACGTAGACGGTGTTCCAGAACGATGCGCCCGGCTCGGGCCCACGGATGCCGCTGTAGGCCCACGAGTCGTATCCGTCGACCAGGCGCCGTTCGTACTCGAGGTCGGTCGCACCGACGAGCGGAGTGAGGCGGTCGATCCGCGCGTCGGCCGCCATCGCGACCACCACGTCGATCACGACGACCGGCCCGTCGTCGGGCACGTGCAGGGTCACGGCGCCGTCGCCGGACGCGCACCGGGCCCAGGTGCCGGCGCGGCCGTAGCCGTCGCCGGGCACGAGCTCCCAGGTGCCCCGGGCGCCGATCACGTGCTCCGCGCCGTCGACGAGCGCGGTGGCGCGACACGGTCCGAGGACCGTGCCCGCATCCGCCCATCGCAGTGTGAAGTCAGGGCCGTCGAGATCGACCTCGACGTCGTGGTTCCGCACGTGGGCGATCATCGAGCCGACGACGCGGTGCGGACGGTTCGTGAAGGCACCGGAGGCAGGGTACGCGTCCCCCCGGGCTCTGCATGGTCCGTCCCGCCGGGCTGACGATCAGCCGCGCACCTGCTCCGCGAGGACGCGCAGCGCGTCCCGAGCGGAGATGACACCGACGATGACGCCGTCCTCCATGATCGGCATGTGTCGGATCTCGTCGTCGAGCAGGCGGAACGTCACGTCGATGATCCGGTCGGTCGGAGCGGCGACGACGAGATCCTCCGTCATGACGTCGCGCACCCAGGTCTCGTCCGGATCGTTGCCCGCGGCGAGCGCGCTCAGCACATCCCGTTCGGACACGAGCGCAGGTGGGTTGGTGCCCTTCACGACGGCGGCACCGACGTACTCGTCCGCGAACGTCTCGGCGAGGTGCCGCAGCGTGTCGTCGAGGTGGACCATGAGCGCGGGGCGCTGGATCAGGGTCCGCACCGGAGCATCAGCGTCGGCCGTCTCGCTCACGTGACCTGTCTCCGGCATGTCGTGTCCTCCTGGAGGGATCGTTCGGGGATCGGTGCCCTGCACGGTCGCAGACCCACGCTCCATCGCGGCAGGGGAGGAGGTCCCGAGATGCCGGGCCGAGTGGCGCCGCAGCGAGGGGTCGACGCCGCTCCCGCGAGACGGGACCTCGGTCCCTGGCGCCCCCCGACCGGATGCTGCCAGGGTGGCCTGCGTGAGGAGTCGGACGATCGCCAAGCAGGCCGGGTCGTGGGGGGTCGCGCCCAACCTCGTCGACTACGACCGGGCTCGGGCCGACTTCACGTGGGCGGACGCGCGCGCCTCCCTGTCCGGGCTGCCCCGAGGCCGCGGCTTGAACATCGCGCACGAGTGCGTCGACCGCCACGCCGAGAGCTCCCGCGCCGACCATCTGGCGTTGCGGTTCCGGCTTCGCCACGGCGGGGTGCGCGACTGCACCTTCACCGATCTCGCGCGTTCGACGAGCCGATTCGCGCACGTCCTCGACCGGCTCGGCGTCAACGCGTCGGATCGCGTGTTCTTCCTCCTCGGACGCCAGCCCGAGCTCTACGTCGGGGTGCTCGGCACCTTGAAGCACCGTGCGGTGGCGTGCACGCTCTTCTCGGCGTTCGGACCGGAGCCGATCCGCCAGCGCCTCGACATCGGTGATGCGCGGGTGCTCGTGACGACGCCTGCGCTCTACCGGCGCAAGGTTGCGGGGTTGCGAGCCTCGCTGTCGGGACTCGAGCACGTGCTCGTCACTGATGTGGACGACGCCGACGCGCCGGAGGGCACGTTGGCGCTGGCACCCATGCTCGATGCCGCACCGGATCGCTACGAGATCGCCGCGACCGATCCCGAGGACATGGCGCTGTTGCACTTCACGAGTGGAACGACCGGGACTCCCAAGGGCGCGATCCATGTGCATGACGCGGTGGTTGCCCACCATGCGACCGGATTGCTCGCGCTCGACCTGCATCCGGAAGACGTGTTCTGGTGCACCGCCGACCCGGGGTGGGTCACCGGCACGTCCTACGGCATCATCGCGCCGCTCGCTCACGGCGTGACGAGCATCGTCGACGAAGCCGAGTTCGACGCCGAGCGCTGGTACACGACGCTGGCCGAGCAACGCGTGACGGTCTGGTACACGGCTCCGACCGCGGTGCGGATGCTCATGAAGGTCGGTGCGCAGCTCGCGCGTGGCTTCGACCTCTCCGCGTTGCGCTTCGTCGCCAGCGTCGGCGAGCCGCTGAACCCCGAAGCGGTGGAATGGGGCATCGAGGCGCTCGGCATGCCGATCCACGACAACTGGTGGCAGACCGAGACCGGCGGCATCATGA
>JBBDWT010000051.1:0-6579 GCA_040902705.1 Acidimicrobiia bacterium | reverse complement strand
GTGCCGATCATCGTGCTGTCGGTACGCGAGTCGGAGCCGGCCAAGGTCGCGGCGCTCGATGCCGGAGCCGACGACTACGTCACGAAGCCGTTCGGGATGGACGAGCTGCTCGCGCGCCTGCGCGCCGCGATCCGTCGCGCGTCACCGGCGGAGGAGACGGCCGTCGTCGAGACGCCCGACTTCACCATCGATCTCGCGGCCAAGCGCGTCACGCGCGACGGCGAAGAGCTGCGGCTCACGCCGACCGAGTGGCACCTCGTGGAGGTCCTCGTGCGCAACCAGGGAAAGCTCGTCGCGCAGCGCCAGCTCCTCCAGGAGGTGTGGGGCCCGCAGTACCACGACGAGACGAACTACCTGCGCGTCTTCATGGCCCAGGTCCGCCGCAAGCTCGAGCCCGAGCCGTCGCACCCCCGCTACTTCATCACCGAGCCCGGCATGGGCTACCGCTTCGAGCTCCCCTGAAGGGGTTCTGGCGTCGGAAATGCGTGCTGACAGCGTGTTTCTGACGCCAAAACGATCAGTCGTCGGGGTTGAGGATCTCTTCGAGCTCGGCGACCTCGGCGGCTGCCTCCTCGGGGGTGTCGCCCGGGCGGTAGACCTTGCGCGCTCGTCGCCACTCGACGAACGGGGGGATGAGCGAGACGAGGATGATGACGGCGATGATCGGCAGGAGATAGGTGTCGATGTCCTTGCCGATGACGTCACCGAGGGCGTAGCCGAGCATCGTGACGCCGATCGCCCAGAGCATCGCGCCGATGACGTTGTAGAAGAGGAAGGTCCTGCGGGGCATCTCGCCCACGCCGGCGAGTGTCGGCGCGAACGTGCGCACGATCGGCACGAAGCGGGCGATGACGATCGTCTTGGGGCCGTGCTTCTCGAAGAACGCCTTGGTGCGGTCGATGTACTCCTGCTGGAAGAGCTTGGAGTCGGGCTTGCTGAACAGTCGGGGCCCGAGGTGCTTGCCGATCGTGTAGCCGACCTGGTCACCGAGGACCGCGAAGACGAAGCACCCGAGCACGACCATCGCGATGTCGAGCTTGCCCTGACCGGCGAGGATCCCGGCGGTGAACAGCAACGAGTCGCCAGGGAGGAAGAAGCCGATCAGCAGTCCGGTCTCGGCGAAGATGATCAACCACAGCACGATCTCGCCGTACGGACTCAACGAGTTCAGCAGCTCCTCGATGTCGATCCCGAGCAGCGCGAGCGCATGCGGCACGCCGGCATGCTAACCGTTGTGGACACTGGCTCACGCGCTCGCGGTTTGACTCGTGCGTGCGGGACGTGCGAATCCTTGAATTGCAGATGCACGTCGTCACCCCGTCGACGGGCCACACTTGACGCCGCCGCGCGAACGCGCGGCGCGTCGTGAGGTGCACACGGAACAGTGCCGAAACCACTTGTCATCGTCGAGTCGCCGGCAAAGGCGAAGACCATCGAGGGATTCCTCGGGCGTGAGAACGCGCGCGTCATCGCGAGCTACGGACACGTGCGCGATCTGCCGAGCAGCGCGAAGGAAGTCCCGAAGAGCGTCAAGGACAAGGAGGTCCGACGCCTCGGCATCGACGTCGACCAGCACTTCGAGCCGGTCTGGGTGGTGCCCGAGAAGAAGAAGGAGTACGTCCGGGCCCTGAAGGAGGCCCTCGGCGATGCGAGCGAGCTCTATCTCGCCACCGACGAGGACCGCGAGGGCGAGGCGATCTCGTGGCACGTCCTCCAGCTCCTGAAGCCCCCGGCCGACATGCCGGTGAAGCGCATGGTCTTCCACGAGATCACCGAGTCGGCGATCAACGACGCCATCGAGCACGGGCGCGAGCTCGACATGAAGCTCGTCGAGGCGTACCAGGGCCGGCGGGTCCTCGACCGGCTCTTCGGCTACGAGATGTCGCTCGTCACCCGCCGCCGGGCCGGGGGCGCGAGCTCCGCCGGGCGGGTCCAGAGCGTGGCCGCCCGCCTGGTCGTCGAGCGTGAGCGCGAGCGCATGGCGTTCCGGGCCGCCACCTACTGGGACGTCCAGGGGACGTTCTCCAAGGACACCGACTTCACCGCCACGCTCGCCGCGATCGACGGCAGGCGCCTCGCATCGGGGCGCGACTTCGACGCCACGACCGGCCAGCTCGCCGCGAGCGCGGATGTCGCACTGCTCGACGAGGAAGGCGCGGCCGCACTCGCGGCGCGCTTCAGCGATGCCGACTTCACCGTCGACTCCGTCGAGACCAAGTCACTGACCGAGCGCCCGCGCGCACCGTTCACGACGTCCACGCTCCAGCAGGAGGCGGGCCGCAAGCTCGGGTTCAGCGCGGGCCGAGCCATGTCGATCGCGCAGCGCCTCTACGAGAACGGCTACATCACCTACATGCGCACCGACGCGACGACCCTCTCCGCCGAGGCGATCACCGGCGCGCGCAACCAGATCCGTGCGCTGTACGGCGAGGAGTACCTCCCCGCCGAGCCGCGCGTGTACCGCGGCAAGGTGAAGAACGCGCAAGAGGCACACGAGGCGATCCGCCCGGCAGGTGCCACGATGCGCGTGCCCGACGACATCGCAGCCGAGCTCGCTTCGAGTGACGAGCGCCGCCTCTACGAGCTCATCTGGAAGCGGACGATCGCGTGCCAGATGGCCGACGCCAAGGTGCGGCGAGTCACGGTGCGCCTGTCGGCCACGAGGCCGACCGATGCGGGCGAGCAGACCGCGACGTTCCAGGCGACCGGGCGCACGATCGAGTTCCCCGGGTTCCTGCGCGCGTACGTCGAGGGCGCCGACGACCCCGACGCGGAGCTCGACGACCGCGAGGCGATCCTCCCCGCGATGGACGAGGGCGACACCGTCCCGTGCCGCGACCTGACCGCCAACGGGCACACGACCCAGCCCCCGGCGCGCTACACCGAGGCGAGCCTGGTGAAGGAGCTCGAGGAGCGCGGCATCGGGCGCCCGTCGACGTACGCCAGCGTCATCGACACCCTGCTGCGTCGTGACTACGTGTGGAGGAAGGGGAGCGCGCTCGTCCCGTCGTGGAGCGCGTTCGCCAAGCTCCAGCTGCTGGAGCGCCACTTCGCGCACCTGATCGACTACGAGTTCACCGCGCTGATGGAAGAGGCGCTCGACACGATCGCCCGCGGCGAGGGCGGCGCCGAGAAGTGGCTGCACGAGTTCTGGTTCGGTGACACCGCACCGGGCCTCAAGGAGCTGGTCGACGACGAGCACCTCGCCACCATCGACCCCGCCGACGTGAACGCGATCCGCATCGGTGCCGACGCGAACGGCGAGGTGATCCTCGTCCGCGTGTGGAGCAACGGCGCGAGCGTGGTGCGCGGCGACCTCAAGGCGCCGGTGCCCGTCGACATGGCGCCCGACGAGATGACCATCGAGCGCGCCGAAGAGCTCATCGCGAAGGGCTCGGGCGGACCGCGCGTCCTCGGCGACGACCCCGAGACCGGCCTGCCGGTGCTCTCGCTCACCGGTCGCTACGGACCGTTCGTGCAGCTCGGCGAGATGGAAGAGGGCTCGAAGGACAAGCCCAAGCGCGCGTCGCTGTTCAAGGCCATGGAGCCCGACACGGTCACCCTCGACGAGGCCGTGGCGATCCTCTCTCTCCCCCGGGTCGTGGGCACCGACCCGCACGGGCGCGAGATCCAGGCGTTGAACGGCCGGTACGGGCCGTATCTCACCAAGGCGTCCGAGACCGAGGGCGCGAAGCCCGACAGTCGGAGCCTCGAGGCCGAGGAGCAGCTCTTCACGATCACGGTTGAGGAGGCCGAGGCGCTCTTCGCCGAACCCAAGCGCCGTCGCGGCCAGAACAAGGCGCAGATCTCGGAGCTCGGGCCGCACCCCGAGTCCGGGGCCCGGGTGCGGGTGCTCGACGGTCGCTTCGGCCCCTACGTCACCGACGGCACCATCAACGCGACCGTGCCCCGCGGCGTGCAGCCCGAGGAGATCGATCTCGGCCAGGCAGTCGAGCTCCTGCGCGAGCGCGAGGCTCGCGGGCCGGTCGAGAAGCGGGCGGGCACCGCGAGCAAGACGGTCAAGAAGACGACGAAGAAGTCGACCAAGCGCACGAGCAAGCGGAAGTCGCCCCCGAAGCGGACGACGACCCGCGTGGTCAAGAAGGGCACGTCCAAGAAGGCGAAGGCCGCGGCGAACCGGGCGCACCCGCCCGCGCCCGTGCCGATGCCCACGCCCATCGATCAGTAGCTGCGCCGTGGTCCCGCTCGCGGATCGCGGCCTCTACCCTGAACCCTCGTCGTGAGCGCCGAGCAGCCGGCTCCGTTCATCCCTCCGACTCCGGACGAGGTGCCCGTCCCGCCCGCGCCGTGGCGGGTCTTCGGGACGCGCGCGTACTTCCGGCTGTGGCTCGCGCAGGTCACGTCGAGCACGGGCGACTGGATCGGGCTCATCGCGATCCTCGCGATCGCGGCGCGCATCTCCGACAACTCCGGTGCGGCCGTGAGCCTCGTGATGCTGGCGCGCGTCGTGCCCGGCTTCTTCCTCGGGACGGTCGGTGGTGTGCTCATCGACCGATTCGATCGCCGCCGGGTGATGATGGTCTGCGACCTCCTCCGCGCGTCGCTGTTGCTGATGCTGCCGTTCGCGGAGTCGCTGACCGGCCTGGTGCTGATCTCGTTCGGTCTCGAGATCCTCACGTTGCTCTGGGGTCCGGCGAAGGACGCGTCGGTCCCCCACCTGGTCGAGAAGGACCAGCTGACCTCGGCGAACAGCCTCTCGCTCGTCGCGTCCTACGCCACGTTCCCGCTCGCGTCGATCGTCTTCTCGCTGCTCGCCGCGCTGGCCGCTTGGCTCGGATCGTTCGACGCGCTGTCGTCGCTCGAGCTCGACCAGGAGGTGCTCGCCCTGATCGTCGACGCCGGGACGTTCGTCGCGTCGGCGCTGATCGTGTGGCGCCTCCCGATCCCGCACGACCGCGAGCGCAGCTCGCAGAGGATCGACCTGACGCAGACGCTCCGCGACATCCGCGACGGCCTCCACTTCATTGCGACGCATCCCCGGGTGCGCGGGATCCTGGTCGGCCTCGGCTTCGGCCTCATCGGCGCCGGCGCGATGATCCCGCTCGGTGCCGCGTTCGCCAAGCAGGGGCTCGGCGGCGACAGCGCGACCTTCGGTGTGCTGATGACCGCGCTCGGGCTCGGTGCGGCCGCCGGCGTCGTGGGGCTGCTGGCCCTGCAGAAGCGGCTTCCCCGGGAGACGGTGTTCGAGTTCGCCGTCATGGGGACGGGCGTGTTCCTGGTCGTCGCCGCGTCGTTCACGTCGCCGTTCCCGTGCGCCCTGGCGATCGGCCTCGTCGGGGCGTGCGCGGGCACGTCGTACGTCACCGGGTTCACGGTCCTCCAGGAGACGGTCCACGACGAGCTTCGGGGACGGACGTTCGCCACCCTCTATACGGTGATCCGTCTGTGCCTGCTCATCGCGCTCGTCCTCTCGCCGCTCTGGGCCGATGTCTGGGACTGGTTCGTGGGGCTCTTCGGTGACGGCGTCGTCTCCGTCGGGGGCGCGACCTATACCTTCCCGGGCGTGCGCATCGCGCTGTGGGGCGGTGGGCTCGTGACCTTCGCCGCCGGCTTCTGGGCGCGGCACTCTGTGCTCCGCGCCGAGCGCAACGGCAACGGCAGCGGGGCGGAGACGGACACCGGAGAGCAGGGGACCGAAGAGGTGGACGCCACATGACTGCGACCGCGCACTTCGTCGTGCTCGAGGGTGGTGACGCGACCGGCAAGAGCACCCAGCTCCGCGGCCTCGCGACGCGGCTGCGAGACGCGGGCCACGACGTCGTCGAGACGTTCGAGCCGGGCGCGACGCCGCTCGGCTCGCGGCTGCGGGGCCTGCTGCTCGACGAGGGACACCCGGTCGATCCGGTGGCCGAGGCGCTGCTCATGGCGGCCGACCGCGCGGAGCACGTCGCGGAGGTCGTGCGGCCCGCACTGCAGCGGGGGGCGTGGGTCGTGTGCGACCGGTTTGTGCCGTCGTCGCTCGCGTACCAGGGCGTCGGCCGTGGCCTCGGGGTCGCCGAGGTGGAGCAGCTCAACGAGCTCGCAACGGCCGGCCTCGTTCCCGATCTCGTCGTCGTGCTCGACCTCGCGCCCGATGCGGCCCGGGCGCGCATGGCCGCGGCGCGGCCGAAGACCACGAGGTCGAGCAGGGAGTTGGAGCCAAGGCGGTTGGCGCCGTGGACCGAGACGCAGGCGGCCTCGCCCGCGGCCATCAGGCCCGGCACGATGTGGTCGGGGTCGCCGTCCTTCAGGGTGACCATTTCGCCGTGATGGTTCGCCGGGATGCCGCCCATGTTGTAGTGCACCGTGGGCAGCACCGGGATCGGGTCCTTGGTCACGTCGACGCCCGCGAAGATGCGCGCGCTTTCGGCGATGCCCGGCAGCCGCTGGTGGATGATCGCGGGATCGAGGTGGTCGAGCTTGAGGAAGATGTGGTCCTTGTCCTCGCCGACGCCGCGGCCCTCGCGGATCTCGATCGTCATGGAGCGCGACACGACGTCGCGGCTCGCGAGGTCCTTGGCGTGCGGCGCGTAGCGCTCCATGAAGCGCTCGCCGTTCTTGTTGAGGAGGTAGCCGCCC
>JBBDWT010000050.1:0-40371 GCA_040902705.1 Acidimicrobiia bacterium | reverse complement strand
AGGAAGCTGACGCTCACCAGGGCGACCGCCATCAGCCGATCGTCCTTGCCCCGGTCGACGACGCGGATCTCGGCGACGCCTCTCGACGCGGAGACCCGCAGGGCCTGTCCCGTCGCGCGGATCGGGCCGACCCGACCGGCGGCGAGGTACTCGATCGACGTCGTCGCGGTCGCGACGAGGCGCCCGCTCGCCGCGGCGAGGCACGAAGCGCCGGCCACGTCGACGAGCATCGTCACCAGCCCGCCGTGCAACGCACCGCCGGGGCCGCGCAGGTCGTCGGTGAGCTCGAGCTCGATGCCGTGGTCGTCGCCGACGAGATGGCGAGCCGGGAGCGTGTCGAAGAAGGCGCACCCCAGCCGTCCCGGGCTCGCCGCAGTGGCCCCCGCCATCTCGATCCCCGCCATCTCGATCCCTCCCATCATGAACAGCGAAGAATGTAACATCGGATCATGGCGAGAAGGCGACCCGACGCAGTGGCCGGGCTCCGGATCGAGGCCCTCGCCGACGCCGCCGGCGTCAGCACCCGGAACATCCGCGCCTACCAGTCACTCGGCCTGCTCGCACCACCCACGTTGGTCGGCCGCGTCGGCTACTACGGCCCGGCGCACGCGGAGCGGTTGCACGCGATAGCGAGGCTCCAGGCCCGGGGCTTCTCGCTCGCGGCGGTCCGGGCGCTGTTCGACGCCCGCGCCGCGGGTCGCACGCTCGACGAGCTGCTGGGGTCGGACACGAGACGCCACGACGGCGGGGCTGAGCGCGTGCCCGCCCCGGGTGCGGAGCTCTTCGACTCCCTGCGCCACTGGCGGGGGCTGCGCACCGAGCTCCTGCCGGAGCCGTTCGTCGCCCGGCATCTCGTCCAGAGCTGACGTGCACCCCGGCCGAGCGCGGCGGCGAGGGTGCGCCTCGTGGTGTCGGGAGCGCAGGCGTCGCTCCTGGGGACGTCGGGCCACGTGCCCGGAGGCACGCGCACCTGGCGCGGGTGTCCGTCGCGCTCGGTCGTGGCTGCTATAACTGATTGGACCGTCACGGGAGTCCTGCGAGGCTCCTACGGAGAGGATCACCACATGGCCGACGCCGCCCGCGCCGGACACCCGGACAACCCGAACGAGTCTGCGGCTGCCCCTGGGGGTGGCCGTTTCGTGTTCAGGGCGGCGGTCTTCGATGCGGACGACCTGCGGCGCGCGCACACCCGGATCGCGCACGAGATCGTCGAGCGCAACCACGGCGCGGAGCATCTGGTCCTCATCGGGCTCTACACGCGCGGCGTCGCGATCGCGCAGCGGCTGGCCGCCGCCATCGAGTCGTTCGAGGGCGTGACCGTGCCGGTCGGTGCCCTCGATGTCGCCTTCTACCGCGACGACATCGGCCTGCGGCCCGTGCAGCCACTCGGCGCGACCGAGGTGCCGGTCGACGTCACGGGCCGGACGGTGGTGCTCGTCGACGACGTGCTCTTCACCGGCCGCACGGTGCGCGCGGCGCTCGACGCGCTCATCGAGCTCGGCCGGCCGCTTGCCGTGCAGCTCGCGGTGCTGGTCGACCGCGGCCACCGGGAGCTCCCCATCCGGGCCGACTTCGTCGGCAAGAACCTGCCGACCAAGCGGGCAGAAGACGTGCGCGTGCGCCTGGCCGAGGTGGACGGTCCCGACGACAGCATCGAGCTGTGGGGGCCGACCGACGACGAGCAGCCGGGCCGGGGAGCGGAGGGGGGCGACACGTGAAGCACCTGCTCTCGATCGACGACCTCGGCCGCGAAGGCATCGTGGAGCTGTGCGACCTGGCGGAGTCGTTCCTCGAGGTCACCCAGCGCGAGATCCCGAAGGTGCCGGCGCTCCGGGGCAAGACGGTCGCGTCGGTCTTCTACGAAGACTCCACGCGGACGCGGCTCTCGTTCGAGACCGCGGCGAAGCGCCTCTCGGCCGACACGATGTCCTTCACTGCGTCGAGCTCGTCGGTGAAGAAGGGCGAGAGCCTGCGCGACACCGTCCAGACGATCGAGGCCTTCGGAGTCGACGCGATGGTCGTGCGCCACCGGGCTGCCGGCGCGCCGCACCGCGTCGCGCAGTGGGTCGATGCGTCGGTGATCAATGGCGGTGACGGACGCCACGAGCACCCGACCCAGGCGCTGCTCGACGTCTTCACGTTGCGCCGCCATTGCGGGCCCGAGCTCGATGGTGCGCACGTCGCGATCGTGGGCGACATCCGCCACTCCCGGGTCGCGCGCAGCACGACCAAGGCACTCGACGCGCTCGGCGCGAAGGTGACCCTCGTCGCCCCGCCGACCATGCTCCCGGAGTCGCTCGGCGGGTGGCCCGCGGCGACCTCCTGCGACTTCGATGCAGTGCTGGCCGAGGTCGACGTCGTGTACCTGCTCCGGATCCAGCACGAACGTCAGGACGCGACGCTGTTCCCTTCCCTGCGCGAGTACACGACCCGCTTCGGACTCACGGTGGAGCGGTCCGACCGGCTGCGCGACGACGTGCTCGTCATGCATCCCGGACCGATGAACCGCGGCGTCGAGATCGCACCCGAGATCGCGGAGGGGCCGCGCTCGATCATCACCGAGCAGGTCGCGAACGGCGTCGCGATCCGCATGGCCGTGCTCTACCAGCTCCTCGGATCGGGAGCACCCGTTGCCTGAGTCGTGGGTGATCCGCGGCGGCCGGGTCGTCGATCAGGGTGGCGAGCGCACGGCGGACGTCGTGATCGCCGACGGCCGTGTCGTCGAGGTCGGTCCGAAGCTCACGGCCGACGCCGAGCTCGACGCGGCCGGGTGCGTGGTCGCGCCCGGGCTCGTCGACCTGCACGTCCACCTGCGCGAGCCGGGGATGGAGGACGCCGAGACGATCGAGACGGGCGCCCGGGCCGCGGCCCTCGGCGGCTTCACGGCCGTCGTCGCGATGCCGAACACGACACCGCCCCAGGACGACCCGGCGGTGGTGGCATCGGTGCTCGCGAGCGGAGCCCGCTCCTGCTGCGACGTCCACGCGGCCGGTGCGATCACCAGGGGCAGGGAGGGCGTCGAGCTCGCGCCGATGGGCGAGCTGCACCAGCTCGGCGTGCGGATCTTCACCGACGACGGCGCGTGCGTCGACTCGGCGGGCGTGATGCGCGCCGCGCTCGAGTACGCAGCGTCGCTTCCGGGCGCGGTCGTCGCGCAGCACGCAGAGGACGGGAGCCTCGCCGGCACCGGGCACATGCACGAAGGCGAATGGTCGAGCCGACTGGGCATCCCGGGGCGCCCGGCTGCCGCCGAGGACACGATCGTGGCGCGCGACTGCATCCTCGCGGCGCTCACCGGGTCGCGGGTGCACTTCCTGCATCTCTCGACGGCAGGCTCCGTCGAGCTCGTGCGGGCGGCGAAGGCGCGAGGGCTGCCGGTGACGGCCGAAGCGGCGCCGCACCACTTCCACCTGACCGAGGCGGCGTGCGCGTCGTTCGATCCGCGGTTCAAGGTGAACCCGCCACTGCGCACGGATGCCGATGTCGCCGCGGTGAAGGCGGGCCTCGCCGACGGCACGATCGACGCGATCGCGACCGACCACGCTCCCCACCGGACGGAGGCCAAGGAACGTCCGTTCGAAGAGGCGCCGCCGGGGATGCTCGGCCTCGAGACGGCGCTCGCGCTGACGCTCGGCGAGCTGGTCGAGCCCGGGGTGCTGACCCTCGGGGACGCGCTCGCCCGGCTGTCGTGGGGCCCGGCCGCGATCGCCGGCCTCGCCGACCACGGCCGCCCCGTGGAGGCGGGCGCGGTCGCGAACCTCTGCGTGTTCGATCCCGAGGCGCGCTGGACGGTGGTCGCGGAACAGCTCGCGAGCCGGGCGCGCAACACCCCGTATGCCGGACGCGAGCTCCACGGTCGCGTGCGGCACACGATCCTCCGCGGGGAGCCGGTGGTCGTCGACGGGAGCGCCACGAGATGAGGCGCGACGACGCCGTCCTGGTGCTCGCCGACGGCACGATGTTCGAGGGAGAGGCCATCGGCGCGGTGCCGGACGATGGCGTGGCCTCGGGCGAGGTGGTCTTCAACACCGCGCTCTCGGGCTACCAGGAGATCCTCACGGACCCGTCCTACGCCGGTCAGATCATCACGTTCACCTACCCGCACATCGGCAACTACGGCGTCAACCGCGACGACCTCGAGAGCCGGCATGCCTTCTGTCGCGGCGTGATCGTGCGCGACCTGGCGCGTCGCCCGAGCAGCTGGCGCGCGACCGGCGACCTCGAGGAGTTCCTGGTCGCGCAGGGCATCGCGGGGATCGCGGGGATCGACACCCGCCGGCTCACCCGTCACCTGCGGGAGCGCGGCGCGCTGCCGGGCGCGTTCGGCACCGACGAGAGCGCCGTCCGCGCCGTCGCGGTGAGTGCCGCGGGGACCGAGGGCGTCGATCTCGTCGCCGGGGTCACCACGAGTCAGCCGTACGTCGTGGGTGATGCGGACGCGCCGTTCTCGGTCGTCGCGTACGACTACGGCATCAAGCGCACGATCCTGCGCCACCTGGTCGGCGCGGGGTGCCGGGTCGAGGTCGTCCCCGCGTCGACGACGGCACGCGACGTGCTGTCGCGTGAGCCCGACGGCGTGTTCCTGTCGAACGGCCCCGGGGACCCCGAGGCGGTCGCGGGCGCGGTCGAGACCGTGCGCGCGCTCGTCGGCAAGGTCCCGGTGTTCGGGATCTGCCTCGGGCACCAGATCCTCGGGCTGGCACTCGGTGCGCAGAAGCGCAAGCTGCTCTTCGGGCACCACGGCGCGAACCATCCCGTCCGTCACGAGGCGACCGGACGCGTCGAGATCACCAGCCAGAACCACAACTACGCGATCGAGCTCGACGGGCTCGACGGTGCGGAGCTCACGCACGTCAACCTCAACGACGGGGTCGTGGAGGGGTTCCGTGTGCCCGAGGCACGCGCGTTCGGCGTGCAGCACCATCCCGAGGCCGGTCCCGGGCCGCACGACGCGTCCTACCTGTTCGACGACTTCACGGACCTGATGACCGGCTCGCGCGAGGTCGGAGCGGGCAGTCCGGGTAGAGGGTCGTAGGCGTGCCGAGACGTGACGACCTCGAGTCGATCCTGGTGCTGGGCAGCGGCCCGATCGTGATCGGGCAGGCGTGCGAGTTCGACTACTCGGGGACGCAGGCGTGTCGCGTGCTGCGTGCCGAGGGCTACCGCGTCGTGCTCGTGAACTCGAACCCGGCGACGATCATGACGGACCCCGAGTTCGCCGACGGCACGTACGTCGAGCCGCTCGACGTCGAGAGCGTCACGCGCGTGATCGAACGCGAGCGCCCCGACGCGCTTCTCCCGACGATCGGTGGTCAGACCGCGCTGAACCTCGCGATCCAGCTGCACGACGCGGGGGTCCTCGACCGGTACGGCGTCGAGCTGATCGGCGCGAAGGTCGACGCGATCCACACCGCCGAGGACCGCTCCAAGTTCAAGGCAGCGATGCAGGAGATCGGCCTCGCGGTGCCGGGCTCGGGCCTCGCGTACGGCCTCGACGAGGCGCTGGCCGTGGCCGAGGTCGTCGGGTACCCGATCATCGTGCGGCCGTCGTTCATCCTCGGCGGCGGCGGGACCGGGTTCGCCCGCGACGAGACCGAGATGCGCGAGACCGCGGCGCGCGGCCTGGCCGCGAGCCCGGTGGGGGAGATCCTCATCGAGCAGTCGGTGCTCGGATGGAAGGAGTACGAGCTCGAGGTGATGCGCGACGCGGCGGACAACGTCGTCGTCATCTGCTCGATCGAGAACTTCGACGCGATGGGCGTGCACACCGGCGACTCGATCACCGTCGCCCCGGTGCAGACCCTCACCGACGTGGAGTACCAGCGGATGCGCGACGCGGCGTTCGCCTGCATCCGGCGCATCGGCGTCGACACGGGGGGGTCGAATATCCAGTTCGCGGTCAACCCGGCGGATGGTGAGCTCGTGGTCATCGAGATGAACCCCCGCGTCTCGCGGTCGAGCGCGCTGGCGAGCAAGGCGACGGGCTTCCCGATCGCGAAGATCGCCGCGTGCCTCGCGGTCGGCTATCGCCTCGACGAGATCCGCAACGACATCACCGGCGAGACGCCCGCGTCGTTCGAGCCGACCATCGACTACGTCGTCACCAAGGTGCCCCGCTGGGCCTTCGAGAAGCTGCCCGGAGCGGTGCCGCTCCTCGGCACGCAGATGCAGTCGGTCGGCGAGGTCATGGCGATCGGGCGGACGTTTCCCGAGTCGCTGCAGAAGGCGCTGCGGAGCCTGGAGAGCGGCCGGCTGGGGCTCAACGCGGACCCGGGCGAGGTCGCGCTCGACCGCATCGAGACCGACGAGCTCGTGCGCACCGCGGCGACCCCGACACCCGAGCGGGTCTTCCTCCTCGAGGCGGCCCTCCGACGAGGGGTGACGGTCGAGCGACTGCACGAGATCACCGGCATCGATCCGTGGTTCCTCGACCAGATCCTCGCCATCACCGAGGCGCGCACCGAGGTCGCGGTCAAGCAGCCGGCCGATCTCTCGCGACGCGACTGGCGCGCGATCAAGCGACTCGGCTTCGCGGACCACCAGCTCGCGTACCTCTGGGGTGTCCCGCCGAACGACGTGCGGGCGGCCCGCCTGGCGGCGGGCGTCCCGCCCACGTTCAAGACCGTCGACACGTGCGCGGCCGAGTTCGCCGCCCGGACGCCATACCACTACTGCACCTACGAGGACGAAGACGAGATCACGCCGCTCGAGCGCGCGGCCGTGGTGATCCTCGGGAGCGGACCGAATCGCATCGGGCAGGGCGTCGAGTTCGACTACTGCTGCGTGCACGCCGCGTTCGCGCTCTCGGACGCCGGCTACGAGACCGTGATGGTCAACTGCAACCCCGAGACCGTGTCGACCGACTACGACACCAGCGACCGCCTGTTCTTCGAGCCGCTCTCGATCGAGGACGTCCGCAACGTCTGCGACGGTCTGGCGGGGGCGGCGGTCGGGGAGGGCGAGTTCGTGGGCGTCATCGTGTCGCTCGGCGGCCAGACACCGTTGAAGCTCGCGCACGCGCTCGAGGAGGCGGGGATCCCGGTGCTCGGCACCAGCCCCGCGTCGATCGACCTCGCCGAGGACCGCGCCGGCTTCCTCGCCCTGTGCGATCGTCTCGGCATCCCACAGCCGCCGGGAGGCACCGCGGCCGACTCCGGCGAGGCACAACGGATCGCGAACGACATCGGGTATCCCGTGCTCGTACGACCGTCGTACGTGCTCGGCGGGCGCGCGATGCGGATCGTCTACGACGACGACGAGCTCGGTGAGGCGATGGCCGAGCTCGCCCACGAGGGGAGCCTCGGGCGCGAAGGCGGGCTCTCGGCCGAACGCCCGGCCCTTGTCGACCGCTTCCTGGAGGACGCGATCGAGGTCGACGTCGACGCGATCCGCGACCACACCGGTGAGGTGCTCGTCGGCGGGGTCATGGAGCACATCGAGGAGGCCGGAGTGCACTCCGGCGACTCCGCGTGTGCGATCCCTCCGCCGACGCTGAGCGCGCCCGTCATCCACATGATCGAGACCCACACGAACGCGCTGGCCGAGGCGCTCGACGTCCGTGGGCTGCTCAACGTGCAGTACGCGGTGAAGGACGATGCCGTCTTCGTCATCGAGGCCAACCCGCGTGCGAGCCGGACCGTGCCGTTCGTCAGCAAGGCCACTGGCGTGCCCCTCGCCAAGGTCGCGGCGCGGGTGATGCTCGGGGCGACGCTGGCGGAGCTGCGCGACGAGGGGCTGCTGCGCGAGCCCGCGACCGGCGGGCACGTCGCCGTGAAGGAGGCGGTCCTCCCGTTCGACCGATTCCCGGGCGTCGACACGATCCTCGGGCCAGAGATGCGCTCCACCGGCGAGGTCATGGGCATCGACCGTTCGTTCGGCCTCGCGTTCGCGAAGAGCCAGGCCGGCGCGGGCAACCGCCTGCCCGCGTCGGGCACGCTCTTCTTGTCGCTGGCCGACCGCGACAAGCAGGCTGGCGTCGACGTGGCTCGCCGCTTCGCCGACCTCGGGTTCGCGCTCGCGGCCACCGCCGGCACCGCGAGCGCGCTCGAGGCGCAGGGGTTGCCGGTGGCGACCGTGGTCGCGAAGGTGGGGGAGGGCACCGGCGCGGACGCGATCGAGCTGATCTCGTCGGGCAAGGTCGATCTCGTCGTCAACACCCCCCGTGGTCGCGGGCCTCGGGCGGACGGAGCCCACATCCGTCGCGCCGCGACGCGTCTCGGTGTCCCCTGCATCACGACGGTCGCGGCCGCGCGTGCCGCCGCGGCGGGCATCGCCGAGCGCGCAACGCACGCACCCGCGGTCCGCCCGCTCCAGGAGTACCACCGCGATGCCCAGCTCCAGCTCGGGGTGTAGGTGAGGGCGTCGGTCGACACCTCCATCGACCTGGCGGTCCGGCTCGGGCCGATGGAGCTGTCGAGCCCGATCGTGGCCGCGTCCGGGACGTTCGGGCACGGCGACGAGGTCGCACGGCTGTGCGATCCGTCGAGGCTCGGTGCCGTCACGGCGAAGTCGGTGGCGCCGTTCGCGTGGGCCGGCAACCCGCCACCCCGTCTGCACCCGGCGAGTGCCGGCATGGTGAACGCGGTCGGGCTCCAGGGCCGCGGCGTCGCGCACTGGGTCGAGCACGACCTGCCGGCGCTGCGCGCACGCGGCGCGCGCGTCATCGCCTCGCTCTGGGGCCGTACGGTCGACGACTACCGCGAGGGCGCCACGCTGCTCGCGCCCGCGACCGGCGATCTCCTCGCCGTCGAGGTCAACTTGTCCTGCCCGAACACCGAGCACGGCGGCTCGATGTTCTCGACCGACGCCGCCCAGACCGCCGCGGTCGTGCAGGCGGTGGTGACGGTGGGGCTGGCGACCCCGATCCTGGCGAAGCTCACCCCGGGGATCGGCGACCTGCCCGGGATCGCGGCCGCGGCGGCGGCCGCAGGAGCCGCCGCGGTGACGCTCGGCAACACGGTGCGCGCGCTGCTCGTGGATGCAGAGACGCGCCGTCCGGTGCTCGGCAGTCCTGGAGGCGGCCTCTCGGGACCGGCCATCAAGCCGATCGCGCTCCGAGCCGTCCACGACGTCCACGTCGCGCATCCCGAGCTCCCGATCCTGGGCACGGGCGGAGTCAGCACGGGCCTCGACGCGGTCGAGATGCTGCTCGCGGGCGCGAGCGCGGTCGGCGTCGGGACCGCGACGTTCGCGGAGCCGCGAGCGCCGCTCCGCATCCTCGACGAGCTGATCAGGTGGTGTCGGCACCACGACATCGGCGCGGTGCACGAGCTCACGGGAGCCATGCGCGACCACGACACCGGAGGGCGATGACCGCCGCACGCGACCGCCTCGTGCTCGGCCTCGACGTGGGGGGACTCGACGAGGCCCGCCCGCTCGCCCGGCGGCTCGCGCCCTGGTTCCGGACCGTGAAGGTGGGGTTCGAGCTGTACGCCGAAGCCGGGCCCGCGGCCTTCGACGCGCTGCATGCCGACGGGTTCGACGTCTTCGCCGACATGAAGCTGCACGACATCCCGAGCACGGTCGCCCGTGCGGCGCGCGTCCACGGTCGCCGGGGTGTCGAGATGCTCAACTTCCACGCCGCCGGTGGCGTGGAGATGCTGCGTGCGGGCGTCGACGCGTACCGCGAAGGTGCTCGGGAGGCGGGGCACCCCGCACCGGTCGCGATCGGGGTCACCGTGCTCACGAGCGATCCCGACACGAGCGCGTTCGCCGAGCGGCTGGCGATCTGCGCCGAGGCACAGTGTGACGCGGTGGTCTGCTCAGCGTGGGAGGTCGAGACGGCGAAGGCGCACGGCCTCCGCACGATGGTGCCCGGCATCCGCCGCACCGGCGACGCGCCGAACGACCAGGCACGGATCGCGACTCCCGGTGACGCGATCGCACGTGGTGCCGACTGGCTCGTGATCGCCCGCACGGTGACGGCGGCCGACGATCCCGAGGCTGCGGCCGCAGCGGTGCTCACCGAGGTCGAGGATGCACTCGCGCGCACCTGAGCGGATCCGACGCGGCGTTCACGCCGCGTCGCGTCCCGCGTGCGTCGCGGGCTCGAGTGCAGCGACGGGTCGAGCCGTCGGCGTCCGGTTCGGGTCCGAGTGCGCCGCCGAGGCTCCTCGCTATGCTGACGCGCTCATGCCCCTTCCTCCCGCCCTCACGCCCGACGAGCGTCGGGCCGCGTTGGCGAAGGCAGCGGTCGCCCGGCGGATCCGTGCCGAGGTCAAGGAGCAGCTCAAGGGCTCGAGCCTCAGCCTCACGGAGCTCCTCGACCGCGCCGCCGACGACAACGTGCTCGGCAAGCTCAAGGTCGTGAGCATGCTCGAGTCGATGCCCAACACGGGCAAGGTCAAGGCGCGCCGACTCATGCGCGAGCTCGACATCAGCGAGAGTCGTCGGCTGCGGGGGCTGGGGCCGAACCAGCGGCGTCGGCTGCTCGACCACTTCGAACCCGCGCGCTGAAGGCTCGGAGGCTTGGGCGTCGTCGTCGTCATCGCCGGACCGTCGGGCACCGGCAAGGGGACGGTCGTCCGCCGGCTCCTCGAGCGCGAGCCGCGCCTCTGGTACTCCGTCTCTGCGACGGACCGCGCGCCGCGTCCGGGCGAGGTCGACGGGCGCGACTACCGCTTCATGTCGCACGACGACTTCCGCGAGCTGCGCGACCTCGGCGGGTTCCTGGAGTGGTTCGACGTGTACGGCGACCTCAAGGGCACACCGCGGGCACCGATCGAGCAGCACCTGGCCGCCGGCGACGACGTGCTGGTCGAGGTCGACGTCCAGGGAGCGCTCGCGATCCGAGACGCCCACCCCGACGCGTTCCTGATCTTCCTGAAGCCCCCCTCACGCGAGGTGCAGCGGGAGCGGCTCCTCGATCGCGACCCCGCCGCCGATCCGGCCGACCTGGAGCGCCGGCTCGCCGCCGCCGCCGCCGAGGAGGACAAGGCGGCGACCTTCGACGCGATCGTCGTGAACGACGACCTCGACCGGGCCGTCGACGAGCTCGTCTCCCTGATCGGCGCCCGCCGCTCAGTCGGCTGAGCTCCGAGGACGCCCCGGAATCGTTCGATTCGCGGACCCGACTGCTAGCCTGGGTATCCCACGAGCCGCCTCGCTCGCCCCCTTTCCCTGGAGCATCCCCACGTGCCCGAACGCCGCGCCTCGCTCATGGACCCCCGCATGGAGCACCTCCTCAACCGCGTCGACTCGAAGTTCACGCTCGTCACGCTGGCGGCACTTCGCGCCCGGGAGATCAACGACTACTACAACCAGCTCGGTGAGGGGCTCGGCAAGATCGTGCCGCCGCAGGTCACGTCCGTGTCGCGCAAGCCGCTGACGATCGCCCTCGAGGAGATCGAGGTCGCGAAGATCGAGGCGCAGCCGCTGCCCCCCGAGGAGACCGAGGAAGAGGCCGCAGCGGTCGCCGCCGCGGCGGCCGAGACCGGGGCCGAGTAGCCCCGCCGCGTCCCGCCTCCCTCGGCGGAGCGCCGACGCGATGGAACCCACCCCCGAACCCCGCGCCCCCGAGTCCCGCGTCTCGGATCTGCGCGCGCTGCGCGGGCGGCGCGTGGTCCTCGCGGTCAGCGGGGGCATCGCCGCCTACAAGGCGGTCGAGGTCTGCCGGCGACTCGTCGATGCCGGGGCGCACGTCTCACCGATCCTCACAGACGACGCGCAGCGCTTCGTCGGCGCGTTGACGTTCTCCGCGCTCGCTTCGGAGCCGACCCGCACGTCGCTCTTCGACGCTGCCGACGGCGAGCCGATCCCACACACCCGCCTCGGGCAGGGCGCCGACCTCGTGCTCGTGGCGCCCGCCACGGCCAAGCTCCTCGGCAAGTACGCGTCCGGCATCTCCGACGACCTCCTCACCGCGACGCTGCTCGCGACGCGCGCGCCCGTCCTCGTCGCGCCGGCGATGCACACCGAGATGTGGGAGCACCCGGCGGTCCAGCGGAACGTCGAGACGTTGCGCGAGCGGGGTGTCCACACGATCGGCCCCGACGAGGGGCACCTCGCCGGTGGTGACCGCGGCGCGGGTCGCCTCGCCGATCCGGAGGCCATCGTCACCGCCGCGGCATCGGTCCTCGCGCGCCAGGGTGACCTCGCAGGGCTGCGGGTCCTGGTCACGGCCGGAGGGACGCGCGAGCCACTCGACCCGGTGCGGTACCTCGGGAACCGGTCGTCCGGGAAGATGGGCCACGCGGTCGCCGACGCGGCATCGCGTCGCGGTGCGGCCGTCACCCTCGTGACGACGACGGCACGCGAGAGCGATCCGCACATCGACGTCGTGAGCGTGGAGACCGCCGAGGAGATGCACGATGCCGTGGTCGGTCGCTACGCCGACTGCGACGTGGTGGTCATGGCTGCCGCGGTCGCCGACTTCCGCCCGAAGGTGATCGCACCGGAGAAGCTCAAGAAGCGCGACGGCGCGCCGGAGATCGTGCTCGAGCCGACGGTCGACATCCTCGCTGCCCTCGGGGAGCGCAAGGGCCACCAGCTGCTCGTCGGCTTCGCCGCCGAGACCGAGCAGGTGCGCGAGCATGCCGCCGCCAAGCTCGCGACGAAGAACGTCGACCTGATGGTGGCGAACGACGTCTCCGCGCCGGACGCGGGCTTCGAGGTCGACACCAACCGAGTGGTCCTCCTCGACGCCGCCGGTGGCGCGGAGGAGACACCCCTTCTGACCAAGATCGCCCTCGCCGACGTGATCCTCGATCGCGTCGCGGCGGCGTTCGACATGCACGACACCGGACGCGGAGCGAGCGAGGACGGGGCGGGTATCCCGCCCCGGAGCGAGCGACGCCATAGAGGAGGAGCACGGTGAGCAGCGGGTACACGTTCACGTCGGAGTCGGTGACCGAAGGCCATCCCGACAAGCTGTGCGATCAGATCAGCGATGCGGTGCTCGACGCCATCTTCGAGCAGGACCCCGAGAGTCGGGTCGCCTGCGAGTCGATGGCGACGACGGGTGTGGTGATCGTCGCGGGGGAGATCTCGACCAACGCCCACGTCGACTACCCGCGGGTCGTGCGCGACACCGTGTGCGGCATCGGCTACGACTCCGCGTCCTTCGGCTTCGACGGCAAGACGTGCAGCGTGATCACGTCGATCGACCGCCAGTCGCCCGACATCGCGATGGGCGTCGACAAGGCGGTCGAGCAGCGCGCCGGCACGGGCGACTACTACGACGAGATCGGCGCGGGCGACCAGGGGATGATGTTCGGGTACGCCTGCAACGACACCGACGATCTGATGCCGATGCCGATCTGGCTCGCGCACCGGCTCGCGGAGCGACTCGCCGAGGTGCGCAAGACCGGGGTCCTCGACTACCTGCGCCCGGACGGCAAGACCCAGGTCAGCATCGAGTACGAGGACGGCAAGCCCGCGCGCCTGTCGACCGTGCTGATCTCGACCCAGACCGGACCTGGCATCGACATCCTCGGCCAGCTCCATCCCGAGCTGCTCGAGCACGTCGTGCGCCCGCTCGTGCCGGCGCAGTTCGCGAACGACGACTACGACTTCCTGTGCAACCCGACCGGGGCCTTCGAGCTCGGCGGCCCGCACGCCGACTGCGGGCTCACCGGTCGCAAGATCATCGTCGACACCTACGGGGGGATGGCCCGCCACGGGGGTGGCGCGTTCTCCGGCAAGGACCCGACGAAGGTCGACCGCTCCGCCGCCTACGCGGTGCGCCACGTCGCCAAGAACGTCGTCGCGGCGGGGATCGCCGACCGGTGCGAGGTCCAGGTGGCGTACGCCATCGGCGTCGCACGTCCGGTCTCGGTGATGGTGGAGACGTTCGGTACGTCCCAGATCGACGAGGAGAAGCTGCCGGGGCTCGTGCACGAGGTCTTCGACCTGCGGCCGGCCGCGATCATCGAGCGTCTCGACCTGCGACGGCCGATCTTCCAGAAGACGGCCGCGTACGGTCACTTCGGTCGGCCCGAGCCCACGTTCACGTGGGAGGCGACCGACCACGCCGACCAGCTCCGCAAGGTAGCCGAGGCGATCGCCTGAGCGACGCCCCGGTCGAACGCGTCGACCGCGTCGTCCCCGACGTCCCCGCGGTCGACCGCGCCTTCGACTACTCGGTGCCGGCCGATCTCGACCGGTTGATCGAGGTCGGCACCGTCGTGCGGGTGCCGCTCCACGGGCGCCGGGTGCGCGGCTGGGTCGTCGGGGCCGACGTGACGTCCGAGGCGCCTCCGGACCGGCTGCGGCCGGTCATGGCCGCGATCTCGGCGGGACCGTCGCGCGAGGTGGTGGACCTGACGAGCTTCGCGGCGTGGCGCTGGGCCGGTCCTCGCACCGCGTTCCTCCGCCCGTCGTCGCCACCGAACATCGTGGCGCCCGGACCTGCGCCCGAGGTCGACGTCGCGGTGTTCCCGCAGGAGCCGGCCCCACTGGACGTGCCCGACCAGGCGGTGCGGCTCGTCGTGTGGCCGCCGGCCGAGGCGCGCGTCGCGCTCCTCCCTGCGCTCGTCGAGTCCGAGGGGTCAACCATCGTCGTCGCTCCCGATCCGGTCGAGGGTGACGCCCTCGCGACGGCCCTGCGCGAGCAGGGGCGCCACGTCGTGGTCGTGCGCGGCGACGTCTCTGCGGCCGATCGCACGCTCGCGTGGCAAGAGGCGCGTCGCGGGGCCTGCATCGTCGTCGGCGGACGGATCGCCGTGCTCGCACCCGTGCCCGACCTCCGGGGCGTCGTGGTCCTCGACGACGCGGACGAGGCGCTCGCCGAGGAGCGGGCACCCGCGTGGCACGCGCGTGACCTCGTGGTCGAGCGGGCCCGACGCCTCGACGCGCGCGTGACGATCGTGACGCCCGCGCCGACGGTGGAGGCGACCGAGCTGGCGCGATCGGCGACCGTCCACGCTCCGGGTCGCGTCGCGGCACGCGGCTGGCCCCGGCTCCAGGTGGTCGACCTCCGGGACGAGCCGCCGGGCACCGGGCTGCTCGCCGCGCCGCTCGGACCGGCGCTGCACCATGCGCTCGACGCCGGTGGGCGCGCGCTCTGCATCCTCAATCGTCGTGGTCGCGCTCACCTCCTCGTGTGCAAGGCCTGTGACGAGATCGCGACCTGTGCTCGATGCGAGGCGCGCCTCCAGGAGGCCGACATCGGCCTGGTCTGCGCCCGCTGCGCTGCGCCCGCTGCGGTCCAGTGCCGGAGCTGTGGCGCGGGCGTGTTCCGGAAGCTGCGCCCGGGCGTCACCGGGTTGCGCGAGGCCGTCGCGGGCCTCGTGCCGCGTCACCAGGTGATCGCCGTCGATTCGGCGAGCGCGCCGCTCCCGCACTTCGACGTCGCCGTGGGGACGGAGGCACTGCTCCATCGCGTGCCGCGCGACGCCGGGAAGGTACGGCTCGTCGCGTTCCTCGACTTCGACCAGGAGCTCCTCGCGCCTCGGTACCGCGCGACCGAGCAGGCGCTGTGGCTCCTGGTGCGCGCGGCGCGCCTGGTCGGCCCCCGACCGGACGGGGGATCCGTGCTCGTGCAGACGCGCCTCCCCGGCCACGAGGTGCTCGAGGCGGCCGCGGGCGGCGACGTCGGCCGGGTCGTCGCGGCGGAACGGGCCCGCCGTCGCGAGCTCGGCTTCCCGCCGTTCGGTGGCCTCGCGGAGATGCGCGGCGAGCCGGATGCCGTCGAGGCCGCGTGCGCGCTGCTGCACGACCACCTCGACGTCGTCGGGCCGTCGGGCGTGCGCGCGCTGCTGCGTGCCCCGTCGGTCGACGTGCTGTGCGACGTGCTGGCATCCATAGACCTCGGCCCGGCTCGCGCTCGCGGGCGGCTGCGGGCCGACGCCGACCCGCAGCGCGTCTGACGTTCACGTGCCGCGGGGTCCGGTACCCTCGATGGAGTGAGCACCTTCCCCATCAGGGTCTTCGGTGACCCTGTGCTGCGCCAGCGAGCGAACGAGGTCGAGGAGCTGGACGGGGGCGTGGCGCGCCTCGTCGACGCGATGTACGACACGATGCAGGAGGCGATCGGGCTCGGGCTCGCGGCGCCCCAGGTCGGCGTGCTCAAGCGGCTCTACACCTACGACCTCGGCGACGGCCCCGCGGTCATCGTGAACCCCGAGATCGTCGAGTCGAGCGGCGAGTGGGCGTACGAGGAGGGGTGCCTGTCGGTCCCCGGGCTGCACTTCGAGATCGTGCGCCCGAAGCTCGTCACCGTCCGTGGTGTCGACCTCGACGGCAACGAGGTGGTCATCGAGGGTGACGAGCTCATGGGCCGCCTCATCCAGCACGAGATCGACCATCTCGACGGCACGCTCCTCCTCGACCGGCTCGACCCCGACACCCGCAAGGAGGCGATGCGGGACCTCCGTCGGGCACAGATCGACGGCTCGTTCGCGGTGGTCGTCGGGGGCGCAGGGGGCGCGGACGCCACGCGCCGTCTCTGACGTCCTCGACGCTGTCTCGTGCGTGTCGTCTACTGCGGATCACCCGCCGATGCCGTCCCACCGCTGAGGGCGCTGCACGACGCCGGCCACGACCTCGCGCTGGTGGTCACCCAACCCGATGCCCGGCGCGGCCGGGGGAGCGACGTGAGCCCGAGCCCGGTGAAGGAAGCCGCGACCCGACTCGGGCTGGCGGTGCGCACCCCGGCGCGCGCCCGTGAGGTCGTCGACGAGATCCGTGCGCTCGACGCGGACGCGGGCGTCGTCGTGGCGTTCGGCCAGCTGCTGCCGCCGGAGCTCCTCGACGCGACCCGGCACGGCTTCGTGAACCTGCACTACTCGCTGCTGCCCCGATGGCGCGGTGCTGCGCCGGTCGAACGGGCCATCCTCGCGGGCGATGCCGAGACCGGGGTCTGCGTGATGCGACTCGATGCCGGTCTCGACACGGGCCCGGTGTATGCGCGCGCCCGGACCGCCATCGACCCGGACGAGACCGGAGGGGAGCTGCGCAGCCGGCTCGGTGAGCTCGGTGTCGCGCTCCTCGTCTCGACGCTGCCCGAGGTCGGCCGGGTCGAGCCCACGCCGCAGGAGGGTGAGCCCACCTACGCGGACAAGCTCTCGGTCGAGGAGTTCCGCATCGACCCCGCGCGCCCCGCCGCGGAGCTCGCGCGGTTGGTGCGCGCCGGCAACCCCCGCCCGGGTGCCTGGGCGACGACCGGCGGCCACCGACTCAAGGTGCTGCGGGCCCACGTCGAGGGCGGCGACGCGCCGGCGGGATCGATCGACGGCGACGCGCGCCTCGGCACGACTGACGGGGTCCTCGCGCTCGACGAGGTCCAGCCCGAGGGGCGTGCGGTGATGAGCGGGCACGCGTGGCGCGCCGGGTTGCGGGACCCGGCACCGGCACTGGACGCACCGTGAGGCAGGGCGGCCCGGAGGCGACGACCCGACGCCTCGCGTGCGACGCGCTCGTTCGCGTCGAGGACGGCGCGTACTCGCACGTGCTCCTCCCGACGATGCTCCGGCGGTCGAAGCTCCAGGCGCGCGACCGCGCCCAGGTGACCGATCTCGTCTACGGCACGCTGCGCGCCCAACGTCGTCTCGATGACCTGCTCACGCGGGTCGTCGACCGGCCGCTGAAGCGCTTGGACCCGCCGGTGCGGGCCGCGCTGCGCCTCGGCGCGCTCCAGCTCGTGCAGGGCGTGCCGCCGCACGCGGCGGTGAGTGAGACGGTCGACGCGGTGCCGCGTCGCGCGCGTGGCTACGTGAACGCGACGCTCCGGGCGCTGACGCGTCTCGGGCCCGACTGGCCCGAGCCCGATGACGAGGCCGTGGCGCTGTCCTATCCCGACTGGCTCGTCGAGCGCCTGCACGCGGACCTCGGTGCCGGCGATGCGCACGGCGTGCTGGTCGCCGGGAACGCTCCGGCCGCGCTGACGCTGCGGCTGAACCCTCGCCGCGAGGGCAGCGCCGACATCGCCGCGGAGCTGGCCGCCGCGGGCGCGACGGTGACCGACGGCGAGCTCGTCGACGGGTCGCTCGTCGTGCGCGGCGCGGGCGACCCGGGCGCGCTGCCGGTCGTCTCGTGTGGTCGGGCGACGCCGCAGGACCAGGGGAGCCAGGCCGTGGTCCGGTACCTCGCTCCGTCGGGCCGCGACCGCGTCCTCGACGTCGCCGCCGCACCGGGAGGCAAGACCACGGCGATCGCGGAGCTGCTCGACGACGCCGGGCTCGTCGTCGCCGCCGACGTGAGCGCGGGCCGCCTCGGGATGGTGGGCGTCGCGGCGAAGCGGCTCGGGCTCGCGAACATCGCATCGGTGGTCGCCGACGGCCGGCATCCGCCGACACGGAGCGCGAGCTTCGACCGCGTCCTCGTCGACGCGCCGTGCAGCGGGCTCGGGGTGCTGCGCCGCCGGGCCGAAGCGCGCTGGCGGATCGACCCCGACGCCATCGACGGCCTCGCCGACGTCCAGCGCTCGATGGTCCGCGCCGCGGCCGAGGCCGTCCGCCCGGGCGGGGTCCTGGTCTACGCCGTCTGCACGCTGACCGTTGCGGAGACGCGCGACGTCGCCGCCGCCGTCGCCGCAGAGCTCCCCGGGTGGTCGGTGCTCGAGCCGCCCGGCCCGCCGTGGCGCCCGTGGGGGCTGGGTGCGATCCTGCTCCCGCAGGTCGCCGACACCGACGGGATGTTCGCCTTCGGGCTGCGGCGTGACGACGGGTAGCGTCGCCCCGATGGCCCGCACCACCAAGATCGCCCCCTCGATCCTCTCGGCCGACTTCGCGTGCCTCGCCGCCGAGGTCGAGCGTGTCGCCGACGAGGCCGATCTCCTGCACGTCGACGTGATGGACGGGCACTTCGTCCCGAACCTCACGATCGGCCCCCCGGTCGTGGCGTCGCTGCGCCGGCAGACCGAGCTCTTCCTCGACTGCCACCTGATGGTCGACAACCCCGGCGTGCTGCTCGAGGAGTTCGCCGAAGCAGGGGCCGACCGGTGCATCGTGCACATCGAGCTGGGCGACCCCCGCCCGCTCTTCGACGACCTGCGCGCCCGCGGGGTCGGCGTCGGGCTGACGCTCAACCCCGAGACGCCCGTCGAGACGGTCCTCCCGTACCTCGGCGAGGTCGACCTGCTCCTCGTCATGAGCGTGCACCCGGGCTTCGGTGGCCAGAAGTTCCTCCCCGAGGTGCTCGACAAGGTGCGCGTCGTGCGCCAGGCGATCGACGAGGCATCGCTGCCGGTGGAGATCGAGATCGACGGGGGCATCAAGGTCGACAACGCGCACGACGCGGTCGCGGCCGGGGTCGACATCCTCGTCGCCGGGAGCGCGATCTTCGCCCAGCCCGACCCCGCCGGCGCGGCTCGCGCGATCCGCGACGCCGCCCGGGCTGCTGCCTGACGCCTCGGCATGGTGGGCCCACGGCTCGACGCGAAGGTGCTCACGGTCTCCGACGGGGTCGCTGAGGGTGTCCGCGACGACACGTCCGGGCTCGCCCTCGTCGCCCGGCTCGATGCCGCGGGGTTCGACGTCCTCGAGCACCGGGTGAGCGCCGACGGCGTCGAGGCCGTCGCCGACGCCCTGCGCGACCTGACGCGAGGGTTCGCCGGGCTCGTCGTCACCACGGGAGGCACGGGGTTCGGGCCGCGCGACCTGACCCCCGAGGGCACGCGCGCGGTGGTCGAGCGCGACGCGCCCGGGCTCGCCGAAGCCATGCGGCGCGCCAGCGACGGCGCCGGGCGCGGCTTCGGCATGCTCTCGCGGGGCGTGTGCGGCACGGTCGGGGTGGCCCTGGTGTGCAACCTCCCCGGATCGTCGTCGGGGGCGCTGGAATGCCTCGATGCCGTCCTCGGCGCGGTGCCGCATGCCCTGGACCTCCTCGCGGGCGGGCGGCCGCACTGATCCCGTGTCCGCGCGCCCGAGAAAAAACTAGAACCTGTTCCATTTCGGCCCCGGACGCGGTATTCTGGCGGCTACCAACGAGTGAGCCCTCGGGGTATGGGTGCAAGTCCCGACCGGCGGTAGCGAGCTTCCAGCACCTGGCCACCACGGCAGGTGACGAAGGCTCGGAGCCCGCGAGCCCACGGCAGCCGGCCGTGGTGTTGATCCGGTGAGATGCCGGAGCCGACGGTGAGAGTCCGGATGGGAGAGGGCGTGAGCGGGCGTCACGGGACGCGCGCGGTCCTCCCCGTCGCCGACTCCCCGAGGGCGAGTCGGCGGTCGAAGGAGTGCGCGTGCGCGACGAGGCATCCCCGGAGCGGGCAACGGGAGACGACGTCGAGCTGATGGCGCGCGCGGTCGCGCTCGGTGCCGGCGTCCGCTACCGCACGCCGCCGAACCCGTGGGTCGGGTCCGTGGTCGTGGCCGACGGCCGGATCGTGGGGGAGGGCGCCACCGAGCCCCCGGGCGGGCGCCACGCCGAGGTCCTGGCGCTCGCGACGGCCGGCGACCGGGCTCGCGGCGCGACCGTCTACGCGACCCTCGAGCCGTGCCCACACCACGGCCGGACGTCGCCGTGCGCGGAGGCGCTGATCGAGGCCGGCGTCGAGCGTGTCGTCGTCGCCGTCGCCGATCCGGACCCGCGGGTGGCGGGTCGCGGCATCGAGCGGTTGCGCGCGGCGGGCATCACCGTCGATGTCGGCGTCGGCGCCGACGCGGTCGTCGACGACCTCGCGCCGTACCTGCACCACCGCAGCACCGGGCGGGCGTTCTGCTTGATGAAGAGCGCGATGAGCCTCGACGGCCGCGTCACCGCGGCCGCCGGCGCGTCGCGCTGGATCACCGGCGAGCAGGCGCGCGCCGCCGCGCACGGCCTCCGGGCCGACTCGCAAGCGGTCGTGGTCGGGTCGGGCACCGCGCTCGCCGACGAGCCCGCGCTCACCGTCCGTCTCGCCGGCGGCGCCATGGAGCCTCCCCACGATCCGCCGCGCCAGCCCGTGCGGGTGCTGCTCGACGCGCGCGGGCGTGTGCCCGCATCCGGGCCGCTGTTCGACCCCGCCCTCGCGCCGACGCTCGTGGTCACGACCGACGCGGCGCCCGCTACCGCGACCGACGGCTGGCGGAGCGCCGGCGCCAAGGTCGAGGTGCTGGACCCGAGCGCCGCCGGAGGCGTCGACCTTCCGGCCGTGCTCGAGCTGCTCGGCCGCGAAGGGGTGCTCCAGGCGATGTTCGAAGGGGGGCCGACCGTGCACGGGGCACTCCTCTCGCAGGACCTCCCCGATCGGATCGTCGCCTACCTGGCGAACACGGTCCTCGGGCCCGGAGGCCGGCCCGCGTTCGACGGCGGGCTCCCCGCGGCGCTCGGCGACGCGCCTCGGCTCCGACTCCGGAGCGCGCGCCCGCTCGGCGACGACGTCCGGCTCGAGTACGCGGAGCGGCGCTGATGTTCACGGGGATCGTCGAGGAGCTCGGATCGGTGCGCGCGGTGACCCACGACCACGGCGCCGCTCGGGTCGAGATCACGTGCTCGACGGTGCGTGAGGACGCGGCGCTCGGGGCCTCGATCGCCGTCAACGGGTGCTGCCTCACCGCAGTCGAGCTCGGCGACGGGTGGTTCGCCGCCGACGCCCAGCCCGAGACCCTCGACCGCACCACGCTGGGTGGGCTCAGGGCCGGCGACCCGGTCAACCTCGAGCGCCCGGTGCGTCTGGCCGACCGCCTCGGCGGCCATCTGGTGCAGGGCCACGTCGACGGCGTCGGACGGGTCGCGGCGCGCGAGCCGGAGGCCGACGGCTCGGTCCGGCTGGTCATCGAGGTCCCCGGCGACCTCGGCCGCTACGTCGTCGAGAAGGGCTCGATCACGCTCGACGGCGTGAGCCTCACGGTGACCCACATCGTCGATCCCGACGCAGGTGCCGACGCGCCCGCGCCGCGGCTCGGCGTCGCGCTCATCCCGCACACGCTCGCGAGCACCACGCTCGGGGGCCGCGAGCCCGGAGATCCCGTCAACGTGGAAGTCGACGTGCTGGCGAAATACGTCGCACGACTGGTCGCGCCGCTCGCCGCGGCGACGAAGGAGCCATGATGCCCTTCACCAACATCGAGAACGCGGTCGCCGCGATCGAGCGCGGTGAGCTCGTGATCGTGGTGGACGATGCCGACCGCGAGAACGAGGGCGACCTCATCATGGCCGCCGACAAGGTGACGCCCGAGGCGATCGCGTTCATGATCCGCCACACCAGCGGCGTGATCTGCCAGCCGCTCGTGGGCGACCGGTGCGACGCGCTGTCGCTCCCACTGATGGTCGCGAACAACACCGAGACCCAACGAACGGCGTTCACGGTGTCGGTCGACGCCAAGGCCGGCACGAGCACGGGCATCTCGGCCGCCGACCGCGCCACGACCGTGAGGGCACTCATCGGCCCGGAGACCGCGCCCGACGATCTGGCGCGTCCCGGCCACATCTTCCCGCTGCGCTATCGCGAGGGGGGCGTGCTCAAGCGCGCCGGGCACACCGAGGCGGCCGTCGACCTCGCACGCCTCGCCGGGCTCTCCCCGTCGGGTGTGCTCGCCGAGGTCACGAACGATGACGGGACGATGGCCCGGCTCCCGGAGCTCGAGCGCTTCGCGGCCGAGCACGGGCTCCAGCTGATCTCGATCGCCGACCTGATCCGCTACCGCCGCCACCGCGAGAAGCTCGTCCGTCGTGTGTCGGAGGCGCGCATCCCGACGCGGCACGGCGACTTCACCGCGTACGTGTTCGAGAGCCTGCTCGACGGGGTCGAGCACCTGGCGTTCGTGCGCGGCGAGATCGCCGGCAACACCGACGTGCTCGTGCGCGTCCACTCGGAGTGCCTCACCGGCGACGTGTTCGGCTCGATGCGCTGCGACTGCGGCGTGCAGCTCGACAGTGCGATGGAACGGGTCGCCGTCGAGGGCCGGGGCGTCGTGGTGTACCTCCGGGGCCACGAGGGCCGCGGCATCGGCCTGGGCCACAAGCTCCGGGCGTACACGCTCCAGGACGAGGGCCGCGACACGGTCGAGGCGAACGTCGAGCTCGGGTTCCCGGTGGACTCCCGGGAGTACGGGATCGGCTCGCAGATCCTCGTCGATCTGGGCGTCACCACGATGCGCCTGATGACGAACAATCCCCGCAAGTACGGCGGTCTCGAGGGGTACGGTCTCGAGATCGTGGAGCGGGTGCCGCTGCACGTGACCCCCAATGACGAGAACATCTCCTACCTGCGCACCAAGCAGGAGAAGATGGGCCACCTGCTCGACCTCGGCGAGGCCCAGGTCTGAGGAGCCGGTTCGAGGAGCAGGTCCGAGGACACGTCCGGATGGAGCAGAGCTGAGTGGGTGAGTACACCCCGAACGAGGCCGACCTCGACGCGACCGGCATGCGACTCGCGGTCGTCGCCGGTCGCTTCAACGAGCACATCACCTCGCGGCTCGTCGAGGGCGCCTGTGCGACGCTCGCCGAGCACGGGGCCGCCGACGCCGCGCCCGTGCACTGGGTGCCCGGGGCGTTCGAGATCCCACTCGTCGCGAAGCGGCTCGCATCCTCGGGCGCGATCGACGCGGTGATCTGCCTCGGGGCGGTCGTCCGGGGCGAGACCGCGCACTTCGAGTACGTCGCGGGCCCGTGCGCGTCCGGCGTCGCCGCGGCGGCGCTCGACACCGGCATCCCGATCATCTTCGGGGTGCTGACCACCGACGACGAGCAGCAGGCGCTCGATCGAGCCGGCGGGCGCGAGGGCAACAAGGGCTCGGAGGCCGCGCTGACCGCGATCGAGATGGTCGGCCTGCTCCGGTCCCTGCCCGCGCCGGGGTCGGCATCCGCTTCGGGGAGCGCGTCGTGCTGAGCATCGTGCTCCCGAAGGGATCGCTCGAGCGCGCCACGCTCGCATTGTTCGAGGACGCGGACCTGGCGGTCGTGCGCAGCTCGGAGGTCGACTACCGCGGCGCGATCGACGATCCGCGTGTCGCCGACGTGCGGATCCTGCGACCGCAGGAGATCCCGCGCTACGTCGCCGACGGCCTGTTCGACCTCGGCATCACCGGGCGCGACTGGATCGAGGAGACCGCGGCCGACGTGGTCTCGCTGGCCGAGCTGCACTACTCGAAGGCCACGGCCCGACCCATCAACGTCGTGCTCGCCGTCGCCCACGACGGGCCGGTGCAGTCGGTGACCGACCTGCCCGCCGGTGTCCGCGTGCACACCGAGTACCCCGAGCTGACCAAGCGCTACTTCGCCGAGCAAGGGATCGAGGCCCAGGTCTCGCTGTCGTACGGCGCCACCGAGGCGAAGGTGCCCGACATCGCCGACGCGGTGGTCGAGATCACCGAGACCGGGCGGGCGCTGCGCGCGGCCGGTCTGCGGATCGTCGACACGATCCTCGTCTCGCACACCGAGCTCATCGCGAATCCGGCCGCCCACGCGGACCCGGAGAAGCGGGCCGCGATGGAAGAGCTGCGGGTCCTGCTCGAAGGCGTGCTCGAGGCGCGGGGCCGAGTGCTGCTCAAGCTCAACGTCGACGAGGCGAGCCTCGACGCGGTCATCGGCCTCCTGCCCGCGCTGAAGTCGCCCACCGTGTCGAAGCTCTTCGGCGAGGACGGCTTCGCCGTCGAGGCGGTGGTCACCAAGAGCGAGATCAACGTGCTGATCCCGGCATTGAAGGCTCAGGGCGCGACGGGGATCATCGAGCTCCCGATCACCAAGATCGTGCACTGAGGCACATGGAGCCGGGAGCGATGCCGGCGCGCACCGGTCGGGTCGCGGCCTTCGACCTCAGGCGAGGCCTCGGCACGCTCGAGAGCACCGAGGGTGAGCGGTTCGACTTCCACTGCACGCAGGTCGCCGACGGCACCCGTTCGGTGCCCGTCGGCGCGATCGTGCGTTACGTCGTGGTGCCGGGCTCGCTCGGCCGCTGGGAGGCGGCCGCGGTCGACGCGATCTCTGTCGGCTGAGACATCCCCGAGCGCGTTCTCGCCGGCCCGCCGTGGCCCGCGAGGTTGCACGCCGTGTTCACCAGCGCGACGTGGGTCATCGCCTGCGGGAAGTTGCCGAGCATGCGGCCGGCCACCGGGTCGTACTCCTCGGAGATGAGCCCGACGTCGTTGACCAGCCCCACGAGGCGGTCGAAGAGGGCCTGGGCCTCGTCCTTGCGTCCCATCAGGGCGAGGTTGTCGGCGAGCCAGAACGAGCAGGGGAGGAACGCGCCTTCGCCGGGTGGCAGCCCGTCGATGCCCGAGCTCGTCGAGTAGCGGCGCACGAAGCCGTCGACGACGAGCTCGCGCTGGATCGCGTCGACCGTGCCCCGGACGCGCGGGTCGTCGGGCGGGAGGAAGCCGACCAGGGGGATCATGAGGAGGCTCGCGTCGAGGCTCGTGGAGCCGTAGTGCTGCACGAACGTGTTGCGGTCGGCGTCGAAGCCCTGGGCGCACACCTGCGCATGGATCTCGTCGCGCAGCCACTCCCACGGCGTCGTGTCCACCCCCTCCATGCCGAGCTCGTTCACGGTCTTCACCGCGCGGTCGAACGCGACCCACGCCATCACCTTCGAGTGGGTGAAGTGCTGGCGCGGCCCGCGGACCTCCCAGATGCCCTCGTCGGCCTCGCGCCAGGCCTCCTCGAGGAAGTCGAGGATCGTCAACGAGAGTGGCCAGATCGAGGGGTCGGGCGGGATGCCGACCCGTCGCGTGAGGTGCAGGGCATCCATCAGCTCGCCGTAGATGTCGAGCTGGAACTGCTCGCACGCGGCGTTGCCGATGCGCACCGGCCGGGAACCTTCGTACCCAGGGAGCGCGTCGACCTCGTACTCCACGATGCGGCGCTCGCCCGCGGCGCCGTACATGATCTGGGCCTTCTCGGGCTGGCCGGCGAGCGCGCGGAGCAGCCAGTCGCGCCACCCCTTCGCCTCGTCGACGTAGCCGAGGCTCATGAGCGCGTAGAGCGAGAACGTCGCGTCGCGGAGCCAGCAGTAGCGGTAGTCCCAGTTGCGCACGCCGCCGATCCACTCCGGCAGCGACGTCGTGGCCGCCGCGACCAGGCCGCCCGTCGGCGCGTACGTGAGCGCCTTGAGCGTGATCGCGGATCGCTGCACGAGCTCGGCCCGCTCGCCCCGGTAGCTCGCGCGCTCGGACCACCGTTGCCACCATGCGATCGTCTCGGCGACCGCGCGCTCGCAGTCGAGTGCCTTCGGGATGTCGTGGTGCGACGGGAACCAGGTGAGCTCGAACGGCACGCGGTCACCCGCGGCGACCTCGAACTCGGCGACGGTGTGCATGTGCAGGCCTCGGGTCTCGACCGGTGTGCGCAGCGCCAGCGCGTTCGGACCGGCGACGGCGACCAGCGCGTCACCGACCTTGCGCACCCAGGGGATGACGCCACCCGTGTCGAACCGGATGACCAGCTCCATCCGCATGGGGACGCGACCGCTCACGCCCTCCACGATGCGGACGATGTCGACGTTGCGGTCGCGGATCGGCATGCAGTCGGTGATCCGAACGGTGCCGTCCGGCGTCTCGAACTCGGTCTCGAGGACCAGCGTGTCCTCGCGGTAGCGGCGCCGGGTCGCCCGGCCGCCCGCGGCCGGCGCGAGGAGCCAACGCCCGTGCTCGGGCGCGCCGAGCAGCGCCGCGAAGCACGCGGGGGAGTCGAAGCGCGGCGCGCACAGCCAGTCGAGCGAACCGTCGTCGGCGACGAGCGCGGCGGTCTGGGTGTCGCCGAGCAGCGCGTACTGCTCGATGAGCGAGGGCACCGAAGGAGACGGGGTCAGTCGCCGTCGGTCACGCCACCGGCGCGCTCGGTGAGCTGGACGTATGCCATGCGCAGCTGCGCGAGCGCGTCGCGCAGCGCCTCGGCGCTCTCGCCGAGCCGGTCACCGAGGCCCTCGACGAGCGCGGCCATCGCGTCGATCGCGAGGCCGGCCTCCGCGAGGTCGATCGCCTGGCCCTCGTCCGGCGTGAGGTGCAAGACCGCGAGCTGCCAGAGGCCGATCGCGTGGTTCGCGACGAGGTCGGCGACCGCGCTCTCGGCGAGCTCCGCGCGGACGCGGCGCAGCTCCTCGCGCATGGCCGCCTCGTCGGGCTCACCCGGTCCGCCCGGTCCGCCCGGTCCTCCCGGTCCTCCCGGCGGGCCGCCGGGCGGGCCTCCCGGAGCGCCGGCAGGCCCGGGCCCGGGTGCGCCGGTGGTGCTCGGTTCGTGTTCGCCGGAGGGTGTCCACAGGGTGCTCACACTGGTATCCTCGCACTCGAACACAACACGAGCTCCACGATGTGGGAAGTGGGGCCTCGGACGACCCTCTCGAGGGTGCGTCGGGAGCCCCCACCCGGCCGGCATTGCCGAGTCCGGGTCCGCACACCAAGCCTTCGCCCGCCGAGGTGGCGGGTGATCCGGTGGCGGGCGCTTCCTGCGTCCGCCATCTTCGCGTCCGGACCCGTCCGGGCTCGACCCGACGCCACGAGGTGCACTGATCGCCACCGCAGACGAACCGAGGACGAACGACCGGATCCGGGCCCGCGAGGTCCGGCTCATCGGGGAGGACGGCAGCCAGCTCGGTGTCGTGAACCTCCCCGACGCCCTGGCGGCTGCCCGCACGGCAGAGCTCGACCTCGTCGAGGTCGCACCGGACGCGAACCCGCCGGTGTGCCGGATCATGGACTTCTCTCGTCACCAGTACGAGGAGCAGCAGCGCAAGAAGGAGTCCCGCCGGAAGGCGACGCAGGTCGTCATCAAGGAGATGAAGTTCCGGCCCAAGATCGACATCCACGACTACACGACCAAGATGCGCCACGTGGAGCGCTTCCTCGCCGAGGGAAACAAGGTGAAGCTCACGATCATGTTCCGCGGCCGCGAGATGGCTCACCCCGAGCTGGGGCTGCGCATCCTCGAGCGGATCGCGGACGAGGTGAGCGAGGTCGCGATCGTCGAGTCGGCACCCCGACAGGACGGCCGCAACATGACCATGGTGCTGCATCCCCTCACCAAGGGGGGCAAGAAGCCCAAGCCGCGGGGCCAGTCGGCGCCGCAGCCGAAGTCCGAGGGCGGCGCGCCCGTCGGGACGGCGACTCCCATCGAGTCCGTCGCCGCGGCCGAGCCCGTCGCCGCAACCGCCGACGACACGGGAGCCGCCTGATGCCCAAGCAGAAGACCCATCGGGGCGCAGCCAAGCGCTTCAAGGTGACCGGCACCGGCAAGATCCGTCGGCGCCAGCAGCTGCGATCCCACCTGCTCGAGAAGAAGTCGAGCACCCGCAAGCGGCGTCTCGGCCGACCGGCCGAGGTCACCGGTGGCGACAAGAAGCGCGTCGAGCGTCTGCTCGGACGCGCGTAGCGCCCACCCCGGCTCCGCGCCGCCCCCGGACTCTCCGGAACCCACTCACCAGGAGCGACACAGCCATGGCACGCGCCAAGCGTTCCGTCCATTCCAAGAAGCGTCGCCGCGCCATCCTCGAGGCGGCCGAGGGCTACTCCGGCTCACGGAGCCGCCACCTGCGCAAGGCGAACGAGCAGGTGATGCACTCCGGCAACTACGCGTTCCGCGACCGCCGTGCCCGCAAGGGCGAGTTCCGGCGTCTCTGGATCGTGCGCATCAACGCGGCCTGCCGCGAGCACGACATCTCGTACTCCCGCTTCGTGGCGGGCTTGAAGCGCGCCGAGATCGACGTCGACCGAAAGATCCTCGCCGATCTCGCCGTGCGCGATCAGGAGGCCTTCGGCGCGCTGGTCACCACCGCCCGCGAGGCACTCGAACCCGCTTGACCCAGCTCGGACCGCGTCACCGTGAGGTCCGCCGCCTGCATGCGCTCCTCCGCGACCGGGAGGCCCGCCGCGACGACGATGCCTTCGTGCTGGAGGGTCCGAGGGTCGTCGCGGGTGCACTCGACCGCGACGCGCGGCTCGAGACGCTCTATCTCGGACCCGGCGCGGCGCACGCGTTCAAGTCCCTCGTGGCGCGGGCGATCGCGGCCGGGGCGCGTATCACGGAGCTCCGTGACGGCGTGCTCGAGAAGGTGGGCACGACCCGAACGCCCCAGCCGGTGTTCGCGGTGGCGCAACGACGGAGCCGGCCGATCCCCGCGCTGGCGAGCTCCGGGCACCTGGTCGTGACCGTCGACATCGCCGACCCGGGCAACCTCGGCACGATCATCCGCAGCGCCGAGGCATCGGGTGCCGACGGGGTGGTCGTGACCGGCGTCGACGCGGTCGATCTGCACCATCCGAAGGTCGTACGGTCGAGTGCCGGTGCGATCTTCGGGGTGGACGTCGCGGAAGAGGACGATGCGATGATCGCGTTGGACGCGATCGCGCGCCCCGGGCGACGCCGGCTGGCCGCCCGGGCCACCGACGCCGAGCCCTACGACGAGACCGATCTGGCGCACTCGTGCGCGCTGGTCCTCGGCAACGAGGCGCGCGGCATCCCCGCGGACCTCGCCGCGCACCTCGACGGCGCCGTGAGCGTCCCGATGACCGGCGCCGCCGAGTCGTTGAACGTCGCGATGGCGGCGACCGTGCTGTGCTTCGAAGCGGCGCGCCAGCACCGTGCCGCGTCGGGGGTCCGATGACGCTCGCCGCGCTGCGCGAGGAGCTCACGGTCGCGCTCGACGAGGCGCGCACCGCGATCCCGGCCACGGACGACCTCGGCGCGCTCGAAGAGGAGTCGCGTCGCCTCCTGGGCAAGCGATCGATCGCGGCGCGCGCGAAGGAGCAGATCAAGGAGCTCGCCGAGGACGAGCGGCCGGACGCGGGGCGGGCGGTCGGGGAGTACAAGGCCGCGATCGAACAGCTCCTCGGCACGCGTCGGGCGGAGCTCGAGTCGCGAGCGCGGGGCCCGAGCGGTCCCGGCATCGACCTCACCATCGGCGGGCACGGGCGTCGCCGGGGCCATCTCCACCTGGTGACGCAGGTGCGACGCGAGCTCGAGGACATCTTCGTGGGCCTCGGCTACCGCGTGGCCGAGGGACCTGAGGTCGAGGACGACTGGCACAACTTCGAGGCGCTCAACATCCCACCGGCGCACCCGGCGCGATCGATGCAGGACACGATCTACGTCGAGCTCGGCGACGACGAGCAGGTGATGCTCCGGACCCACACCTCGCCCGTGCAGATCCGCACGATGGAGTCGCAGCCGCCGCCGATCTACGTCGTCGCCCCGGGGCGCACCTTCCGCAACGAGACGCTCGACGCGCGCCACTCGCCGATGTTCCACCAGATCGAGTGCCTCGCGATCGATCGCGATCTCACGATGGCCGACCTCTTCGGCACCATCGAGGCCTTCGCGAAGCAGCTCTTCGACGACGAGTCGGTGCGCACGCGCTTCCGGTCCGACTTCTTCCCCTACACCGAGCCATCGGCCGAGCTCGCGGTGAGCTGCGTGTTCTGCCACGGCGCGGGGTGCCGCGTCTGCTCGCACGCCGGGTGGATCGAGCTCGGCGGCTGCGGCATGGTCGACCCGAACGTGCTGCGGGCCGTGGGACTGGACCCCGAGGAGTGGCAGGGATTTGCGTTCGGCTTCGGCCTCGAGCGCATCGCCATGATCCGGTACGGCATCGACGAGATCCGCACGTTCTTCGAGAACGACGCCCGATTCCTGGCGCGGTACTGAGGTGTCGAGCTGATGCGCGCGCCCCTGTCGTGGATCCGCGACTTCACCCCGGCCGACGCGCCGGTCGACGACCTCGTCGCCGCGCTGAACCAGCTCGGGCTCGAGGTCGAGGCCATCGAGGAGCCGGGGCGCGAGATCGGTGGCGTGCGCGCCGCGAGGATCCTCGAGGTGCTCCCGCACCCGGACGCCGACCGGCTCCAGCTCGCCGAGGTCGACTTCGGCGAAGGCACCACGCGCGTCGTCTGCGGCGCCCCGAACATCGCCGCGGGTCAGGTGGTCCCGTTCGCCCCGGCGGGAGCGCGGCTCCCCGGTGGGGTCACGCTCGAGCGCCGCTCGATCCGCGGGCAGGTGTCCGACGGGATGCTGTGCTCCCCGCAGGAGCTCGGGTTGGGTGACGACCACTCGGGCATCCTCGAGCTCGATGCCGACGTGGAGCTCGGCACCGACGTGCGTGAGCTGCTCGGGCTCGACGACGTCGTGTTCGACCTGGCGATCACGCCGAACCGCCCCGACGCGATGTGCATCGTCGGCGTGGCCCGCGAGCTCGCCGCCCACTTCGGTGCGCCGCTCACCGTCCCGACCCCCGAGGCCGTCGGCGACCCGGGCGTCGCATCCGACGTCAGCGTGGTGATCGAGGATCCCGAGCGCTGCCCCCGGTACCTCGGCTGGGTGGCGCGCGTGACGATGGGCGCGTCGCCGCCGTGGCTCGCGCAGCGGCTGATCAAGGCGGGCATGCGGCCGATCAGCAACGTCGTCGACGTGACCAACTACGTGCTGCTCGAGCGCAACCAGCCGCTGCACGCCTTCGACCTCACGCGGCTCGCGGGCCGCGGGATCGTCGTGCGCCTCGCCGACGCGGGGGAGCGGATGACCACGCTCGACGGCGTCGAGCGCGCGCTCGACCCGGCCGACCTGCTGATCTGCGACGCGGCGCGCGCACCCCAGGCCATCGCGGGGATCATGGGCGGCGCCACGTCGGAGGTCTCCGACGCCACCACCGAGATCCTCCTCGAGTCGGCGTACTTCGAGCGCATGGGCATCGCGCGCACGTCCAAGCGGCTGAAGCTGCGCTCGGAGGCCAGCGCCCGCTTCGAGCGGGGCATCGACCCCGATGGCGTCGCGACGCATGCAGCGCGGGCGATGGAGCTCCTCTCGCAGGTCGCGGACGCCCGCGTCGGCGGCGATGCGGTCGACGAGTACCCCCGCCCGCACACGCGACCGACCATCGTGCTCCGGACGAGTCGCGTGAACCGCATCCTCGGGACGGAGCTCGCCGATCGCGAGGTGATCGGCGCGCTCCGCCCGCTCGAGATCGACGTCGAGGGTGGTGGTGACGAGATCAGCGCGGTACCGCCGAGCTTCCGGCCCGACCTCGAGCGCGAGATCGACCTCGTCGAGGAGGTGGCCCGACGCGTCGGCTTCGACTCGATCGGGCGCACCGTGCCGAAGCCGGCCGAGCAGATCGGTGCGTTGAGCGTGAGTCAGCGCGAGCGCCGCATCATCGCCGACGCGCTCGTCGGTGCCGGCGCGTCCGAGGCGATGACGATCCCACTCCTGGCACCCGAGCTCCTCGCGCGCTTCGCCATCGACGACGGCGTCGCGCTGACGAACCCACTGCGCGCCGACGAGTCGATGCTGCGGACTGCCGTGGCTCCGGGACTGCTGCGAGCGGTGGCCCTGAACGTCGCGCGGGGCAACCCCGACCTCGTGCTGTTCGAGCTGGGCACGGCCTTCGGTGTGCCGGCCGACGGGGCGCTGCTCCCGGAGGAGCACGAGCACGTCGCCGTCGTCGTCACCGGCACGGTTCGTCGTGCTCCCGTGGAGCCGGACCGGCCGGTCGACGCCCACGACGCCGTCGACCTGCTGATGGTCGTCGTGGACGCCCTCGCCCTCCGGGACGTCCACCTCGAGGCCCGCGACCTGCCCGGATGGCGAGCGGGAGCGGTCGCGCACGTCGTCGCCGGCGGCGTACCGATCGGCATGGTCGGCGAGCTCGACCCGGCGGTGGTCGCCGAGCTCGAGCTCGTGGCGCCGGTCGTCGCGTTCGAGGTGCGCGTCGACGCGCTCCTGGCCGCGAGCCGGCGCGATCGCTCGTTCGTGGCGCCGTCACCGTTCCCGACGTCGTCGATCGACCTCGCGTTCGTGCTGCCCGACGCGGTGAGCGCCGGCGCCGTCGAGCAGACCATCCGCGATGCCGTCGGCGGTCTCCTGGAGTCGATCCGCGCCTTCGACGAGTTCCGACGGGAGGAGCTCGGGAACGACCGGCGCAGCGTCGCCTTCGCGGTGCGCTTCCGCGCCGCCGATCGGACGCTCACCGACACCGAGGTCGCGGAGCTCCGCCAGGGCGCGATCGATGCGGTGACGCGCGCGCACGCGGCCGTGCTCCGGGGCTGACCCACCGCGCAGCCCCTCCACCGTTGGTCCGATGCTCGCCCGACGGCGTCAGCGACGGGGCTCCGGCGGGATCGACGCCGAGCCGACGACTGCGGTCCTCCCGGTGGTCGTGCTCGTCACCTCGAACGACGCGGTCCGCGTGCCGTCGGCGTGATGCTCGGGGAGGTCGACGAGCGCGGTGACGGTCTCGTCCTCGAGGACCATGCCGACGAACTTCAACGTGGTCACGCCACGCGCGAGGAAGTCGTCGCCCCACGCGTCGAGCAGCACGCCGTAGGCGGGCGCGGCAACCTGCATCCCCTGCGCGACGAGGCCCGGCAGCCCGAGTGCGTCCGCTGCGTCGCCGTCGGAGTGGAAGTTGCCCCGGCGCGAGTAGGCGCGGAGGAGGTCACCGGTCAGCGTGAGCGTGCGTTCGACCCTCACGACGCCACCGGGGTGAACGTCGCGGTCGACGTCCACAGGAGCTCGTCGCCGCGTCCTTCGTCGGCACGCGCGACCGTCGCCTCGACGACGGCGTACTCGCGGCCGCGGCGTTCGTAGCGCTCCGTGACCGCGCCCGTCACCACGAGCGTCGTGTCGGACTCCGCGGCGCAGTGCGACTCCAACCGCTGCGCGGTGTGCAGCACGGCCTCGCCGACGACCGTCTGGAGCAGGAGGATCGTGAGGTTCGCCGCCAGGGGCGGGTAGAGCAGCCCGGCGGCCCGCGCGGGGTGCTCCACACCGGCCGCGTGCCAGTAGCGCTCGTTCGCCGCGCGCGAGACCACGAACCGCAACGGCCCGAGGCGGTCGCCCACGCGGAGATCGGCCACGCGCCGACTATGCATTCTGATGTATGCTATTCGTCATGGCGTATCAGGCGGCGGTCGTCGGGGGATCAGGGTACGCGGGGGCCGAGCTGCTGCGCGTGCTCGCGGGGCATCCCGAGATCGACGTCACCCATGTGACGGCCGACTCCAACGCCGGGATCGCGGTCGGCGCGCTGTACCCATCGCTGGGCGCGGCCTACGGGCACCTCGCGTACGAGCGGTTCACGCCGGGCGCGCTCGACGGGCTCGACGTGGCGTTCTGCGCGCTGCCCCACGGTGAGTCGCAGCGGGAGATCCCGCAGCTGCTCCACCGGGTGGGGCACATCGTCGACCTGGGCGCGGACTTCCGGCTCCCGGCGCTCGACTACGCGACCTGGTACGGCTCCGACCACGAGGCCCCTGCCGCACTCGACCAGTTCGCGTACGGGCTCCCCGAGCTGTTCCGCGCCGACCTCGCCACGCACGCGCACGTCGCCGCGCCCGGGTGCTACCCGACGACCGCCGCACTCGCGCTCGCACCGCTGCTCGCGCACGGGTTGATCGAGACGACGGGCATCGTCGTCGACGCGATGTCCGGCCTCTCCGGTCGCGGCCGCGGGCTCTCCGCTCCGAGCCTGTACTCCGAGGCGAACGAGACCGTCACGGCATACGGGCTCCTGGACCATCGCCACACGGGAGAGATCGAGCACGCACTCGGCTGCGTCGCCGGCGGTGACGTGCAAGCCCTCTTCACCCCGCACCTCGTCCCGATGACTCGCGGCATCCTCGCGACCTGCCACGCCCGCCCGACCACGGACGGGCTCGACACCGCTCGGCTGCTCGACCTCTACCGCGAGCACTACGAGGGCGAGCACTTCGTGCGCGTCCTCGACGAGCCGCCGACCACGAAGGCGACCACGGGATCCAACGCCTGTCATGTCACCGTGCGGTACGACCCGCGCACGAGCTCGATCCTCGCGCTGGGCGCGCTCGACAACCTCGTGAAGGGTGCTGCCGGGCAGGCCGTCCAGGCGCTCAACCGCGTCCTCGACCTCCCCGAGCCGACGGGCCTCACCAACCTCGGGATCGTGCCGTGAGCATCACGGCCGTCCCCGGCTTCGACGCGGCGGGGATCGCGAGCGGCATCAAGGGCTCCGGCGATCCCGACCTCGCGCTCGTCGCGACCGCGAGCCGGGAGGCCGTCCCCGCAGCCGGCGTCTTCACCAGCAACCTGGTGTGTGCGGCACCGGTGCAGGTGAGTCGGGAGCACCTGCGATCGGGTCGCGCGGCCGCCGTCATCCTGAGCTCCGGCAACGCCAACGCGGCCACGGGGGAGGCCGGCCGGTCGGACGCCCGCCGGATGTGCGAGCTGGTGGCCACCGAGCTCGGATGCGCACCCGACGACGTGCTCGTCTGCTCGACCGGGCTCATCGGGATCCCGTTGCCGATGGCGCCGATCGAAGCCGGCGTCCCTGCGCTCGCCGCCGGCCTCGCCGGCGACCAGATGGCGGGCCGAGCGGCCGCCGACGCGATCCTCACCACCGACACCGTGCGCAAGGAGGCGCTCGTCGTCGCGGAGCTGGCTGACGGGTCCACCTTCACCGTCGGCGGCATGGCGAAGGGCGCCGCGATGCTCGCACCCGCGATGGCGACCATGCTCGCCGTGCTGGTCACCGACGCGCACGCCGCGCCGGCGGCGCTGCATGCCGCGCTCGAGCACGGAGTGCGCGACACGTTCAACGCCCTGATCGTCGATGCATCCACGAGCACCAACGACACGGTGCTCCTGCTCGCCAACGGCGCCGCCGGGAACGAGGTGATCGGACCGGAGGGCCACGCGTTCCACGCGCTCGTCGAGGCCGTCACGGAGACGTGCGACGAGCTCGCGCACGCCATGGCGTCCGACGCCGAAGGGGCGACCAAGCTCGCCCAGGTGATCGTGCGCGGGGCGCGCTCGCACGACGATGCGCGCCGGGCCGCCCGTGCGGTCGCGTCCAGCCAGCTGGTGCAGTGCTCGCTCGCGGGGCACGACCCGTATTGGGGCCGGATCATCTCGGAGCTGGGCGCGAGCGGCGCATGGTTCGATGCGGAACGGGTCGACATCGCGTACAACGGCATCGTCGTGTGCCGCGACGGCATCGCCACCCTGCATGACGAGACCGCGCTCGAGCAGGCCATGGCCGAGCGCGACCTCGAGATCACCTGCGAGCTGCACCAGGGCATGGGTCACGCGCGGGTCCGCTTCACGGACCTGACCTATGCGTACCTCGACGAGAACATGGGGACGTCGTGATGCCAGTGGCCGGTCCCGGCTCCGCGACGCAGCGTCTCGCCGATGCCCACGAGAAGGCGGCGACCCTCGCCGAGGCACTGCCGTACATCCGCGAGTTCGCGGGGCGGACCGTGGTGGTGAAGTACGGCGGGCACGCCATGGACGACCCGGCGCTCGCCGACCTCTTCGCGCAGGACATGGTCCTCATGCGGCTCGTCGGCATGAACCCGGTCGTCGTCCACGGTGGTGGTCCCCAGATCAGCGATCTCATGCGCCGGCTGGGCAAGGAGCCCGAGTTCATCGACGGGCTGCGCGTCACCGACGCCGAGACCGTCGACATCGCCCGCATGGCGCTCGTGGGCAAGGTCAACCGCGAGATCGTGACCTCGCTGAACCAGCACGGCTCGTACGCCATCGGCCTCTCGGGCGAAGACGCGGGCATGCTGCGCGTCGAGGCGCGCGATGCGCGGCTCGGCTTCGTCGGTGACGTGCGCCACGTCGATCCCGCGATCGTCGAGCGCATGCTCCGCGAGGAGCTGATCCCGGTCGTCGCGACGATCGGCGTCGACGACGAGGGCCAGGCCTACAACGTGAACGCCGATGCCGTCGCCGGTGCGATCGCCCGCGCGCTGAAGGCCGAGAAGCTCGTGTACCTCACCGATGTCGCCGGCATCTACGAAGACTTCGCCGACGCCGAGAGCTTGATCTCCCAGACCGACATCGCCGGCCTCGAGCATCTCCTCGCGGCGGGCAAGGTGGGGGAGGGGATGATCCCGAAGGTGCAGTCGTGCATCGACGCGCTCAAGGGCGGTGTCCACCGGGCGCACGTGCTCGACGGGCGCCTGCCGCACGTGGTGCTCCTGGAGCTGTTCACGCGCGAGGGAGTGGGGACGGTGATCGACGCATGACGACGATCGACGACACCAGCACCCCGCACGCAGCACCGATGACCTTCGAGCAGCTCCGCGCGCTCGACGCCGAGCACGGCATGCAGACCTACGGCCGGCTGCCCGTCGCCTTCGTCCGCGGCGAGGGGACGATCCTCTGGGACTCGGAGGGCCGCCGCTACCTCGACTTCCTCGGCGGCCTGGCGGTGACGTCACTCGGGCACGCGCACCCGGCCGTCGCGGATGCGCTGGCCGACCAGGCGCGCACGCTCCTGCACGTGTCGAACCTGTACTACAACGCGGTGCAACCCGAGCTCGCCGCGCGCATCGACGGCCTGCTCGGTGGTGGCGGACGGGTGTTCTTCGCCAACTCGGGCGCAGAGGCCAACGAGTGCGCGATCAAGCTCGCGCGCCGGCACGGGCAGTCGAACGGCGGCCCGGCCCGCTTCGAGATCCTCTCCGCCTACGGCTCGTTCCACGGCCGGACGCTCACGACGCTCGCGGCGACCGGCCAGCCCCAGAAGCACGAGCCCTTCCAGCCGCTGCCACCGGGCTTCCGGCACGTCCCGTTCGGCGACGTCGACGAGCTGACCGGCGCGCTCGATGAGCGCGTCTGCGCGGTGCTCGTCGAGGCGGTGCAGGGCGAGGGCGGGGTGCACCCGGCCCCGCCGGGCTACCTCGAGGCCGTACGGGCCCTGTGCGACGAGCGTGAGGCCCTCCTGATCGTCGACGAGGTGCAGACCGGCCTCGGCCGCACCGGCCGCTGGTTCGGCTTCGAGCATGCCGGCGTGCAACCCGACGTCGTGACCTTGGCGAAGGCCCTCGGCAACGGCGTCCCGATCGGCGCGTGCTGGGCGCGCGCCGAGGTGGCCGCGGCCTTCAGACCCGGCGACCACGCGTCGACGTTCGGCGGGCAGCCGCTCGCGGCGCGGGCCGCGCTCACCGTCCTCGACGTCATGGATGCCGAGGACGTGCCCGCCAAGGCGGCGCGTGCGGGCGAGCGCCTGACCGGGCAGCTCGCCGCGCTGCCCGAGGTGACGTCGGTCAGGGGCCCGGGCCTCCTGGTCGCCTCCGAGCTCGCGCCCGGCCTCGACGCGCCCGCGATCGCCCGCGCGTGCCTGGACGTGGGGCTCGTCGTCAACGGCGTCTCTCCGACCGCGCTGCGCTTCGCGCCGCCGCTGCTGGTCACCGATGCCGAGATCGACGAAGCCATGGATCTGCTCGCCGGCGTGCTGCACGCCGCGGCCACGCGAGGCGCGAGCGCCGGTGCGGCGCCGGGGGAGGACGACCGATGAGCACGCCGCGACTCCTCGAGATCGACGACCTCGACCCCGGACGCCTCGTCGCGATCCTCGATCGCGCCGAGGGCTGGAAGCGCGCGCCCGAGTCGATCCCCCCGCTGCTCGCCGGCACGGGCGCGGCACTGCTCTTCGAGAAGCCGTCGGCCCGGACCCGCGTCTCCACCGAGATGGCCGTCGCCACGCTCGGCGGTCATCCCGTCTACATCCGGGGTGAAGAGGTCGGCATGGGGACCCGGGAGTCGGTCGACGACGTCGCGCGCACGCTCGCCGGGTACTGCTCGGTGATCGCGGCACGCGTCTTCGACCATGCGGTCCTCGAGGGCTTCGCCCAGGCCGCGTCGGTCCCGGTCGTCAACCTCCTCTCCGACCGCGCGCACCCGACCCAGGCCCTGGCCGACCTCCTGACGCTCCGCGAGGCCCTGGGTGAGCTCGACGGCCGGCGACTCGTGTACGTCGGCGACGGCAACAACGTCGCGGCGTCACTCGCGTTCGCCGCCGCGCTCTCGGGTCTGGAGCTCGTGCTCGCGAGCCCTCCCGGCTACGAGCTCGACGACGACGTCGTGGACCGCGCCCGCAACCTCGGCGGAGCCATCGAGCTGGTCGCCGATCCGCAGGAGGCCGTGCGCGGCGCCGACGCGATCTACACGGACGTCTGGACGTCGATGGGCCAAGAAGACGAGTCCGAGCTCCGTCGCGAGGCGTTCGTCGGCTACCAGGTCGACGCCGCGCTCATGGACGCCGCCGGCCCGCAGGTGCGGCTGCTCCACTGCCTGCCCGCGCACCGCGGTGAAGAGGTGGCGGCCGAAGTGATCGACGGCCCGCAGTCGGTGGTGTGGCAGCAGGCGGCCAACCGGATGCATGCGACCCGCGCCCTGCTCGCGGCCCTGGTGGAGGAGGCCTGAGATGGCGACCCTCGGCAAGCCCCAGCGCCAGCACCGGATCTCCCGGCTGCTCGAGGAGCAGGCCGTGTCGAGCCAGGCGCAGCTCGTCGAGCTGCTCGCGGCCGACGGCGTCGTCGCGACCCAGGCCACGGTCAGCCGCGACCTGGAGGAGCTCGGCGCGGTGAAGGTGCGCATCCCGGGCGGGACCATGGCCTACGCGATCCCGGAGCACACGAAGGACCGAGCGGCGCCCGACGACCACCTCCGTCGGGTGATGGGCGAGTTCGTGGTCGACGTCGCGCACAGCGGGAACCTCGTGGTGCTGCGCACACCGCCGGGCTCTGCGCACGTGATCGCCTCGGCGCTCGATCGCGCCGGCTTCGCGGACACGCTCGGCACGGTCGCCGGCGACGACACGCTCGTGGTGATCTGCTCCGAGCAGACCGGTGGCGCCGAGATCGCGGGCCAGCTCGCTGCGCTCGCCGGCCTGTAGCGGTTCCGACGCACAAGAAGGGATGACGATGGCAACGCGGGTCGTGCTCGCCTACTCGGGAGGTCTCGACACCTCCGTCGCGGTGAAGTGGATCACCGAGGCGTGGGGGGCCGAGGTGGTCGCGCTCGCAGTCGACGTGGGTCAGAGCGCCGACGACGACTGGGAGACGATCCGCCAGCGCGCGCTCGCGGCCGGCGCGGTCGAAGCGGTCGTCGTCGACGCCCGCGCCGAGTTCGCCGACGACTACTGCCTCCCCGCGCTCAAGGCGAACGCGCTCTACGAGGGGAAGTACCCGCTCGTCTCCGCGTTGTCGCGCCCGGTCATCGTGAAGCACCTCGTCGCCGCCGCGCGCGAGCACGGTGCCGACGCGGTCGCCCATGGCTGCACGGGGAAGGGCAACGACCAGGTGCGCTTCGAGGTGTCGACGCGGGCACTCGCGCCGGACCTCGACGTGCTGGCACCGGTGCGGGTCTGGGGCTTCACGCGCGACGACTCGATCGACTACGCCATCCGGCACGACATCCCGATCAAGGTCCGCAAGGACAACCCGTACTCCATCGACGAGAACCTCTGGGGCCGCGCGATCGAGTGCGGTGCGATCGAGGACCCGTGGGTCGCGCCGCCCGCCGAGCCGTACGCGCTGACCACGGAGCCGTCACAGGCGTCTCGTGACCCGTGGGAGCTGGTGCTGCGCTTCGAGCAGGGGGTCCCGGTGGCGCTCGACGACCGCCGCCTGCCCCTGCACGAGCTTGTGGGCGAGGTGGGCAAGCTCGTCGGGAGCTACGGCTGGGGGCGCCTCGACATGGTGGAGAACCGCCGGGTCGGCATCAAGAGCCGCGAGGTCTACGAGTGCCCGGGCTCGCTGGCGCTGATCCTCGCCCACGCCGACCTCGAGTCGATCACCCAGGAGCGCGACCTCATGCGCGAGA
>JBBDWT010000049.1:0-1057 GCA_040902705.1 Acidimicrobiia bacterium | reverse complement strand
GTGCCATCGCGGCCCCTCGAGGAACGCGCGCCCCGCCAGCAGTGTCTCCATCCCGTCAGTCTCGCCCACCCCCCGGCTTCTCGGCACGTTGATGCCGATGTCGTCGGCTTGAGCGTGCCGAAAAGGGAGAACACGATGGATCTGGTCGCGATTGGAATGCTCGCGGAGGCTCAGCACGGCGTCATCTCGGGCGCGCAGGCCCGCGCGCTCGGAGCGACCCGCCATCAGGTGCAGCATCAACAGGTCCGTGGGCTCTGGGAGAGGTTGCATGAGGAGGTGTTCCGGATTCGGGGTGCGCCTGCGACCTACGAGCAGCAGCTCGTCGCGGCGTGCCTGGCGGTTGGACCCGAGGCAGTGGCATCGCACCGGGCTGCGGCGATCCGCCACGGGCTGCTGAGCTACCGCGAGCGCCCGGTCGAGATAACCACGACGCGTCTGCGCTCACCCGAACGGGCGGGAGTCATCGTGCATCGACTCGCCGATTTCGGTTCGCGGTGGGTGACAGCTGTCGACGGGGTCCGGGTCACGACCGTGGCGCGAACGCTCGTCGATCTCGGGGCGGTCGCCCGTCCGCGGACCGTCGAGGCCGCGCTCGACAAGGCGACCGGACGCAAGCTCGTGACATACCGGGACGTGCGCGACGCGATGGTCGCGGTGGCGCGCAAGGGGAGACGAGGCGTCGGGACGATCCGTCCGCTCATCGACGCACGGATCGGCCGGGTGCTGCCGGCGGGCGTCCTGGAAGCGCGCATGGCGTCGCTGTTGCGCAACTTCGGTCTCCCCCGCGCCGAACCCGAGTACACGGTTGCCGATGCCCACGGCGGCTTCGTCGCAGTCGTCGACTTCGCGTATCCCGACCGCCGCCTCGCGATCGAGGTCGACGGCTACGAGTTCCATTCGACACCGAAGGCCGTCCGTCATGGCAATGTCAGAGATCGACTGCTCGCGGCCGAGGAATGGCTGGCGATCCACTTCGACTGGAACGAGGTCGACCGTCAGCCGCAACGTGTCGCCGAAGAGATCCGCCGTCTGCATTGTGCCCGGCCCGTCTTCTCGG
>JBBDWT010000048.1:36466-40587 GCA_040902705.1 Acidimicrobiia bacterium | reverse complement strand
TGCTCGCGAGCGCGCGTGCGACCTCGACGAGCCGGGCGGTCCCGGTCGGGAGCTTGTCGACCTTCTCGTCCGCGACCCTGCCGAGCCCGACCCGGTCGATGAGTCCGTCGGTGAGCTCGTGCACGTCGAACTTCTGGCGCGACCACTGCCGGCGCATCTCGGCACCGACGAGCACGTTCTCGCGCGCGGTCAGCGTCCCGAACGTCTCGAGGCGTTGGAAGGTGCGGCCGATGCCCTTGCGCGCGCGAACGTGCGGCTTCGACAGGGTCACGTCCTGGTCGTCGATGAGCACGCGCCCCGTGGTCGGCGCCTGCAGACCGGTGATCACGTTGAACAGCGTCGTCTTCCCCGCGCCGTTCGGACCGATGAGCCCCGTGACGCGCCCGGCTTCGACGGGGAGCGTGACGGAGTCGAGTGCCTGGAGCCCACCGAAGCGGACACCGATCTCCTGGATCTCGAGCAGCGCCATCTCAGCTCCCCGCCGTCGCGACGGGCGCCGGCGCCGTCGGTTCGGCGCTGGGCGGCTCGGGGCCGTCGCTCGGCGCGGCACGCGATGCGTCGTGGGCGCGCTTTCGCCGCTTGTCGCCGAGCTCGCTGCTCACCTCGGGCACGATCCCCTCGGGGCGACGACCGAGCGCGACACCCAACAGACCGGTGCCGAGGCGCTGCCAGATCACGAGCGGCTGGAAGGTGCCCAGCAGCGGCAGCGTGACCTCGGTGTCGCCGAACTTGTCGACGAGGAACGGGAAGCTCTGGAACAGGATCCCGCCGAGCAGCGCGCCGCTCACGACCGACGCGCCGGCGACCACGATCAGGATCACGTAGGGCAGCCCCTGGAGCACCTGGAAGTTGGATGTCGACGCCGAGCCGCGCAACGTGCCGAGGAGCGCGCCACCGAACCCGGCGATGAACGCGGAGAGGGCGAAGACCGCGACCTTCGTGGTCAGCAGGTTCACGCCGAGGGTCGCGCAGGCTGCCGGGCTGTCCTTCATCGCCATGAGCCGGCGACCGAACGCGCCGCGCCGCAGGAGCACGATGGCGAATCCGAAGATGCAGAACATCACGGTGATGACCAGCACGAACCCCCCGTCCTGGGGGAAGTCGAGCCCGAGGAAGGAGAACGGTTCGGTGACGTTCGTCCCGAAGAGATCGAGGTCGGCCAGGCGACGCCCCGCGCCGCCGAACACCTCCGGTTGATCGAAGATCACGAACTCGGCGAGGCGCGCGAACGCCAGGGTCGCGAGCGCGAGGTAGAGCCCTTGCAGGCGCAGCGCGGGGAGCGCCATCAGCACACCGATCGGCACCGCCACGAGCGCGCCGACGAAGAGCAGCCACGGGCTCCCAGCCGGGAACAGCTCGAGGCCGAACACCTGGCCGCCGCCGTTCGCGAACTCGACCGCGGCCCATGCACCGATGCCGACGAACGTGATCTGCGCGAGCGAGATCTGGCCCGCCCAACCGATCAGCGGGACGAGCGACAGCATGATGAATGCCGAGACGAGTGCCAGGCCGAGCGTGCGGACGTCGGGCCGGGAGATCAACCCGACCAGCAGGAACACGACGACGAGCAGCAGCCCGAAGCCGAAGAGCGCGCGCTTGATCGTCGGGAGGCGCGGCGTGATGACCTTGCCGATCCGGCGACCTTCGATGCGCGCCTGCGGGAGGAACAAGAGCGCGAGGAACAAGATGATCGTGGGGATCGCCTGACCGGCGGGGCTCCACCGGCCCGACCACGTCAGGAAGTTCGCCTGGAACGAGAGCGAGAGCCCGATGATCATGCCGCCGATGTATGTCATCGGCAGGCTCTTCAACCGGCCGATGATCGCGGCCGCGAACGCGTCGATGATCAGCAACGTGAGCGTCTCGATCGAGAGCGTCGACAGCTCCTCGGCGAGGAAGATCCCGGCCAGCGCGGCCATCGACGTGCCGAGCGCCCACGAGAACTGCGACGTGAGCCCGGGGCGCGCGCCGTTCAGTGCCGCGAGCTCGCGGTTGTCGACGACGGCTCGCATCGCGACGCCCAGGCGCGTGCGGTAGAGCAGGAGTCGGATCCCCAGTGCGAGGAGCAGGCCGGCGACGACCGTGATCAATCGGTACCACGGGATGAAGGTCTGGCCGATGTTGAAGCCGTCGCTCCCGAAGAACGTGCCGACCGAACGCGTCTCTCCCGGGTCCCAGATCGTCGCCGCGAGGCCGATCAGGAAGAGCATCAGACCGATCGTCACCACCAGCTGTGAGACCAGTGGCGCGGTCGTGAGCCTCCGCATGAAGACCCGTTCGATCACCGCGCCCATGATCGGCGCGATCACCAGCACCGTGATCCCGAGCGCGACGAGCGTCTGGATCCCCGCGTTGATCTTCAGCTCCCAGTAGATGAACGCGAGGAACATCCCCATCGCGCCCTGGGCGAAGTTGAAGATGCCCGACGTGGTGTAGGTGACGACGAGCCCGCTCGCCGCCACCGCGTAGATCGAGCCGAGCGTGATGCCGACGATGAGGAAGAAGAGCAGCGAGTCGCCCGTGACCTCCCGGCCGGCCCACGACTCCTGCACCACGTAGCCGACGAAGATCGCGACGACGAGCGCCGCGATCAGCGTCGAGCGGTACTGACGGCCCCTGAGCCGTGCAGTCACGGTCGCCACGAGATGTGCTCCCCTTCCCCTGTCGTCATGTGCCGGCTCAGGCCTTGATCAGATCGAGCTTGATCGTCGTCCGGTTCGCCTTGTCGCAGTTGAAGGTGCCGGCCTTCTTCGGGAACACGCGCACGAACTCACCGTCTCGTACCTGCATCAGCGCGAAGCACGCGGACGGGATGCGCTTCCCGACATCGGTGGTCCCGATCATGCCGTCGGCCGTGAACCCGTTGATGTCGTCGGCCGCGGTCAGGAGGCGCTCACGGGTGAGGGCATTGTTCCCGCCCTCCTTCACGATCGCGTTCACCGCGTCGCGGAAGTACACGCCTGCCGCCCACGCCTGCGCACCGAAGCCGTCGACCTTGTCCTTGCCGGTGTACTTCACGAAGTTGGCCGTCATCTTGTTGGCCTTCGCCTCGCCGTAGAACGGGACGATGTTCGTGGACACGTACTGGTCCTCGACATCGGCGCCGCCCTGCTCGATGAGCTGCTTGTTGTAGCACTGGATCGAGCAGTCCCAGACCTTGACGCCGTTCACCCCTTGGAGCTTCGCCTCCCTGCGGAGGGTGACCGTCGAGCTGAACGCGAGACCGCTGCGGGCATACGTGGTCCCGTCGCTCTTCATCTGCTGCGCGATCGGCGTGTACGCGCTCTGCTGCGCGAGCGCAGAGACGTCGTACTCGGCGTCGAGCGTGATCTTCTCCTGCTGCGCGTTGAACAGCGGAACCTGGGAGTCCTTGGCCGCCTTGAGGTTGGACGGGTACAGCCAGACGCCGCTGAGCTTGCCGTTCTGCTTGAGGTAGTAGCCCGTCGGACCGAGCGCCGCTCGGTACGTCTGGGGGTGCTGATCGACCGTCGAGCAGTCGAGCGTCGCCGGGTTGATCGCGTGCGAGACCGGCGCGCACTGGTGGACCGGCTCGGTGATGACCACCGGGAAGTCGGGCAGGCCGGTCGCCTTCCCTGCCGAGTCGACACACCCGACGAGGTCGTCGATGTTGTTCACGAAGAGCGCCGTCGTGCCGACGATCGCGAAGCTGTTCTCGCAGGCTTCGATGATCGCGTTGCGCGTGTCGTCGGCCGAGAGGTGCGAGTCGATGAAGTTCACGACCAGCTTGCGTCCCGCGAGGCCGCCGTTGGCGTTGACGAACTTCGCGAAGCCCGTCATCGCGTCGGGCGAGCCCTTGAAGAGGCCCGGCTGGAGCTGGTTCTCGACGTCGGCGATCACCGAGATGCGGATCTCGTCGGCCGTGATGCCGATGTCGGTGGCCTCGAGCGACTCCTCGCCGCCGCCGCTCCCACCGCCGCCGCCCTGGGCGACCGCGACCCCGGCCGTCCCGAACATCGCGGTCGTGAGGAGCAGACTCATCACGAGCGCCACCCCAGGAGCACGAATCCGTCCCACTGTTCCCCCTCGTCGCTTGCGCCTCATCCTGTCGTCGGGTGGAACGTGTTTCAAGCGCCCGACGCGAGCGGGGGGGGGGGGGGGGG
>JBBDWT010000048.1:28657-36456 GCA_040902705.1 Acidimicrobiia bacterium | reverse complement strand
ACCCCGTCGTTGCGTATCGCTTCGCTCTAGCCCGTCAGCAGGTCGAGCTTGACCTGGCGCAGGTTGCGCTTCTTGCAGTCGAAGGTCCCCGGCTTCGACGGGGTGACCCGCTTGAACTTGCCGCCCTGCACCTGCATCAGCGCGTAGCACGGCGTCGGGGTACGTCCCCCGACGTTGACGGTGCCGATCATGCCGTTCGCGTCGAAGGCCGTGAACGTGTCGAGCGACTCGAACAGCGCCTGACGGGTCACCCCGTTGACGCCGCTCTCGTCGACGACCTTCTCGACCGCCTGCTGGAACAGCACACCGGAGGCCCACGCCTGGGCGCCGAACCCGTCGGCCTCGTCCTTGCCGACCGTCTTCAGGAACGTCTTGAGCTCCTTGTTCGTGTTCGCCTCCTCGAAGGGGAGGAAGAGCAGCGACACGAACTGGTCCTCGACGTCGGAGCCACCCTGCTCGAGCAGCGCCTTGTCGTAGCACTGCAACGTGCAGTCCCAGATGATGTCGGGGTCGGTGAGCCCCTGGAGCTTCGCCTCCTTGCGCAGCGCGACCGTCGAGTTGAACGACGAGCCGCTCTGGGCGTAGTTCGAGCCGTTGTCCTTCATCGTCTGGACGACCGGCGTGTACTCGCTCTGCGGCGCGCGCGCCGAGATGTCGACCTGGTCGTCGGCCTTGATCCCGACCTGTTGCATCGGGGTCATCGACGCGCGGTTCGCGTTGTTCGCGGCCTTCAGGTCGGCCGAGTAGATGTACGCGCCGTGCAGGTCCTTCCCGAACTTCTTCTGGTAGTAGAAGGCCCGACCGGCGTTCGCCTGGTACGTCTGCGGGTGCTGGTCGATCGTGTCGCAGACGAGCGTCGGCGGGTTGATGCCGTACGTCGTCGGCGAGCACTGCTGCACGGCTTCCGTCGTGACGACCGCGAGGTCGGGCAGACCGGTTGCCGCGCCCGCCTTGTCGACACAGCCCTCGATGTCGTCGACGTTGTTCAGGAACAGCGCCGCCGCGCCGACGACCGCGAAGTCCTCGGAGCAGGCTTTGATGAACGCGTTGCGCGCATCATCGGGCGAGAGGTGCGAGTCGATGAAGTCGACGACCACCTTGCGCCCGGCCAGCCCGCCATTCTTGTTGATGTTCTTCGCCCAGCCCTCGACGCCCTTCGGCGCGCCCTTGAAGAGCCCGGGTGCGAGCTGGTTCTCGACGTCGGCGATGACCGCGACGCGGATCTCGTCCTCGGTGATGCCGACCTCGGTCGCCTCGGGCTTCTCGTCACCGCCTTGCGCGGATGCGATCGCGGTCGTCGCCGACATCGCGATCATCACTGTGGCGACGAGTGCCACCCAACGAGTCCGTCTCACCGTTCCCCCCTTGTGTGCTGATGACCCCGTCTCCGGGACGGAGCCTCGTGCCGTGCTCGCCGGGACTGTACGTCCGGGCCGGGGGAGTCTGACCGCGACTGGAACGTGTTTCAACTGTTGTCGGTCAGCCGCCGGTGCCGACTGACACGTGCGTCACCCTTCGCGGCTCGGCATCGGGATCCCGTACAGGTCGGCCGACGAGCGACGCAGGATCCGGTCTCGCTGGTCGTCGTCCATGTGGGCCGTGTGCTCGGCGAGCAGCTCCTGGGAGCGGGGCCAGGTGGCGTCGGAATGTGGGTGGTCGTTCGCCCACAGAAGGTGGTCGACCGCGACGCCGACGGAGTCGTCCAGCGCGATCATCCGGAACGCGACGAGGTCGTCCTGGAACGTCAGGTACACGTGCTCGCGGAAGTACTCCGATGGCATCCGGGAGAGCGTCCCGCTCCCCAGCCAGTTGCGGTGCCGCTCGTACGCGTGGTCGGCGCGGTACATCCAGTGCGGCGCCCACCCCGCGTCGGCCTCGACGCACACGACCTTCAGGCCGGGGTGGCGCTCGAAGACGCCCCCGTAGACGAGGGTGCCGATGAGGTCCTGGTTGCCGCGGATGATCCCGAGGAAGCTGTTCATCTTCGGGCCGCGGTAGGCGTCGCTCGCGATCCCACCGGCGCCGCCGGTGAGGATGTGGAACGACACCGGGAGCCCGACGTCGACCGCCGCCTCCCAGAACGCGTCGTAGATCGGGTGGTCGTAGTCCTCGACCGCCGGGATTCCCGGGAGCATCACGCCGCGCAGCCCGAGATCGCGGATCGACTCGAGGTCCGCGATCCCCTCGTCCGGGCTGCGCATCGCGCTCTGCCCGACGCCGACGAGGCGATCGGGCGCGTGGGTGCACCACTCGGCGAGCCACAGGTTGTACGCGTCGAAGCACGCGTGCTTGTAGTCGAAGTCGGGGTTGTTGCAGAGCAGCATGCCGACCGACGGGTACAGCACCTCCGCGGCGACCCCGTCGCGGTCCTGCTCCTCGAGCCGCGCGGCCGCGTCGTAGCCGCCGCGGTGGAGCTCCTCCCAGCGACGACCGTTCGTGTACCCGAGCTCGTCGGCCGGCACGCCCGCGCCGGCGATCATCGAGAACGGCACATGACCCTGGTGCGCGCTCCCCGGGTCGGTGATCATCGTCGCGCCCATGTCGTCGAGGTGCACGAGCACGGGCATGCGGTCGCGAAATCGCGGGTCGATCTGCGCGTACGCCTCCGGCGGCTCGGTGACGTGGGAGTCGGCGGAGATCGTCGGGCCGACGAGCGTGGGGGGCACGGCAGCAGGATACGGCCGCCGGGACATAACGTGTCGCTCGTGACGACCATCCGGGACGCGACACCGGGGGGCCCGGCGTACGCGGGCGAGCTGACCGACGAGGCACCTGTCGGCTCGACGATCGGCGAGGTCAGCGCCCAACGCACACCGGTGCTCGTCCCCGCCTCGCGCTACACGTCCGCCGAGTTCACCGCGCTCGAGACCGAGCGCCTCTGGCCGCACGTCTGGCAGCTCGCGTGCTCCGTCGACCACGTCCGCGACCCCGGCGATTGGTACGAGTACACGTGCGGCCCGCTCTCGGTGATGCTCGTGCGCGGTGACGACGGTGTGCTCCGCGCGTTCCAGAACGTCTGCCTGCACCGCGGCAACGAGCTGTGCAACGGGTCGGGCACCGGACGCACCGAGATCCGCTGCGTCTACCACCGCTGGTGCTGGGACCTCACCGGCTGCTTGCGCGAGGTCCCCTCGCGCAAGGGCTTCGGCGTGATCCGAAACGACGAGTACGCGCTGCGCGAGGTGCAGGTCGACACCTGGGGCGCGCTCGTGTTCGTCAACCTCGACGCCGAGGCCGAGCCGTTGGCGGAGTTCCTCGAGCCGGTGCCGACGCGCACCGCCTGGTTGCGACCCGACGAGTACGCGTGCCGCGCCATCGTCACGGTCCCGCTCGCCTGCAACTGGAAGGCGGGCATCGACGCGTTCAGCGAGACGTACCACGTGCAGGGCATCCACCGGCAGATGATCCCGTCGACCGACGACGTCAACGGCCCGCAAGAAGCTTGGGAGCGCCACGGCACGCTCAACCAGCCGTACGGCATCGCGAGCCCGCGACTGCGCGACGGCGCCTCCGATCAGGAGATCTGGGAGTCGTTCGTCGCGACGCAGGGCGAACGGGTCGGGAAGTCGGGCCGGGAGGACCCGGGGCCCGTCCCCGAGCGCGTCACGGGCGAGTCGGTGCGCGCACTGCTGGCGCGGATGATCCGCGAGCAGTGCATCGCGCGGGGCGTCGACCTGGGTGCGTTCGACGACGCGCAGGTCACCGACCTGCACCAGTACAACTGCTTCCCGAACATCTCGCCGGTGTTCCTCGTCGAGAGCCTCGCCGTCGTGCGGACCCGTCCCGGCGCCACGCCCGACGACTGCTTCCTCGACCTGATCTTCTTGTCGCGCGTCCCCGCCGGCGCCGACCGCGACCGCCCGGTCGACGTGACGATGGACGCCGCGACCGCCGATGTCGGCGGCGTCTTCAACCAGGACATCGCCAACCTCCAGCACGTGCAGCGCGGCCTGCACCAGCCGGGGTTCACGCACCTCACCCTGTCCCACGAAGAGATCCGCATCGAGAGCCTGCACCGGAACCTCGAGCGATACCTCGGCATCCAGCCCTCCGAGATCACCGGCGGCTGAGCACCCGCCCCGTCCCTCGCGTGGCCTGGGGTCAGGCGTGCACCAGGCTGACGTGGACGCTGTCGTGGTCCGCGGTGCGGGCGAGCAGGGCCATCCCCTCGTCGAGGGTGTCGAGGGTCACGACGTCGCCGACCAGGACGGACCGGTCGAAGCCACCCTTGGTCAGCAGGTCGACGGCGACGCGCATCGACGCGGGCGTGAAGCCCGCGCCACCGACGAGCGTGATCGACCGCAGCACGATCAGGTCGGTGATCAGCCCCTCGACGGGTGCGAAGTGCTTGAGGCCCGCGAGGAGCACGGTGCCTCGTGTCTTCACGAGGTTGACCGCGAGCGGGATCGTCGCCGTCACCACCGCGGCGACGTCCATCACGACGTCGGCCATGTGCCCACCGGTCAGCTCGCCGACGCGTGCGACCGGATCCTCCGACTCGACGTCGATCGTCGCGTCCGCACCGAGCGCGCGCGCCGCCTCCAGGCGCACTGCATCCGCAGCCGTCCCCGTGACGATGACCGTGGTCGCGCCGGCGGCACGCGCCGCGATCAGGCAGGCGAGGCCCTGATGACCCGGGCCCTGGATCACGACGGTGTCACCGAGCTTCACGCCGGCACGCTCCGCCCAGTTCACGGCGCTCGCGAGCGGCTCGAACATCGTGAGCTCTTCGACCGCGACGTCGCTCGGGACGCGGTGCAGGTTCGTCCGCGGGAGCAGCGCCATCCGCTCCGCGTACCCGCCCCAGCAGCCCGAGTCGCGGTCGAGCCCGAGGGTGTAGCCGTACACGTGCATCGCGGTGCAGTCGGGGTCACCCACCCGGCACGCCCGGCACTCACCGCACTTGACGATCTCGTCGACGACGACCCGATCGCCCTCGGCGAGTCGCCACGCGGCTGCCGCCTCCGGCGTGATCTGCTCGATGCTCCCGACGATCTCGTGGCCCGGCACGACGGGGAACACCTCGCCGGGCACACCGATCCCGCCGTGCACCTGCGCGAGGTCACTCCCGCAGAGCCCAACGGCCTCGACCCGCAGCACGGCGCCCCCGTCAGGTGCTGCGGGCACCGGCATCTCGCGCACGTCCCAACTCCCGTCGCCGGTGAACACCCCGGCACGCACCGATGCACTCATCGCACGGGCTTCATCGCGCGCGCTCCCATGACGCGAGCCGCGCGGCGGGCATCACGGTCGTGCCCAACAGTGCTCCCCCCTACACTCCAGCGCCAACGATCATCGCGCGGAGGAGCCCGACGATGCGGGGGGTGCGCAACACCGAGCGCGGCATCGAGGTGCTCGACGTTCCCGACGTTTCCGATCCTGCGGCCGATCCGAGCGGTTCGGACGTGCGCGTGCGCGTGCGGTCGGCGGCGATCTGCGGGTCCGACCTCCACATGATCGGCTTCGGACCGATCCCGATCACGCTCGGCCACGAGCTCGGCGGCGTCCTCGACGACGGCTCGGCCGTCGCGATCGATCCCAACGACCCGTGTGGCCGCTGTGACCAGTGCCTCACCGGTCAGGGCCACCGGTGTCGATCGATGTCGGTGCGGACCCGGGGTGTCGGCGCCGACGGCGGGATGTCCGACTCCATCGTCGTGCACGAGTCGCAGCTCGTCGCCTGCCCCGACGGTCTGACCGCGGCCGACGCCTGTCTCGTCGAGCCTCTCGGCGTCGCCGTCCACGGCCTTCGGCTCGCGGGCACGGCCGACGGCGCGCGCGTCGCGGTGGTCGGCGCCGGCAGCATCGGCCTCGCAGCCGTCGCGGCCGCGCGCGCTCGCGCCAGAGAGGTCGCGCTCGTCGCGCGTCACGAGCACCAACGGCTCGCGGGCGACCGACTCGGCGCGACCGCGACGGTCGACGGCGAGTACGACGTCGTCGTCGAGTGCGCGGGCACCGACGCGGCATTGGCAACGGCGGTCGACCTCTGCCGCCCGGGTGGGCTCGTCCTCTTCCTGAGCACGCACTGGACGCCGGTCACGCTGCCCGGCGTCCCCGCGCTGATGAAGGAGCTGGGGTTCCGCTGGGCCATCACCTACGGGACGCACGAGGACGGCCGCGACCTCGACGACGCGGCTGCACTGCTCGCCTCCGACCCGAGCATCGCCGACGTGATGATCACGCACCGGTTCCCGCTCGACGAGGCGGCCCGAGCGTTCGAGGTCGCGGCCGACCGGGCCTCGGGCGCGATCAAGGTCGTCCTGGAACCGTGAGCGCCGCACGGATCGCGGTCGTGACCGGCGCGGCATCCGGCGTCGGCGCCGCGAGCGCACGGCGACTCGCCCGCGACGGCGCCGCGGTCGTCGTGGTCGACGTCGACGACGCCACCGGCGCCGAGGTCGCCGAGGACGTCGGCGGCCGCTTCGTGCACCTCGACGTCGGCGACCCCGCCGGATGGGACGCGCTCGCCGCCGAGCTCACGCCCCACGGCGTCGCGCTCGCGCACCTCAACGCGGGAATCCTCACCGCGACCGAGGAGACGCACTTCCTCGACGCGCCGCTCGACCGGTCGCTCGCGCTGCTCCGGGTGAACCTCGACGGTGTGATCCTCGGGGTCCGCGCGCTGGCTCCGCTCATGATCGAGCACGGTGGAGGGTCGATCGCGGTGACGGCGTCGCTCGCGGGTCTCATCCCCTACGGCGGCGATCCCGTCTACGCCGCGTCGAAGCACGGCGTCGTCGGGTTCGTGCGCAGCGTCGCACCCCAGCTGCGGCGCGCCGGGGTGCGGCTCAACGCCATCTGCCCGAGCGGGATCGACACGCCGATGGTCGCCGGCGCTCGCAAGGATCTGGCGGACGAGCACCGTCGCGCCTTCCTCAGCCCGGACACGGTCGCCGACGCGGTGGCGACGCTCCTGGCCGGCGACGACTCCGGGCTGGTCCAGCTGATCGCCGAGGGCGAGGGCATCCGGACGATCCCGTCCCCGCGGTACGACTGACGCCCGCTGCGGGCCGCGACCACCCGCTGCGGGCCGCGACCACCGCGGAGGCGCGGACCGCGGCCCTCCTAGGCTCGTCCGCGTGACGCTGCCGCCCGACGCCCGATCGACCTACGACGCGCACGACCCGGAGGAAGACTCACCGCGCGCGTCGAAGCATGCCCTCGTCGGCGCGGTGAAGCGCCTCATCGAGCTCACTGCGCACCTCGACGTGCACGAGTGCGCCGATCTCACCGAGGTCGACGCGCTCAGCGCCGGCGTCGACGCGCTGTCGGAACGCCTCGCGCCGCTGCCGTCGCTGCACGCGAAGGGCGGGCTCGGCTCCGTCGGCGGCGACGACGGTGCACTGCTCGAGCGCAGCGGGATCAGCGGCCGGTCGAACCCGCTCGCCGCGCCCGTCCAGTGGGAGATGCACGACGACGTCGCCATCGGGTGCGCGACCTACTCACCGGCGTACGAGGGACCCGCAGGGCACGTGCACGGTGGGTTCGTCGCCGCGGCGTTCGACGACCTCATGGGCTCCGCGCAGACGCTGTCGGGCCTCGCCGGGTACACCGGCACGCTGACGGTGAAGATGCTGCGACCGACGCCGCTCGGGAAGAGGATCGACTACGAAGCCGGCGTGCTCCGCGTGGAAGGCCGCAAGATCTTCGTGTGGGGGACGTCGTCGTGCGACGGCGAACGGCTCGCCGAGGCCGAGATCGTGTTCATCGCACCCCGGGACGGCACCCGCCCCCGATAGCTCGGCCGGCGACCACCGAGCGCCGCCCGGGTGATCGGCTGCCGGGCGATCAGCTCCCGG
>JBBDWT010000048.1:9752-28557 GCA_040902705.1 Acidimicrobiia bacterium | reverse complement strand
GATCAGCTCCCGGTCGATCAGCTCCCGGGCAGGTCGGGCAGCGTGATGTCGGGGATGCTCGACAGGCCGCACTTCACGATCGCGAGGCCGAACGTGGCGGCCGCGTTCGCGAAGTCGCTGTTGCCGAAGACGTCCTGCGCACTGTCGCCGTCGGCGAGGCGCTCGTAAGCGTCGACCAGCTCGCCGATCGCGTCCTTGGTGCTGCCCTTGGCGCTCTTCTCGAGCTTCTTGAGCTGCTTGACGTACTTCTGGGCGCTCTGCTCGGACGTCGGGTTCCCGAGGCCGCTGGTGTCGAACTTGTTCAGCTGCTTGCAGAACTTGCTGGTCTTGGCCGCGGCCGAGGCGCCCGCCGGCGCGGCGACGACCAGCGCGAGGCCACCGGCAAGTGCGGCGACGGCGATCAACGAGACGAGCTTGCGCATGGTGGCTCCCGAGGAGGTGGGTGGGTGCGGGCGAGCGCTCATACGGTAACCGGCGCGGCGCCCTCGACAGTCGCGGCGTGGCGGGGAGGGTCGTGGCGTCGGGGCGGCGTGGCGATCAGGTGGTGGCGGGCTTCCAGCTCGGGACGCCGATCTCGTCGTCGGCCCTGGTGAAGAAGAGCTCCACGGGCATCCCGATCGCCACGGCTTCGGCGTCGCAGTCGGTGACGTTCCCGAAGATCATCGGACCCTCGTCGAGCTCGATCATCCCGACGACGTACGGGAGCTCGTCGCGGAACGGGCGCATGCCCATCTGGCGGATCACCGTGAACGTGTGCACCGTGCCGCGCCCGGAGCACTCCAGCCACTCGGTGTCGGCACTGCACGCGGTGCACAGCGCACGCGGGTACCACTGCCGGTGCCCGCACTTCGGGCACTCCTGGATGAGGAGTCGCCCCTCCGAGGCCGCCTTCCAGTACGGCGCGCTGATGTTGTCGGGCTGCGGGAGCGGCTTCGTCCACTCCTCCACCGTCCGGACCTCCCGCTCCGTCATCTCGGCCGCTCCGTCACGACGGTGCGTCCTTGCCGAGGATCACGACGCCGATGCAGCTCAGCCAGCCGCCGGAGCCCGCGGCGAGCGCGACCTCGCAGTCGGGCACCTGCGCCTCACCGGCGAGGCCGCGGAGCTGCCGCACCGCCTCGATGATGAGGAAGATGCCGCGCATGCCGGGGTGACACGACGAGAGCCCGCCACCGTCGGTGTTGAGCGGCCACTTGCCGCCGCGCTTGAGGTGGCCCTCGGCGACGAACGGTCCGCCGTCACCCTGCGGCACGAAGCCGAGGCTCTCCAGGAGGATCAGGCACGTGATCGTGAAGGAGTCGTAGAACATCAGCATGTCGATGTCGTCGTGCGTGACCCCCGCGCGCCCGAACGCCACCGGCCCGGCCTTCGCGCCGGCCGACGTCGTGAAGTCGGGCTGCTGGCAGACGTTCCAGTGGGTCTGCGCACCGGCCGCGCCGAGCACGTAGACGGGCTGTTGCTTCAGGTCCTTCGCGCGCTCCGCCGTCGTCATGATGAACGCCCCGCCGCCATCGGTGATCGCGCAGCAGTCGAGCTTGTGCAGCGGGTCGGCGATCATCCGGCTGTTGACGACGTCGTCGACGGTGATCGGATCGCGGTACATCGCCTTCGGGTTCATCGCCGCGAACTCGCGCACGCCGACTGCGATCTCTGCGAGCTGCTCGGACGTCGTCCCGTACTCGTGCATGTGGCGCATCGCGTGCATCGCGTACGAGCCGACGAGCGACCCGCCGTACGACGCCTCGTACTGCAGCGGACCGGGCACCTTTTGGCCCGCGCGCTGGAACCCGCCGGTGCCGAGCTTGCGACCCATCTTGGTGAGCTGGTCGGACCCGTACGTGACGAGCGCGGTGTCGCAGAGCCCCTCTCGGATCGCGGCGGCGAGATGCTGGACGTGGAACTCGAACGACGAGCCACCGGTCATCGTGCTGTCGATGTAGCGGTGATCGATGCGCAGGTACTCGGCCATCGTGACGGCGTCGTCGACCATCATCCCGCCGGCGCCGCCGGCGCCGACGTAGCCGTCGATCTCCGACTTCTCGATCCCGGCATCGGCGATCGCCCGCTGGGCCGCGAGCGCGTGGTGCTGCACGCCGTCGAGATCAGGGGCGACGGGGTACTCCGAGAGTCCGGTTCCGACGATGACGGGGGTGCGGTCCATGGCGGACGGCAGTCAACCAGCCTCCGGCATCGCGGCGCCAACCTGACACGGGGGTCAGGCGTCGACCACGAGCCTCCGCACCGCGTGCTCGAGCAGTCGTCCCGCGTCGGCGAGGGTGAGCCGTCCGTGGGCGACGGCGACGAACGACGCGAACATCGTGAGCTGGAGGAGCTTCACCACGTCGTCGCGATCGACGATCTTCGCCCCGTCGAGCGCGACGTCCATCCACTCCGCGAACGCGTCATCGACCATCGGCCGGAGCGTCGCGACCGCGGGGTCGGATGACGCGAGCGAGATCGCGGTCGCCTGCACCACATCCCCGGTCGCGGCGGCGCCGCGCACCGCACGTCGGAGCAGCGCGGCCACGCGATCCGCCGCCGTCGCACCGCGCGGTGGATGCGAGCGGACACTCTCCGTCAGGGTGCGCACACCGTCGAGGTAGGCCTCGGCGTACACGTGCTCCTTCGACGCGAAGTACGTGTACGCCGTCGCGGTCGACACGGCGGCTGCACGCGCGATGTCACGCATCGTGATATCGCCGAGCGGTGCGGTGCGCGCGAGCTCGATCGCGCCTTCGATGACTCGCTGACGTGTCGCCACAGAATCGGCCCGCAGCGCGCGCCTCGTCACGACCGGCGCAGCGTCGGTCACGGCTTGCGCCCGGAGACCTGGATCGAGGTCGGCCCGAGCATCGCGAAGCCGGGAGCGCGCGCGATCGCCAGCGCCGCGTCGAAGTCCCCGGCCGACACCACGCCGGCGTCGACGATCCGGTCGCGCACGTGCTCGATCGCGAGGAACCACCACTCACCGCTCGCCTCTCCCCCGCGCATCGTCTCCACGATCCCGCGCGCCTCGACGTCGACGAGCCCGTGGTCCTGGACGAGCCGCAAGAGGCGCGCCCCGAAGTTCGGGTCGCGAAAGGCCTGCTGCGCGCCGGCCTGGAGGATCAGGAGGTGGAGCGAGCCGAACGGCTCGGGCAGCGGCTGCGCCTCGAACGCGCGCATGTCGCCGTCCTCGACCACGAGCCAACCGCCCGGCTTCAGTGCACCGATCATGCGCTCGAGCGCGAGCTCGCGTTCTGCGACGTGCTGGAGCACCGCGCGCGCGTGCACGAGATCGAGTTCGCCGTCGGGCAGCGGGTCGGTCGTGATGTCGTGACGGAGGATCTCGGTGTTGCCCACCGGCTCGCCGTGGAAGCGCAGGTCGACGTCGGTCGACAGCACCGATCCCTCGGGCCCGACCTGCTCGGCCATCCAGGCCGAGATCGTGCCTGCGCCCGCGCCCACCTCGAGGCAGCGCCATCCCGGCCCGATGCCGGTCGCGGCCAGCGCCTCGATCGTCGTCGGGTCGCGGAACCGCCCGAGCGCCCGCAGGCGCTCGTACTCCCGGCGCTCGGTCTCGTCGTCGGCGGCGATGCGGTACTCCTCGTCGCCACCGGACAGGTCGGCGACCTCCGTGCCCGACGGCTGCGTGTCGGCGCTCACCGCCTCGCGTCCCGTCCCGCCGCGACCGAATCGCCCGCGACGTAGAACTGCGACGCCCACGTGCGGAACCGCACGATGGGCCCGTCGTCGGGCGCGAGCGCGGGCGGGTCGACCCAGATCTTGTGATCGAAGATCACGATGTCCTCTTCCATCTGCTTGCGCAGGTCGCGGACGAGTGCGTCGCCGACGCGGCGAGTGTGCGCACGCGCCTCGTCGGTGTCGCCGAGGCGTTTCACCCGGTAGAGCTTGATCGAGCGGGTGAGCTCCCAGTCGATCGGTGTCGTGAGGCTCATGAAGACGGCCGGCGTGATCCCGGAGAAGCGCGCGATGGCGAAGCCGGGGCCCCACGCGTCGGTGTCGATGCGTCCCTCGTGCGGGCCGCGCGGCGTCGAGAAGCTCACCTTCGAGCGCAGCCGGCTCGCCGGCCCCTCGTACGTGAGGCTCTCGACCTCCGGGACCTCGGCCGCGCCGTGCACGGTCCGCAGGTGCACGTAGTCGGGGCCGTTCTCCGCCATCTCCTGCCACGGGCAGCGCACGTCCCACTCGGCACGGAGCTCGTCGGCCCACGCCGGGTCGGTCACCTCCGGGAGCTCAGGGAGCTCCCATGCCGGCGGCGCGCCGGTCGGGTGGTACCAGAACATGATCAGCCCGTTGCGGTCGACCGTCGGGTACGACCGGACGCGCGCCTTGCGATTCGGCGCGTCGGCGTAGGGGATCCGGACGTTGCGGCCGTCACCGTCGTACTCCCACCAGTGGTACGGGCACACCAGGTTGCAGCCCTCGACGCGCCCGCCGTAGCCGAGGTGCGCACCCATGTGCGGGCAGTACGCGTCCATCACGTGCGGCGCGCCGTCGTCGCCGCGCCAGATGACCAGGTCACGCGCGAGCCAGCGCGCGGTGTGCACCTCGCCCACTCCGACGTCCTCGGAGTACGCGGCGAAGTACCACGCGTAGGGGAAGGCGGTGTAGTACGGGAACCGCTCGAGCGAGGTCAGCGGCGTCGGGCGGGCGTCGCCCTGCTCGGCGAGCACCTGGAGCGGCGTCTGACCGTCGAACGTGGTGATCCGCGCGGTCATGGATGCGCTGAAGTCGGTCTCGCCCCGGGTGCCCGTGTCGGCCACGGCCCGATCCTAGACCCCTGTCTGGACATCTGTCCAGAGTCGACGTCTAGAGTCTCGACGGTGAGCGACCTCGAGGCCTTCCGCGCCGGGGCGGTGGCGTGGCTCTCGGCCCATGCCGAGCCGCGCCGGGGCGACGGCGACTGGTCGCACGGGCCCCGCGACGCGACCTGGGACGCCGAGTGCGAGCACTTCGAGCGCTGCCGCGCCTGGCAGCGCACGCGCTTCGACGGCGGGTGGGCCGGGATCACGTGGCCGAGGGAGCACGGCGGGCGCGGCGGCACACCGGCGCAGTCGGTGGCGTTCGACCAGGAGCAGGCCGCGTTCGACGTGTCGTCGGGCTTCGTCGCGTCGACCATCGCGCTCGTCGGGCCCACACTGCTCGCGCACGGCACCGACGAGCAGCGCGCGCGGTACCTCCGCCCTCTCCTGCGCGCCGACGAGGTCTGGTGCCAGCTGTTCAGCGAGCCCGGTGCCGGCTCCGACCTCGCCGGAGTGCGCACCCGCGCCGACCGCGACGGTGACGAGCTCGTGGTCACTGGGCAGAAGGTCTGGACGTCGGGCGCGCGTCACGCCGATCTCGCGATCCTGCTCGTCCGCACGAACCCCGACGCGACCAAGCACCGCGGCATCTCGTACCTGCTCGTCGACATGGCGACGCCGGGGATCGACGTGAGGCCATTGCGTCAGATCACCGGGGCCGCGCACTTCAACGAAGTCTTTCTGACCGACGTGCGCGTGCCGGTGGCGAACGTCGTCGGCGAGATCGACGGAGGCTGGGGCCCGGCGCGCACGACCCTCGCGAACGAGTCGGCGCTCATCGGCGGCTCGACCCAGGCCGACTCGGGCGCCGCCGCGCTCTTCGACCTCGCGCGGACGCAGGACCGGCTCGACGACCCGCGAACGCGACAAGAGCTCGCGCGGGTCTGGGAGCGCGAGCAGATCCTCGAGTGGATGCGCGACCGCCTGCAGGGCGATCTGCTCGCCGGGCGCGCGCCCAGCCTCGACGGCTCGATCCTCAAGGTGCCGTGGTCACGCGACCGCAGCGCCAAGGGCGAGCTCGCGGTCGCGCTGCTCGGCGCAGCGGGGATGCTCGCCGCGTCCGACGCCCCGCGCGACGGCTTCTGGCAGACCGTCATGCTCAACCGCTTCTGGGCGAGCATCGGCGGGGGCACCGACGAGATCCACCGCACGATGATCGGCGAGCGCGCGCTGGGTCTCCCGCCCGAGCCGCGGCTCGACCGCGACACCCCGTTCCGCGACCTCACCTGACCCCTCGTCCTCCTCGGCAGCCGGCAGTCGGCAGTCGGCAGTCGGCAGTCGGCAGTCGGGGACTACGGTGCCCGACCGTGACAACTGACCTGAAGCTCGGCCTGCAGTTCGGGTACTGGACCGCGGAACCCCGTCCGGCACGGGAGCTCGTCGAGCGCGCGACGTACGCGGAGGGGCTCGGCTTCGACTCGATCTGGACCGGCGAGTCGTGGAGCTCCGACGCGTTCTCCCCGCTCGCCGCGGTCGCCGCGGCGACGTCGAAGGTGCGGTTGTGCACCGGGATCGCGCAGATCTCGGCGCGCACCCCCACCGCGATGGCCATGCACGCGATGACGCTCGACGGGCTGTCCGAAGGACGGGCCTGCCTCGGCATCGGGGTCTCGGGGCCACAGGTCGTCGAGGGCTGGTACGGGCGGCCGTTCAGCAAGCCGCTGGCGCGGACCCGCGAGTACGTGCAGATCGTGCGCGACGCGCTCGCTCGCCGGCAGCCCGTCGAGAGCGCCGGCCCGCACTACCCGCTCCCCTACCGGGGCGAGGGTGCGATGGGGCTCGGCAAACCGTTGAAGATGATCACGCACCCGCTGCGCACCGAGATCCCGATCTTCCTCGGCGCCGAGGGACCCAAGAACGTCGCGCTCGCCGCGGAGATCGCCGACGGCTGGGTGCCCCTCTACTACTCGCCGTACCGCACCGACGTGTACGGGGACGCGATGGCCGATCCCGAGCCCGGCTTCGAGGTCGCGGTGAACGTGTTCGTGAGCGTGGCCGACGACGTCGCGACCGCGCTGTGGCCGGTCAAGGCGACCCTCGGCTTCTACATCGGCGGCATGGGCGCGAAGACCAAGAACTTCCACACCGAGCTCATGGCGCGCATGGGCTACGAGGAGGAGGCGTTCCGGATCCAGGACCTCTTCTTCGAGGGCAAGCGGGACGAGGCGATCGACGCCGTGCCCGACGCGTTCGCCGACGAGATCTCGCTCGTCGGCCCCAAGGAGCGCATCGCCGAGCGCCTCGAGGCGTGGCGGAAGACCCCCGTGACGACGCTCCTGGTCGGCACCCACGACGACCCGACGCTTCGCGTCCTCGCCGACCTCACGACCTGAGGGCGCCGGACTGACGACCCGTCAGGTCGTCCCCTAGATTCGGAGACCGGAAGCGTTCGTCTGCGCCGAGAGCGGAGCACATGCACTTCAACCTGGCCGACCTGTTCGAGAACGCGGTGGACCACTTCGGCGACCGCGAGTACGTCGTCTGCGACGGCGAGCGGCGCACGTACGCCGAGATGGAGGCGCGGGCGAACCGCCTCGCCCATCACCTCACCGCGAACGGCGTGCAACCCGGCGACCACGTCGGCATCTACGCCCTCAACTCGGTCGAGTGGGTCGAGACGGCATGGGCCGTGTTCAAGGTGCGGGCGACGTGGATCAACATCAACTACCGCTACGTCGAGGAGGAGCTGGCGTACCTCTTCGACAACGCCGACCTGAAGGCGCTCGTCTACGAGCGCGAGTTCGCGCCTCGGGTGCGCGGCGTGCTCGACCGGCTGCCGTTGCTCACGCATTCGGTGGTGATCGACGACGGCAGCGGCGCGGACCTCGGCGGGCTCGACTCGGTCGCGTACGAGGACGCGATGGCCAGCGGCTCACCCGAGCGCGACTTCGGGGAGCGCTCGCCCGACGACCGTTACATCCTGTACACGGGTGGCACCACCGGCATGCCCAAGGGCGTCGTCTGGCGTCACGAGGACGTGTTCTTCGCGCTCGGCGGCGGCATCGATCCGGTCGCCAACACCCGCGTCGACCGGCCCGAGGCGATGGTCGAGAAGGGCCTCGCCAACCCCACGCAGATGACCATGCTCCCGATCGCACCGCTGATGCACGGAGCGACGCAGTGGGGCGTGATGGGCGGCTCCTTCGTCGGCAACAAGATCTGCCTCGTCTCGAGGTTCGACGCCGTCGAGGTGTGGAAGCTCATCGCGGCCGAGAAGGTCAACGCGACGATGATCACCGGCGACGCGATGGCGCGGCCGCTGCTCGAGGCGCTCGACGACCCCGAGGTGAAGGACCTCGACCTCTCGTCGTGGTTCTCGCTGTCGAGCACCGCGGCGCTGTTCTCGCCCTCGGTGAAGGACCTCTTCATCGAGCGCTTCCCGAACGTCATCCTCACCGAGGCCATCGGAGCGTCGGAGAGCGGCTCGAACGGCTACGCGATGATCGAGAAGGGCAAGACGGCGATGAAGGGCGGCCCGACGGTCACACCGATCATGGACACCGTCGTCCTCGACGACGACCTCGACATCGTGGAGGCCGGCTCGGGCGTCATCGGCAAGGTCGCGCGGCGGGGCAACATCCCGCTCGAGTACTACAAGGACCCGGTCAAGAGCGCGGAGACGTTCGTCACCGCGTCGGACGGGTCGCGCTACTCCATCCCCGGCGACTTCGCGACCGTCGAAGCCGACGGCACGATCACACTCCTCGGTCGCGGGTCGGTGTCGATCAACTCGGGGGGCGAGAAGATCTACCCCGAAGAGGTCGAGTCCGCGGTCAAGTCGCACCCGGACGTCTACGACTGCACGGTCGTCGGCGTGCCCGACGACCGGTGGGGTCAACGCGTCGCCGCGGTCGTGCAGCCGCGCGAAGGTACCGACCTCACCCTCGAGTCGCTGCAGGAGCACTGCCGCACGCTCATCGCGGGCTACAAGCTCCCGCGCGAGATCCACCCGGTCGACCGCATCGTCCGCTCCCCGAGCGGCAAGCCCGACTACCGCTGGGCCAAGGACGTCGCCACCGGCGCGTCGGCTCCCGCCACCTGAGACGTCGAGCACCCAAGGAAGCGCATGCCTGCAGTCCTCGTCCACGGCGTTCCCGACACGGCGGCGATGTGGGACCCGCTGCTCGCGGCGCTGACGCGCGACGACGTCATCACGCTCGCACTCCCCGGGTTCGGGTGCCCGCTCCCCCACGGCTTCGGTGCGACGAAGGACGAGTACGCCGGCTGGGTCGCCGACCAGATCGACGCGCTCGGTGAGCCGGTCGACCTCGTCGGCCACGACTGGGGCTCGCTGCTCACCCAGCGCGTCGCGTTGACGCGCCCCGAGCTGCTCCGCTCCTTCGCGATGGCCGACGGCGCAGTCACGGGCCGCTTCGCCTGGCACGACCTTGCGCTGCAGTGGCAGACGCCCGAGGTCGGCGAGCAGATCATGGAGCTCATGACCGGCGACGCGGTCGCCGACGCGCTGCGCGACGCGGGCCACCCGGGCGCGGCGGACGCGGCCGAGGCGGTCGACGACACGATGAAGGGGTGCATCCTCGACCTCTACCGATCGGCGACCGAGATCGCCCGAGAATGGTCGCCGACGGGCCCCGCCGAACGGCCCGGCCTCGTCATCTGGGGCACCGCCGATCCCTTCGGCGCCGTCGCATCGGGCGAGCGGTTCACGGAGGTCACCGGCGCCCAGCTCGTCGTGCTCGACGCGGCCCACTGGGCGCCCGTCGAGCGCCCCCGGGAGGCGGCGGCGGCCCTCGAGTCGTTCTGGGCATCGCTCGACTGACCGACTGACCGACTGGTCGCCCGGTCGCCCGGTCGCCCGGTCGCGGGCCTCGTGCGTCTCGCGGGCGGGCGACGAGGTCCACCGTCGGCGCGGGGCTGCATGCAAGGCTCCTCGGCCATGCCCGTCGCCCCGGAGCTCCAGCCGTACGTCGACGGCGTGAACGGGGCCGACCTACGCCCGATCTTCGAATCCCCGATCGAGCAGGTGCGCGACCAGTCGGCGCTGTTCGCGCACATGGGCGCGAAGGACGCCGAGCCCGTCGAGGTCGTCGAGGACCGCACGCTGCCCGGCCCGGCCGGAGACATCCCGGTGCGCGTCTACGACCCGGATCCCGGCGCGACGTCGCCCGTCGTCGCGTACTTCCATGGCGGCGGATTCGTGATGATGGACCTCGACACGCACGATCGCGTCTGCCGTCGGCTCGCGAACGCGGCGAACGCGGTCGTCGTGAGCGTCGACTACCGACTCGCGCCGGAGCACCGATTCCCCGCCGCGCTCGACGACTGCATGGCAGTCATCCACTGGCTCACGGTGCACGCGGCCGAGCTCGCGGGCGACCCCGCGCGCATCGCGGTCACCGGCGACAGCGCCGGCGGGAACCTGGCAGCAGCGACGGCCCTCGCCGCGCGCAACGGTGGACCCGGGCTCGCCGCTCAGGTGCTCATCTATCCCGTCATCGACGCGGCGTGTGACACGGACTCGTTCGCGACGAACGCCGAGGGCTATCTGCTCACCGCCGACACCATGCGGTGGTTCTGGGACCTCTACCTCGGACCCGACGGCGACCGCGACGACCCGTACGCGTCGGTGATGCGCGTCGACGACCTCTCGACGGCACCACCCGCGCTCGTGATCACCGCCGAGTACGACGTGCTGCGCGACGAGGGTGAGGCGTATGCCGAGCGACTCCGCGCCGCGGGCGTCGAGGTGATCACGTCGCGCTATGCCGGCATGATCCACGGCTTCCTGGCGATGGACGACATGACCTCGGCCGCGGGCGCCGCGATCCGCGAGGCTGCCGCCTTCCTCCAGGCCTGCTTCGACGTCACCGAGTAGCCCGCCAGTCCCGGCTGCTGCACGGGCCCGCTCGCGTGATCCTTTGGCGTCAGGAACACGCCCTGAGAGCGTGTTACTGACGCCAAAACACTGCTCTCTCTCTAGAGGCGCTGGAGGATGCTCGCGGTGCCGAGCGAGCCGCCGCAGCACATCGTGACCAACGCGAGCTCGCCGTCGGTGCGCTCGAGCTCGTGCAGGGCCGTCGTGATGAGGCGTGAGCCGGTCGACCCGACCGGGTGGCCGAGGGCGATCGCGCCGCCGTTCACGTTGACGCGGTCGAGGTCGGGCTTGTGCACCTGCGCCCAGCTCAGCACGACCGCCGCGAACGCCTCGTTGATCTCGAAGACGTCGAAGTCGGCCATCGCCATCCCCGACCGGTCGAGCACCTTGCGGGTCGCGTCGACCGGGCCGTCGAGCAGGTAGTACGGGTCGGTGCCGGTGACGAGCTGATGGAGCAGCTTGGCGCGCGGCTTCAGGCCGAGCTCGTTCGCCTTCTCCTCGCTCATCCAGAGCACCGCCGCGGCACCGTCGGAGAGCTGCGACGACGTGCCCGCGGTGTGCTTGTAGCCATCGACGACGGGCTTGAGCTTCGCGAGCCCTTCCATCGTCGTGTCGCGCAGGCCCTGGTCGCGCGAGATCACCTGCGTCTCGCCCGTCGGCTGGCCGTCGCCGCCGAGCACCGGGGTCTCGATCGGCGCGACCTCGCGCTCGAAGCGGCCCTCGTCCCAGGCCTGCTTCGCCTTGCGCTGCGAGTGGAAGCCCCACTCGTCGAGGTCTTCACGCGTGATGCCCCGGTTGTCGGCGATGCGCTCGGCGGCGCCGAACTGGCCCTCGGGCGGGTCGTCCCACGGCCACGGGTCGGTCTTGGTCGTGCCCGGGCCGTTGTAGACGTTCGCGCCGAGCGGCACGTGGCTCATCTGCTCGATGCCGCACGCGATGCCGATGTCGACGCCGCCGGCCGCGATGAGGCCGGCGATCATGTGGTTCGCCTGCTGCGCCGAGCCGCACTGCGCGTCGACCGTGGTGCACGCGGTCTGGTACGGGAGCCGGTCCTGGCCCGCCGACAGCCACGCGTTGCGAGTGACGTTGGAGCCCTGCTCCCCCGCCTGCGTGACGCAGCCGCCGATCACCTCGTCGACGAGCATCGGGTCGATGCCGGCGCGCGCGATCACCTGCAGCTGCGCGTGGCGGAGGGTCTCGGCGGCCTTGAGGCCGGACAGCCAGCCGTTGCGCTTCCCGATGGGGGTGCGGACGGCTTCGACGATGACGGGCTGGGGCATGCGGGCGGCCTCTCGATCGAGCTGATGTGACGGCGCGTCAGTTTAGGAGCGGCCGAGCGGCCGGGACGGCGGCCGCACGTACCGTGCGGCCGAGCGAGCGCGACCGACCTTAGGATCACCGCCGCATGGTCGGCCCCGCTCAGACCTCCGATGACCTCGACGACGACCCGCGCCTCGCCGCGGCGTTGCGCGCCGGTGCCGCCGGACGGCGGCTGGTGAACGCGCTGATCGCCTCGGGTGCCCCGGCCGAGGTGCTCGATGCCGCGGCCGCCGACCTCGACCGCCTCGCCGAGACCCTCGAGCCGTTCGCGGTGCAGAGCCGCTACGCCGGCACCGACGGCCTCTCGGTGATCAAGTTCCGCGACCCGGCGGTCGCCGCGCACCATCCCCTGCTCGGGAACGCCAACCCGATCGCCCCACCGCTCGTCGTCGAGCAGCACGACGACGGCTGGGTCACGGTGACCGGCACGTACGACAAGCGCGCCGAAGGGATGCCCGGCCTCGTCCACGGCGGCCTCCTCGCCATGGCGTTCGACCTCGCGCTCGGCGTCGCGAGCGCCGCCGTCTTCGCGCGCCCCGCGATGACCGGCACGCTCACGCTCAAGTACCGCGCGCCGACGCCGCTCTGGCAGGACGTGGTGTACCGAGCGCACGCGGAGCCGCGCAGCGAGCGCACCGTGCACGCCGTGGGGACGCTCCACGTCGGTGACACCTTGCGGGTCGAGGCCGAGGGCATCTGGGTCTCGCTGCAGCGCGACCTCGTACCGCCGGTCGAGGTCGGCGAATGAGCGCCGCGCCGGCCCGACGCGGTGGACCGCTCGAGGGCGTGCGCGTCGTGGAGCTGCTCGGGCTCGGACCCGGACCGTTCTGCGGGATGCTCCTCGCGGATCTCGGGGCCGAGGTGCTGCGCGTCGACCGGGTCGATGCCGCCCGGGCCGTCGACACCTCCCGCCCCGCGACCAACGCCATGTACCGGTCGAAGGCTGCGCTCGGGCTCGACCTCAAGTCGGCCGCGGGCGTCGAGGCGTTCCTGCGCCTGACCGACGCTGCCGACGCGACGTTCGAGGTGTTCCGGCCGGGCGTCGTCGAGCGCCTCGGCATCGGCCCCGACGTCGCCTGTGCGCGCAACCCACGCCTCGTCTACGGCCGCCTCACCGGCTACGGCCAGGACGGGCCGCTCGCCCACAAGGCCGGCCACGACATCGACTACCTCGCGATCGCGGGTGCGCTCGAGCCTCTCGGCCGGGCCGACCAGCCGCCGACGCCGCCGATCAACGTGCTGGCAGACTTCGCCGGTGGCGGGATGCTCCTCGCCTACGGGATCCTGGCCGCGCTGCTCGCGCGTGAACGGACCGGCGAGGGCCAGGTCGTCGACGCGGCGATGGTCGACGGCGCGGCGCTGATGCTCACGCCGTTCTACGCGGCGCGGGCGTCGGGATACTGGGGACCGCGGGGCACGAACCTGCTCGACACCGGCGCACCCTGGTACGACAGCTACGAGACGTCCGACGGCGGCTGGCTCGCGGTCGGCGCGATCGAGCCGCAGTTCTACGCGCAGCTGCTGGAGGGGCTCGGGCTCGCACACGAAGCGCTCCCCGACCAGCACGACCGCGACGGATGGCCCGTGCTCCGACGACGGTTCGCCGACGTCGTCCGCACGCGCACCCGCGACGAGTGGGAGGCACGCTTCGAGGGGTTCGACGCATGCGTCGCGCCTGCGCTCGCACCGACGGAGGCGCCCGCGCACCCGCACAACGTGGCGCGCGCGACGTTCCGCGAGATCGCGGGCGTGCCCCAGCCCGCTCCCGCGCCGCGGTTCTCGGCCACACCTCTGGGCGAGCCCGAGCCCCCCGTGCACCCCGGGGTCCGAACGGCCGAGGTGCTCGCCGCCTGGGGCTTCGCGGCCGACGAAGCCGCAGACCTCGTCGAGCAGGGTGCGGTCGTATGAGCGGCGCCCGGCGCCACGAGCGCAGGACCTGAGCCGAGGAGTCGCGGCGCAGGTACCCTGCGCCGCCCGAGGCGGCCAGAGCGGCCCGGCGCGAAGCGCCACGAGCGGAGGAGGAGCAGTGCCGATCCCGGAGCAGCGTGACCTCGAGAAGGCAAGGGGCATCGTCGCGGGCTGGCTCGCCGACCGGATCCCCGGCGCGACCGATGTCGAGGTCGGCACGATCTCGGGGCCCGCGTTCACGGGCTTCTCGAACGAGACGTTGCTCTTCGACGCGTCGTGGACGGTCGACGGTGGTCGCCGCACCGAGGGGCTCGTGCTGCGGGTCAAGCCCACACAGCACACGGTGTTCCTCGAGGCCGACTTCGAGTCGCAGTACCGCGTGCTCGAAGCCCTGGGCACGAAGACCGACGTTCCGGTGCCGCCGATGCGCTGGTTCGAGGAGGACGACTCATACCTCGGTGCGCCGTTCTTCGTGATGACGAAGGTCGATGCGAAGGCTCCGACCGACACGCCGCCGTACACGGTCGGTGGCTGGCTCCTCGAGGAGTCGACACCCGAGCAGCGCCGCACGCTCGTGGAGAGCGGGATCGACGCGCTCGCCGCGGTGCACGCCGTCGACTGGCGCGCCCTCCGCTTCGAGTTCCTCGACAAGCCGCAGTACGGGCGCCTCGGCTTCGAGCAGCAGCTGCGCTACTACGAGGCGTCGTACGCGTGGGCCGACCCGGGGTCGGCGCCACCGCCGGTCACCGCGGCGGCCCTGGAGTGGGTGCGAGAGCACGCGCCTAGCGCGGATCCCGAGATCGGCCTGTGCTGGGGCGACGCCCGCATCAACAACCAGCTGTTCGGCGACGACCACCGGGTCAAGGCGGTCGTCGACTGGGAGATGGTGACGCTCGCCGACCCGATGATGGACCTCGGGTGGTGGCTGTTCCTCGACCGCCACTTCCACGAAGGGATGCCCGCCCCCCGCATGGAGGGCTTCCCGACCCGTGAGGAGATGGTGGTGCGCTACGAGGCGACCAGCGGTCGCACCGCGCGCGACCTCGAGTTCTACGAGATCTTCGGCGGCCTGCGGTTCGCGGTCGTGATGATGCGCCTGAAGCACCTGCTCGTGGAGTTCGAGCTCGTCCCGGCCGACAGCGACATGGCCGAGAACAACGCGGTCACGCGCGTCCTCGCCGACATGCTGGGCCTGCCGTCGCCCGGCGAAGCGGTGCCCTGGGACTGATCGCGATCAGTCGTCGTCGGGCCAGTCGCGGGTCGGGCTGAGCGTCCACGTCGGCTCGCGTCGCTCAAGATAGGCCATCACGCCCTCTCGCGCATCGTCTCGACCCATCACCACACGGTGGTACGCGGTCTCCAAGCGATCACACTCGTCCGCGTCGAGCGCGGGTTGGTGCCACAGGAGCCGCTTCGACAGCGCGACGGAGAGCGGCGCGGTGTTGACCGCGACGTCCCGGGCGTAGTCGAGCGCGGCGGGGAGCACCTCGTCGGGTGGGAGCGCGCGCGCGGCCAGGCCCATCTCCGCCGCCTCCTCGGCCGTGAAGTGCCTGCCGGACAGCAGCAGATCGGCCGCGCGGGTGAACCCGACGGCGCGGGGCACCGTCCAGTGCGAGTGCGCGTCGGGCAGGACGCCGCGTCGGTTGTGGACGAAGCCGTACTTGGCGCCGGTCGCCATGAACCGCAGGTCGCAGTGCATCGCCAGGCTCATGCCGATCCCGATCGCGTGCCCGTTCATCGCCGCGATCACCGGCTTGCGGACCTCCCACGCCGCGGGCCGCACCGGTGACGAGGTGAACGGCGTCTTCTCGGGCTCGCGGGCGGTGCCGCGCGCCCCGCGCGAGGACGGCTGGTCGGACGGCGCCGCGAACGTGTCGCCCGCGGGCGCGAGATCGGCGCCGGCGCAGAACGCGTCGCCTGCGCCGGTGACGACGACCACGCGGACGGCGTCGTCGGCATCGCAGTGCGCGTACGCCCGTCCGAGGCTGTCACCCATCGCGCCCGTGAACGCGTTCTTCCGGTCGGGTCGATCGAGCGTCACGACCGCGATCCCGTCCCGGAGCTCGAGCGTGAGGTCGGTCAGGTCCGGGGGCGTCGGCATGCGGCGATAGTCTGCCCGTATGGCACCGACGGCTGTGGGAGCGCGGCTGCGCTGCGAGAAGTGCGGGACCGAGATCATCGTCGTGAAGGGCACCGACGAGTCGGTCTCGTGTTGTGGCACGACGATGCTCCCCCGCGACCCAGACTGAGGCGATCGGAACCGACATGAGCAACCTTCTGGGGAAGCGCTACCAATGCGGCGAGTGCGAGGGCACGGTCCTCGTCACCAAGGCAGGCGACGGCGAGGTCGTCTGCCACGGCCAGGCGATGGAGGTCGCCCAGGCCAAGCCCCTCCCCTCGTCCGACTGACGCACCTCGCGTGGCCGTCGTCACGCTCGACCCCGGTCTCCTCTCCGCCGACCGCACGGCGCTCGACGCCGTGCTCGCCGACGTCGTCGACGGTCCGACGCTCGTCCGCTTCGACGGGGCCTGGCCGCGCGACACGTCCGCCGCTCCCGGCCTCCTGACCGCGCTCCCGGCACTCACGGTCGGTGTCGGTGCTGCTCCGGCTGCGCTCGACGCCGCGCTCGACCTCGTCGTCCCCGACGCCGAGACGGCTGACGCCGTCGGTGCCGCGTTCGCGCGGGCACCGCTCGCGGCAGTCAGCGCGGCGCTGCTGCTTCGTCATCCGGGCGAGAGCACCGAGGCCGGGCTCGTCGCCGAGTCGACGACCTACTCCATGCTCCAGTCCGGTCCGGAGTTCCAGGCGTGGCGGGCCCGACACGACCCCTCGCCGGCGGGCGATGCGGCCACACCCAGAGTGCGCGTCGACGAGCACGAGCGGATCACCGAGATCGTGCTGGTGCGAGCGGATCGCCACAACGCGCTCGACGTCGCGATGCGCGACCAGCTCCATGCCGCGCTCGCCGAGGCGCGATGGACCCCGACTCCGATCGTGGTGCGCGGCGAGGGACCGTCCTTCTGCTCCGGCGGTGATCTCGACGAGTTCGCGACCTTCCCCGATCCGGTGCACGCGCACGTCGTCAGGCTCAGCCGCTCGCTCGCGGCGAGCTTCGCCGCGCTCGCAGAACGGCTCGTGGTCGCCGTCCACGGCGCCTGCCTCGGTGCGGGCATCGAGCTCCCCGCGTTCGCCGCCCACGTCGTGGCTGCCGACGACGCACGCATCGGCCTCCCGGAGCAGGCCATCGGGCTCGTCCCGGGTTCGGGTGGCACCGTCTCGATCACCCGCCGCGCCGGGCGGCGCACCACTCTCTCGCTCCTGCTGCGCGACGGTACGATCACCGCCGCCGAGGCCTGTGACCGTGGCCTCGTCGATCACGTCGTCCCCACCGCCGACCTGCGCGCGCGGGCATTCGAGATCGCGGAGTCGCTCGCATGAACATCGCCATGCTCCTGGAGATGGCTGCCGACGGTCTCGGCGATCGGATCGCGATCGGCTCGCTCGACGACGGCGTCTCGTACGCGCGATTGCGCGATCTCGCCCAGGCCGTCGCGGCCCACGTCGAGACCACCGGTGCGCGCACCCTGGCGTTCGTCGACGAGACGTCGCCGCTCGTGCCGGCGGCGCTCTTCGGAGCGGCCTGGGCCGGCGTCGCATATGCGCCGATCAACTACCGCCTCCCCGCCGAGGTGCGGGAGGAGCTCCTCGAGCGACTCCAGCCGGCCACCGTCGCCGACGCCAGCTGGCTCGGCCTGCCCGCCGCACCGCACGCGTACCCGGACGAGCCGGAGCAGCCGGCGGTGCTCCTCTTCACCAGCGGCACGTCGGCCGAGCCCAAGGCCGCGGTGCTGGCGCACGACCAGCTCCTCGCGTACCAGCTGAACACCGTCGAGTTCGCGTCGGCCGGCGAGGAGGAGGCCGTCCTGCTCGCGGTGCCGCCCTTCCACATCGCGGGCGTGACCGCGGTGCTCAGCTCGACGTACGCGGGCCGGCGGATCGTCCCGCTGCCGCGGTTCACCGCGGACGACTGGCTCGCGCTCGCCGCGGCCGAGCGCGTGACGCATGCGTTCGTCGTGCCGACGATGCTCGCGCGCATCGTCCACGCGCTCGAGGCGGATCCCTCGGCGCGCCCACCCGCGCTGCGTCACCTCGCGTACGGGGGTGCGCGCATGCCCGCGCCGGTGCTGGAGCGAGCGCTGGCCCTGTTGCCCGAGACCGGGTTCGTCAACGCGTACGGGCTCACCGAGACGAGCAGCACCGTGTGCGTGCTCGGGCCCGACGATCATCGGATCGCCGCGGCGAGCGACGATCCCGTCGTGCGCGCACGTCTCGGCTCGGTCGGTGCACCCGTCCCCGGGATCGAGCTCCGCGTCGTCGACGCCGAGGGCGCCGACGCGGCACCCGGGACGGTCGGCGAGATCCTGCTGCGGGGAGCGCAGGTGTCGGGCGACTACGTCGGGCAGACCTCCCATCGGCATGCCGACGGCTGGCTCCCGACGGGTGACCGCGGTCGGCTCGACGCCGACGGCTACCTCTTCGTGGAGGGCCGGGGCGACGACATGATCATCCGCGGGGGCGAGAACGTCGCGCCGGCGGAGATCGAGGACGCGTTGCTCCGACACCCGGCCGTGTCCAGCGCGGCCGTCGTCGGCATCCCCGACGAGGAGTGGGGCGAGCGCGTCGGGGCCATGGTCGCCGTCCGCCCCACCGCAGAGGTCGACGAGGAGGAGCTGCGCGCATTCGTGCACGAGCGGCTGGGCACGCTCAAGACGCCGGAGGTCATCGTGATCCGCGACGACCTGCCCCACACGGCAACGGGCAAGATCCTCCGCCGTCAGGTCCGCGCCGATCTCACCGCGCTCACCGACACGGAGTGACGCCGTTGCGCCCCAGCCGCCGCCGAACCCACTCCTTCACGTTTTGGCGTCAGAAACA
>JBBDWT010000048.1:2230-9742 GCA_040902705.1 Acidimicrobiia bacterium | reverse complement strand
CTGACGCCAAAACGATCAAGGGGTGGGGGCGGGGGCGGGCTTCGGGGGCCAGTCGGGGGTGGGGACGATCATGGTCTCCATCTCGGGGGGTGGGCCGAGGGCGACGGCGATCTTCGAGAAGCCGTGGAACAGGCCGATGCCGAGCGTGAGCTCGACGATCTGCCCGGGGTCGAGCTCCGCGAGCAGGGCGTCGCGCTGGTGCTCCTCGAGGTGGTGCGGGTCCTGGAGCATCGTGTCGACGAGACCCATCACGGTCTTGTCACGCTCGGCAAGCGTGCTCGTCGCGTAGTCGTCGTCGATCAGGTCGACCCGGTCCTCGGAGAGCCCCTGCTCGCGGGCACCCGCGAAGCGGACCGCCTTGCAGTAGTTGCAGCCCGTCGTCCGGGCGTTGCGCAGGCGCGCGATCTCCTTCGTCGGCTGGTCGACCGTGCCGTGGCTCCACAGGATGCCGTAGAGCCGCCAGAACGCCGCGGCCGCCTCGGCGTTCTGCTCGAGCGCGTCGCCGGGGATGCGGTGACGGGCCATGGTCAGGTCTCCCCCTCGTCGTCCTCATCGTCATCCTGCTCGTCGTCGGGTGACGTCAGGACCGCCTCCATCCGGGCGAGCGCGTCGAACACCGCGATCGCCTGCACGAGGGTGGCGAGCTCCTCGAGCGAGCAGTGGTCGAGCACCGCGTCGCGGAGGTCGATGTCGATCCCGTGTGGGTCGAGCACGAACTGCTCCGTGAGGTACAGGACGTTGCGCGTGCGCGCGTCGAGATCGCGCGCGCTCGTGTCGGGGACGGGTCCGGTGACGGGCACACCGATCCGGCGTCGCACCAGCGCCTCGCACGAGTCGAGCAGCTCGCGCTCGATCGGCCCGGCGCGCAGCGTCGCGAGCAGATCGTCCAGAGGCTCGGCGAGGTCGGTACGGAGGTCGAGCACGTCGTCGATCGACGTGGCTCGCCGGGCCCCGGGCACCCACGAGCCCTCCATCACAGCCCCATGAAGCTGCCGCCGTCGCAGACGATCGTCTGCCCGGTCACGTAGCTCCCGTCGTCGCTGGCGAGGAACACGGCGACCGCACCGATGTCGTGCTCGGGGTCGCCGATGCGGCGCAACGACGTGCGCGCCTCGACGCGCTCCTTGAGCACGGGCTGCTGCTCGAACGCGTTGACCAGCGCCGGGCTCGACGCGACGGGTGCGATGCAGTTCACCGTGATCCCCATCGGCCCCCACTCACGCGACAGGCTCTTCGCGATCGCGCGCTGGGCCGCCTTCACCGGGGAGTAGATCGGGATGTTGACGCTGCCTTCGATACCCGAGGGCGACGTGACGAGGATCAGCCGCCCGCGGTCGCCCGCGGCCTCGAGATGCGGCCACGCGAGCACCGCGCTGTAGTACGAGCCCCACACCGCCGTGCGCGAGTTGCGCTCCCACAGCTCGACGTCGACGTCCTCCAACCGGTGCGGCGACGCGCCGCGGTACGCGTTGTGCACCATGATCTCGAGCCCGCCGTAGCGGTCGACGGTCTCCGCGACGCACCGCTCCATCGAGTCGCGCTTCGTGACGTCGGTGACGATGCACACCGCCTCGGCGCCGCCGGCACGGATCGCCTCGGCGACCGGTTCTCCCGTCTCTGCGCGTCGCGCCGCGATCACGACGTTCGCGCCCTCGCCCGCGCACGCGCGCGCGATCCCCTCCCCCACACCCTGGCCGGCACCCGTCACGACCACCGTGCGCCCGGCGAGTCGCTCGTCGCGCGCCCCACGCCTCCGGCGCGTGGCGCTCACGGGGCCATCCAGACGCCGCCATCGGCGGAGATCGTCGCGCCGGTCACGAAGTGCGCCGCGTCGCTGACGAGCCACACGGCGACGGGGCCGAGGTCCCAGATCACGTCGCCGGGGCCACCCAGCGCCGGTGGCGCGAGTGACACCGACCGCGACTCGACCCCGATCGGGACGTGCTCCGGCGCGGGCGCGAGACAGTTGACCGTGATCCCGTCGGGGCCCCACTGTCGCGCCGCCGACTTCGCGAGCAGCCGCTGCCCCTCCACGGCAGTGGTGTACGGGACCAGTCGCTCGGCACCCGACATCGCGACGGTCGGCGTCACCAGCACGATCCTCCCGCCCCGCCCGAGCATCTGCCGGTACACCCGCTGGAGCGCGAAGAGCGTGCTCCGCATCGCGCCCTCCCAGACTGCTTCCCAGCGTGCGTCGTCGACATCGGTGAAGTCGATCCGCTCGAACGCGATCGCGGGCATCGCTGCGTGCACGAAGACGTCGACGGGGCCGCCGAGGTGGGTGATCCAGCGCTCCGCGGTCGCGTCGGCGGCTTCGGGGGTGTCGAGCCCGTCCGAGGCGTGCCCGACGGTCTCTGCTCCGGCTTCGACGAGGGCCTGCTTGAGGCCGCGACCGAGGTCGGTGTCGACGCCCGTGACGACCGCGCGTCGCCCGTCCAGCACTCCGGTGGTCACGATGCGCGCCTCAGGCGACTCGGACCGGCAGAGCTTTGATGCCGTTGATGAAGTTCGAGCCCAGACGACGCATCGGTCCCGCCGGCTCGAGCCCCGGGAGCCGCGTCAGCAGCTCCTCGAACATGACCCTCGCCTCGAGGCGGGCGAGGCTCGCGCCGAGGCAGAAGTGCGGACCACCTGCGCCGAACGCCACGTGCTCGTTCGGGGTGCGCCCGACGTCGAGGTGATCGGCATCGGGGAAGTGCCGCTCGTCGCGGTTCGCAGATGAGTACCACATGACGACCTTGTCACCCTCGCGGACCTCCTGGCCGCCGAGCTCGGTGTCGGCGCGCGCGGTGCGGCGGAAGTGCGTCACGGGTGTGATCCACCGGAGCATCTCTTCGATGCCGGTGGGCACCAGCGTGAGGTCGTCCTGGAGGCGAGCGCGCTCGGCCGGGTGCTCGAACAGCGTGAGCATCCCGCCCGTGATCAGGTTGCGCGTCGTCTCGCTCCCCGCGTTCATCAGCAGCATGAAGAACAGGTCGATGTCCATCGGCGTCAGTCGGTCACCGTCGACCTCGGCGCGCAGCAGGACACTGAGCAGATCGGTGCCGTCACCGCCGGTCCGCTCGGCGGCGAGCCGGTCAGCGTACGCGAACATCTCGCCGATCGCGGCGCGCGCGTCCTCGATCGATCCGCCGACCTCCGGGTCGTCGATGCTCATCATGCGCTCGGTCCAGGCAAACACCTCGTGGCGCTCGTCCTCGGGCACGCCGACGAGCTCGGCGATGACCTGGAGCGGCACCTCCACGGCGACGTCGGTGACGAGGTCGAAGGATCCCCGTGCCGCGGCGTCGTCGAGGATTCGGGCGACGATCTCCCGCACGCGTGGTTCGAGCGCGTTGATCTGACGTGGCGTGAAGCCCTTGTTCACCAGCTTCCGCAGCTGTGTGTGCCGCGGCGGGTCCTGGTTGAGCATGATCTCGCCGGCGCCCTGGTCGCCGTCGCCGTCGTCGGGGTCCTTGATCATCGTGTTGGGATGCGACCCGAAGGTCTGCGGGTGGCGGGAGACCTCGACCACGTCGGCGTAGCCGAACACACCCCAGTAGCCCGGGCCATCAGGCTCGGGCAGGAAGCACACCGGCGACTCCGCCCGCAGCCGGCGGAACACGTCGTGCGGCGGGCCGTCGACGAAGAGACCGAGGTCGAAGAGGTCGGGACCGGACGCGGTCGCCGCCGTGCTCATGCCGGCGCTCGCTCAGACCGTGGCGCGCAGGCGCGTCTCGCACGCCTCGTCGAGGTCGAGCAGCATGGTCAACCGGCCGAACGCGACCCAGTTCCCGATGCAGATCGTGAGATCCAGGATGTCGGGGTCGGAGAAGTGCTCCTTGAGCCGGTCGAAGAACGCGTCGTCGATGTTCTTGTGGTCGAGCGCGAACCGCTCGGCGTACTCGACCGCCAGGCGCTCCTGCTCGGAGTACGACGGGTGGTCGCGCCACTCCTCGACGTGCGCGTAGAGCTCTTCGTCGACCCCCTGCGCGGCGAGCTCGGGGATGCGCCACTCCCGGCAGACCTCGCACCCGTTGATCAGCGCGATGCGCATCCGGGCGGCCTCGCGCACGCGCGGGTGCAGCTTGCTCTTCTGGTACACCGCCGTCGACAGCTCCGCCACCGCGTTGCCCATCTCGGGCCGCAGCGACCACACGCGCACGATCTCCGGCGTGTCGCCTTCGGGCAGGTCGAGTCGAGCCATCACACCACCTCCTGGATACCAGCACCGTAGCGGGACGCCGCGACCGCGTGGGCCACCGCGTCGCGCATCGAGACGTCGAGGAACGCGCCGGTGCCCTCGGCGAGGCACGCCAATGCCGCACGCGCCGCGTGCAGCCCGGCGAGAGGATCCGCCGGGGCGTCGCCGACGAACACGGGGGCGTCGATGCTGCCCGCGGCCACGGCGAGCCCTCCGGCGACCGCGGCGTCGTCGCCGAACGCGACCCGGTCGCTCCAGGCGCTCTCGAACCCGTACCCCGTGACCGACACCCACACAAGTCCGTCGTCGCGGACCCGGCGCGCCAGGTCGAGGCCGAGCTGGTCCACCGCGCGCGGCCGCGCCGCGGTGACGACGACGTCGGCGGTGTCGAGCAGCGCCGGCAGCTCCCCGCGCTCGACCGTGATCTCGCGCTTGGCGCCGTTGAGCCGTCGCCAGAACTCGGGTGGGCCCTGGCGGGCACCGTCGGGTCGCCCCGCGAGCTCGACCTTGCGCACCGCCGCGCCGCGGTCCGCCAGCAGCCGGCCGCAGAGGGGGCCGGCCCACAGCGCGGAGCAGTCGAGGACGACCGGCGCGTCGCGCCGAGCAGTCGAGGACGACCGCGCGCCACCGGTGATGTGCACGGGCACCGGGACGCCGGGAGCACCCGGCGCAGCGACGGCGACCGCGGCCGGGATCCCGAGCAGCTGCGCCCGCGCGACGGCGGCCTCGGCGTCGACCGTCGCGAGGTGGGCGACGACGGCGTCCCACGCCGGCACGTCGACCTCGCGTCCCATCCACGCGGGGAGGAGCTCGAGGTCGGCCCGGCGCGCGAGGTTGAGCGCGACCCAACGGCCGTCGCGTGCCCGCTCGAGCCGACACGTCCCGCCCGCCGACATGGTGCCGGCCGGCGCGATGCCGAGGATCTCGGCGCGCTCGCGCACGAGCGCGGGCCCGTCGACGCCCAGCGCCGCGCCGAGCGACTCCGCTGCGGCGCGCAGGATCGAGTCGCCCCGCGTCTCCGGCGCGATCAGTGGAAGACCTCGCCGCCGTTGACGTCGAGGGCCTGGCCGGTGATCACCGACGAGAGGTCGGAGGCGAAGAAGACCGCCGCGCCGGCGGTGTCGTCGTCGGTCGGGATCTCGCCGAGCGGGATCGCCGACGCGACCTCGTCGTACGAGTCCTGGTGCGTCTTGCCCGTCTGCGACTCCATCATCTGGAAGTACATCTCGACCGACGGGCCCATCATCCAGCCGGGCACGATCGAGTTCACCCTGATCCCGTGCGGGCCGAGCTCCTTGGCGAGCACCTGCGCGGCGGTCATCAGCGCGGCCTTCGACGTCGCGTACCCACCCTGGAGCGGGAGGATCTTCCGGATGATCATCGAGTTCACGAAGATGATCGAGCCGCTCCCCTGCGCCTTCATCACCGGGATGACCGACTTCGAGAGCTGGAGACTCCCGAACAGGTTCACGTCCATGATGCGTCGCCACTGCGCGAGGTCGACGTCCTCGAAGAGCTGGAACACGTCACCCGCGAACGCGTTGTGCACGAGCACGTCGACACCGCCGAACGCGTCGACGGCCGTCTGCACCAGCGCGTCACACTGCTCTTGGTCGGTGATGTCGGTGCGCGTGTGCACGGCCCGTCGACCGAGCGCCTCGATCTCACCGTGGACCTCCTCGAGGTACGACTCGGTGCGCGCGCCGAGCGCGACGTCGGCGCCCTCCCGGGCGAACGCCATCGCGATCTCCTTGCCGAGGCCGGGACCGACCCCCGACACGATGCACCGCTTGTCCTTCAGCAACATGGAACTCGTTCTCCGATCTGGATGCGTCGTCCACCGGTCTTGTGACGGTGGGCTCCCCATCCAATGGGTTGTCAGGGTGGTGGTGTCGGTCAGCCCAGGGTACGGCCGCAGTTGACGTCGAGGGTCTGGCCGGTGATCACCCGCGAGAGGTCCGACGCGAAGAACAGCACTGCCGGCGCGATCTCCTCGGGTGACGCCAGGTGCTGCAACGGGTTCGCCGCCGCGATCTCGTCGGCGACGTCGGCGGGCGTCACGCCGCGCTGCTCGGCGATCCAGTCGAAGTACTCGTCGAGGCTGCGCCCGCGGATGTGTCCCGGCGCCACGCAGTTCACGCGAACCTTCGCGGGGCCGAGCTCGGTCGCCAGGACTTGCGCGGCAGTGGTGAGCGCACGCTTCGATGCCGCGTACCCCGCGAGGAGCGGAATCGGGTTCTTCACCGAGAGCGTCGTGATCATGACGATCGACGCACCGCCCGTCTCGGCCGCGGCCTTCTTGAGCTGCGGCAGACACGCCTGGCACAGCGTCAGCGTCCCGAACACGTTGACGTCGATGGGTGCGCGCCAGCGCGCCGGGTCGAAGCCGTCGAACGGGTCGTGCCAATCCTCCTCGGCGAACGCGTTGTTCACGAGCACGTCGATCCGCCCGAGCTCCCCCACCGCCGCGTCGACGAGTCCGGCGCAGGCGTCCGGATCGGAGATGTCGGTCGGCACCGCGACGGCACGCCGGCCCCGCGCGCGCACCTCGTCGGCCACGAGTGCCACCGACGCGTCGCGCCGGGCCGCGAGCACGATGTCGGCGCCGGCGCGCGCGAGCTCCAGGGCGATGGCGCGGCCCATCCCCGGTCCGACCCCGGAGACGACCGCGACCCGGCCGTCCAGCAACCCTGCCGTGTCGACCCCGATCCTCGTGTGGGTCCCGCTCACGTTCCCCCGACTCCGACCGCCACGCCCCGAGCTGACCACCGGGCGTCCGGGCGACCGCCTTGCCGCCCTGAATCAGAACATGTTCTACTTCCTTCCCGTGCCGTTCAACCTCGCAGACCTCTTCGAGGTCGTGGTCGACACCGTCCCCGAGCGCACCGCCCTGGTGGCCGGCGACGTGCGGTGGACCTACCGGGAGCTCGACGAACGGGCGAACCGGTTCGGCCATCACCTCCTCGACGCCGGGGTGGGGGCGGGCGATCACGTCGCCGTGCTCTCGTGGAACCGGGCCGAGTGGCTCGAGGCCCAGATGGGCATCTACAAGGCCCGCGCGTCGGTCATCAACGTCAACTTCCGCTACGTCGCCGATGAGCTCCGGTACATGCTCGAGAACTCCGACTCGGTGGCGATCGTCTTCGAGCGGTCCTTCGCTCCGATGGTCGCCGAGGTGCGAGCCGACGCACCGAAGCTGCGCCACCTCGTGGTGATCGACGACGGCGACGGGCCTGCTCCTGGTGAGAGCGAGGCGGCCGCCAAGGCCGTCGCCGAGCTCGGTGCCGTCGACTACGAGGATGCGCTCGCCGCCGCGGGGGGGGGGGGGG
>JBBDWT010000048.1:0-2220 GCA_040902705.1 Acidimicrobiia bacterium | reverse complement strand
GGGGATTTCCACCCCGCTCGGCCGACGACCTCTACATCCTCTATACGGGAGGAACCACCGGCATGCCGAAGGGCGTGCTGTGGCGCGCCGAGGACATCTTCTTCGCGGCGCTGGGGGGCGGTGGATTCGGCCAGGAGCCGATCACGACGCCCGAGGAGCTCGCGGGGCGCGTCCAGCCCGATGACGCGATCAACGTCACCGTCGTCAACGCACCCGTGATGCACGGCGGCGGCCAGTGGGCGAGCCTGATCAGCTTCTTCGGCGGCGGCACCATCGTCCTCAACTGCGACCACCACTTCGACGGCGACCGCGTTGCCCGCATGGCAGCCGACGAGCACGCCACGTCGATCATGGTCGTCGGTGACGCGATGGCTCGGCCGCTCGCCGACGCGATCGGGAGCCCCGATGCCGACTACGACCTGTCGTCGATCTTCGTGGTCGGCTCCGGCGGCGCGATCCTCTCGAAGGCGATCCGTGAGGAGATCCAGCGGCTCCTCCCCGACGCGATGGTCATGGACAGCTTCGGCGCCTCCGAGACGGGGCACGCCGGCACGGTCATGGACCTCGAGCGGGGCGGCCCGCGCTTCACGATGAACCCGTCGACCAACGTCCTCGACGACGACGGCCGCCCGGTGGAGCCGGGCTCCGGCCAGGTCGGCCACCTCGCCCGCTCGGGCCACATCCCCCTCGGGTACTACAAGGACGAGGAGAAGACGGCCGCCACGTTCCTCGTCGACCCCGACGGGAAGCGCTGGGTCATCCCCGGCGACCTCGCGACGGTCGACGACGACGGCACGCTCAACCTCCTCGGCCGAGGCTCGGGGTGCATCAACACCGGTGGCGAGAAGGTGTACCCCGAGGAGGTCGAGGCCGCGCTCAAGGCGCACGCCGACGTGTTCGACGCGGTCGTGGTCGGGGTGCCCGACGATCGCTTCCAAGAGCGCGTCGCCGCCATCATCACCACACGCGACGGCGCGCCGGTCGAGCTCGCCGCGCTGCAAGACTTCTGCCGCACGAAGATCGCCGGGTACAAGGTCCCCCGCCAGCTGCACGTGACCGACGAGATCCCGCGCACGCCCGTCGGCAAGCCCGACTACCGCTGGGCGAAGAAGATCGCCACGGACGAGACCGCCGCCACATCGACCGACACCCACACGACCGAAACTCGAGGAGACTCATGAGCACCACCGAGATCCCGGCCACGCTCGGGTTCTGGGACATCGCGAAGGCCCGCCCCGACCACCTCGCGCTCGTCGACCCCGACGAGCGCGAGATCTCGGCCGGCGAGCTGCTCGCCTCGTGCAATCAGGTCGTGCACGGGCTGCGTGCGATGGGCTTCCAGCCCGGTGATGCCGTCGCCATGCTGCTCCCGAACTCGGCCGAGGTGTTCGAGCTGTTCCTCGCGGTCACGCAGGCCGGCTTCTACCTGATCCCGATCAACTGGCACCTCGTCGGGCCCGAGATCGCGTACATCGTCGACGACTGCGAGGCGAAGGTCTTCGTCGCGCACGCACGCTTCGCCGACGACGCCAAGGCCGCCGCCGACGAGATCAACTTCCCCGCGGAGGGGCGCTTCGCGGTGGGTGGCGACATCCCGGGCTTCCGCGCCTACGACGAGCTGAAGGCGGGCCAGCCGACCGACGACCCGGCCGATCGCACGTCCGGCATGATCATGAACTACACGTCGGGCACCACCGGCAAGCCCAAGGGCGTGCGCCGCAAGCTGCCCGGGATCGACCCCGAGACGGCCGGCAACGGCTTCGGCGGGATGCTGTACATGTTCCGCCTCCAGCCGTTCGACGACAACGTGCACATCGTCGGGTCGCCGCTGTACCACACGGCCGTGCTCAACTTCTCCGGCTCGGCCATCAACATCGGGCACACGGTCGTGCTGATGGACAAGTGGACCGCGCCGCAGATGCTGCACCTCATCGACAAGTACAAGGTGACCAGCACGCACATGGTGCCGACGCAGTTCGTGCGGCTGCTGGGCGTGCCCGAGGGCGAGCGCGCCAAGTACGACGTGTCCTCGCTGCGGCACATGGTGCACGCGGCGGCGCCGTGCCCGCCCGAGGTGAAGCGTCAGATGATCGAGTGGTGGGGCCCGGTGATCGACGAGTACTACGCCGCGAGCGAGGGCGGCGGCACGATCGTCTTCGCCGACGAGTGGCTCGAGCACCCCGGCACGGTCGGTCGGGCGTGGCCGATCTCGGAGGTCGT
>JBBDWT010000047.1:211-1064 GCA_040902705.1 Acidimicrobiia bacterium | reverse complement strand
GGAGCGCGCCCTTCACCATGTCGAGGAACGCGTTCGGGTCGGAGCGCTTCGCCTTCGACAGCTCGGCCCCCGCGTCGCTCGCGAACCCCTCGAACGCGTCCGACCGCACCAGCGCGACCAGCGCCTCCGCGACCGCTGCAGGCTCCATCGCGTTGGGGTCGGGCGGGAACGGCTCGTCCTGGTCCTCGCGCGGCAACGAGAACTCGGTACGGGTCGTGCCGGGCACGAACAGCTGGGCGGTCACGCCGGTGCCGAGCAGGTCGAGCAGGAGGCCCTCCGTCCAGAGCTCGAGCGCGGCCTTCGACGCCGCGTACGCGCCCACGCGCACCGCGGCGGTGCGCGTCCCCATCGACGAGACGTTGACGATCCGCCCGTCGGCCCGGTCGAGCATGCCGGGGAGCAGCGCCGTGGTGAGCGTGACCGCAGAGAGGAAGTTGACCCGCATCACGTCCTCGAACTCGCGGCGTGTGATCGCCTGCATCCGCCGGCGCTTGGCGACGCCGACGTTGTTCACGAGGAGATCGACCCGCCCGAGCCCGGACTCCACCTCACGTGCGAAGTCCGGCAGCCCGTCGAGATCTGCGAGATCGACGACGAACGCGCGCGAGTCGGGCGCATGTGCGCGCACCTGCTCGAGCACGTCGTCGAGCCGGTCCTTGCGGCGCGCACAGATGGCGACGGCGCGCGCGCCCTCTGCTGCGAGCGCGACCGCGGTCGCAGCACCGATCCCCGACGATGCGCCGGTGACGAGCGCGACCCGTCCGGCGATCGGGTCCTCACTGGGGTCGGTGGCCGTCACCTACTTGATGGCGACGGGATTGACCGGGCTCCCGACTGCGCCGGTGAACGGCAT
>JBBDWT010000047.1:0-201 GCA_040902705.1 Acidimicrobiia bacterium | reverse complement strand
CCCGTCGTCGGCGCAGTCGGCCGCGAGCTCCTCGAAGTTCCAGTTCTGCCCCTGCGTCATCCCCATGTCGACGAGGTGCAGCAGGTGCACCGGGAGCATCGCGTCCTCACGCTCGCACGGGAACACCTCGAACACGATGTTGTCGGTCGCCACCGCGGCGACGTCGTGCGAGTGGAACCACTCCACCGTCTGGAGCGACGG
>JBBDWT010000046.1:0-1090 GCA_040902705.1 Acidimicrobiia bacterium | reverse complement strand
CGAGCTCGTAGGCGCCGAGCTCGACGACCAGCGGCCCGACGACGGAGACGGGGATGATTGCGGCGCCCGTGTGCGCTTCCTGCGCGCGCGACCAGGCCTCGTCGTCGTGTGAAAGCGGCTCGTCGCCGACCACGCCGCGGATCGCCTCACGGCGGGCGGCGATCGACTCCGTATCGTTCCTTCGTGGCCAGCGCATCGGGAGAGCTTATTCTCGCGTCCGTGACTGCGACGCTGATGGACGGGAAAGCACTGGCCGCGCGGATCCGCGCGGAGGTCGCGCGCGAGGTCGCGGCGTTCAGGCGGCCGATCGGTCTCGCGACGGTGCTCGTCGGCGACGATCCCGCCTCCGACGTCTACATCCGGATGAAGCACAAGGCGACGCTGGAAGTGGGGATGGAGGCGCGCGACCTGCGGCTGCCGGCGACGACCACCGAGGCGGAGCTGCTCGCGCTCGTCGCCGAGCTGAACGCCGACGACGCGATCGACGGGATCCTCGTGCAGCTGCCGCTGCCGGACGGGATCGACGAGGGGCGGGTGATCCGCGCCGTCGACCCACTGAAGGACGTCGACGGCTTCCATCCGCTCAACGCGGGTCTGCTCCTCGCCGGTACGCCGGCGCACGTGCCGGGGACGCCACTCGGCGTGCTCGAGCTGCTCGACGCGTACGAGATCGAGCTCAAGGGCGCGAACGCGGTCGTGATCGGCCGCAGCGACATCGTCGGCAAGCCCGCGGCGCTCCTGCTGCTGCACCGGCATGCAACCATCACGATCTGCCATTCGCGCACACGCGACCTCGCCGCGGAGACGTTGCGGGCGGATGTGATCGTCGCCGCCGTGGGCGTGCCGGGGGTCGTGACACCGGAAATGGTGAAGGAGGGCGCGGCCGTGATCGACGTCGGAATCACACGGACGGACGCCGGTCTCGTCGGCGACGTCGACCCCGAAGTTGCCGAGCGCGCGGGCTTTTTGACGCCCGTTCCCGGCGGCGTCGGCCCGATGACGATCGCGATGCTGTTGAAGAGCACGATTCGGGCGGCGCGCTACCGGGCAGGAGAGCTTGCACATCCGGGCGCGTAAGGCTATGTTTCGC
>JBBDWT010000045.1:0-1099 GCA_040902705.1 Acidimicrobiia bacterium | reverse complement strand
GAGTTCGAGCACGCTTCGGTGAGCGCGAGCTTGAGATCAGCGAGCACCTCGTCGGAGAGGGGGCGAACACGCGAGAGACCGGACAGAGCCAGCCGCGAGAGCGTGATGTACTCGGCCTTCGCGGGGATCGACAAACGAACCGTTCGGCTCTCGTCGACGTTGTCCGTCGGTGCAACAGTGTGCTCGCCCACGCGCTCCATCCTGGGTCGTGTTCTACCGAAACCTAGGCAACTCTTGCGAGTTCTGATGTCGTTATACCCAAGTCGGCTACGTCTAAACGCTTACCGCTTCGGGTTCAACGGACGCTCGATCAGACGCAGGCGAACGACCTCTCGCTTGCCCGTGCCGCCCCTGATCACCGTGAGGGAGACCGTCTCCCCCGGAGCGAGCCGGTCGGTGACGATGCGGGCAACATCGGCGGCCCGCTCGACGGGCCGTCCGGCGAAGGCGACGATCAGATCGCCGCCGAGGCTGATCGGGACACCGTTGAAGACCTTCCGGCTCGTCGCACCGTGCAGGCCCGCCTTGTCGGCCGGCGCGCCCTCGACGACGGACTGGATCAACGCGCCGCGCGGGGCGCCGAGGTCGTAGCGGCGCGCCAGCGATGGGGTCACGTCCTGGGTCGTCACCCCGACGTAGGCGTACGCCACCCGGCCGGTCGAGATCAGCTGGGTCATCGAGCGGCGCGCGGAGTTGATCGGGATCGCGAACCCGACTCCTTCCGCGTTGCCGGAGTCGGAGCGGATCTGCGCGTTGATCCCGATCACGCGCCCGCGCGCGTCGAGCAGCGGGCCGCCGGAGTTGCCGTGGTTGATCGGCGCGTCGATCTGGATCGCGCCCGAGACCTGGTAGAGAGACGTGAGCGACTCGATCGACCGCTCCGTGGCGGAGACGACCCCGACGGCGAGCGAGCTCTCCTGCCCGAACGGGCTGCCGATCGCGGCGACGGGCTCCCCGACGACGACGCTGCTGGAGTCGCCGAACGGCACCGGCGCGACGGCGTGGTCGTCCGGGTCGACCTTGACGACGCCGACGTCGTTGAAGAGGTCCCAGCCGACGATCGAGCCCGGGATCCGGTCGCCGTCCGCGAAGACGACGT
>JBBDWT010000044.1:5233-6996 GCA_040902705.1 Acidimicrobiia bacterium | reverse complement strand
GTTCTGGCCGTCCGACACCGGGACGTGTGGGGGAGCGACACATGGCGCAGGTCTCGACCAAAGCCCTGCCGGCGACCGACCCGCGCGCGAGGAGTGCCGCATGACCTGCCTCGTGATCGGGACCCGCAAGGGAGCGTGGGTGCTCTCGTCGGACGACCGCCGGGCGTGGGCGATCGAGGGACCGATGTTCCTCGGGCACGTCGTGCAGCACGCGGTGCTCGATCCACGCGATGGGCGCACGCTGCTCCTCGCGACGCGCACCGGGCATCTCGGGCCGACGATCTTCCGCTCCGACGACCTCGGCGCGTCGTGGACCGAGGCGACCCGCCCTCCTGCGTTCGCGAGCGGCGACCCGCTCGGCCGGAGCCTGAGCTCGGTCTTCTGGTTGTCGCCCGGGCACGCCGACGAGCCGGGTGCCTGGTACGCGGGAGGGTCGCCGCAGGGGCTGTTCCGCACCGAGGACGCGGGCGTCACGTGGGAGCCCGTCGGAGGGTGGAACGACCACCCGATGTGGGAGACCTGGGCGGAGTGGCCGGAGGAGAACACGCCTGACGGATCGATGCTGCACTCGGTGATCATCGATCCGCGCGACGCGGACCACCTCTACCTCGGCTTGTCGGCGGGTGGGGTCTTCGAGAGCACCGACGGCGGCGGCGACTGGCAGCCGCTCAACGCCGGCTGCCTCACTGCGTTCCTGCCCGACGAGGAGCCGGAGTTCGGGCACGATCCGCACTGCGTGCGCCTCCACCCGGCCCGGCCCGACCGCCTCTACCAGCAGAACCACTGCGGCATCTATCGGATGGAGCGCGCCGAGGGTCGCTGGTCGCGCATCGGCGACAACATGCCGCGCGACGTCGGTGACATCGGCTTTCCGATCGAGCTGCACCCCCGCGACCCCGACACCGCGTGGGTGTTCCCCATGGACGGCACCGACGTGTGGCCGCGCACGAGCCCCGACGGACGTCCCGCGGCGTACGTCACGCGCGACGCCGGTGAATCGTGGACGCGCTGCGACTCCGGGCTTCCCGAGCGAGGGTGGCTCACGGTGAAGCGTCAGGCAATGACCGTCGACGCCGGTGATCCGATCGGCGTGTACTTCGGGACGACCAGCGGCGAGCTGTGGGGGAGCACCGACGAAGGTGCGAGGTGGGACCTCATCACGCAGCACCTCCCCGAGATCTACTCCGTCGAGCACGGCGAGCCGGCTCGCTGACCGCGCGTGTCGTGAGCCGTGACCGACGACGATGAAGGTGCGCATCCCGACGCCGTTGCGGTCGTACACGGACCAGCAGGCGGAGGTCGACGCCGAGGGCGCGACGCTCGACGAGCTGCTCGTCGACCTCGACCGCCGGCATCCCGGGATCCGCTTCCGGATGGTCGACGAGCAGGGGCGCGTCCGCCCGCACATGAAGGTGTTCCTCAACGGCGAGGTCGAGCGTGATCTCTCGACGCCGATCGGTGGCGACGACGAGGTCGTGATCATGCAGGCGCTCTCGGGCGGCTGACGGGCTCGGGCGGCTGCGTCGGCCGAATCCCGCGCCTCAGTCGCGGAACAGCGGCGCCATGCGGATCTCGAGGGTCGCGCGCTCGGCGTCGAGCACCGACTCGGTCCACACGATCTCGTCGGGGTACGCGTCGATCGCGACTCCCGACAGCTCGACCCAGGTGAAGATCGCGTCGGCCCACCGTTCCTCGAGCAGGCACTCCCGGAGCTCGACCGCGGCCTCGCGCGACGGCAGCGTCTCGGGGCGGGTCGTGGCGAC
>JBBDWT010000044.1:1455-5133 GCA_040902705.1 Acidimicrobiia bacterium | reverse complement strand
GGAGCTCGACCGCGGCCTCGCGCGACGGCAGCGTCTCGGGGCGGGTCGTGGCGACGACGTTCAGGGCGACGAGCCGGGCGTCGCGCTCACGGGCGCGCGGGCGGCAGCAGCTCGCCCTCGGCGCGGTCGGCCCAGCCCCCGAGTGCGTACCTCCGGAGGCGTGCGAGCCCGTCGGGGCTGAGCATCTCGATCGCGTCGTGGATGACGCCTCCCTCCGCGTCGCGGGTCGCCGTGAGCGCGGCATCCCCGGCGCTCCCCGGCACGGGGAGATCCGTGGTCAGGAGCAGGATCGGGTTCGGCGAATCCGTTCGCAGCACCGCCGCCTTGCCGAGCGATTTCCAGAGGGTGTCGGTCCGCCGAAGGCCTGCGCGCGTGCTCGTGAACGCGCCCGACACGTCCACGTACCACTCGCGACCCTGTTGATCTTCCACGACGAAGTCGACCTCCGCGCCACTCTTCGTGCGGTGATCGTGCTTGATGACCTCGAAGCCCGCGTGGACGAGCACGCGGCGGGCGATCTCCTCCGCCTTGTGACCTTCCTGCACCGCGCGCCGCTGAAACTCGTCGTCGGTCGTCCCGTCGCCCACCTCGCTCGGCGCCGAGAGATCGATCATCGCCGACCACGGGGCGCTCGTCGTCTCGGCGGCGAGGCGCGCGCGCTCGGCGTCGACCCGAGCGGTCGCGGCGTCGACGTAGGACCGGTCGGTGTCGAACCCGACGTACGACCGCTTCGTCCGCAGCGCGGCGACGGCCGTGGTGCCCGACCCCATGAACGGGTCGAGCACGAGGTCGTTGCGGTACGTGTAGAGCTCGATGAGCCGCTGGGGGAGCTCGACCGGGAACGGCGCCGGGTGGCCCACCCGGGTGGCCATCTCCGGGGCGATCTCCCACAGGTCGATCGTCGCCTCCATGAACTCTTCCTTGAAGAGCGAGATCTCCGATGCCAGCGCGGGGTCCTGCTCGCGCTCGCGGCGCGTCTTCGCGCGGTCGAAGCGACCCTTGCTCGCGACCACCACCCGCTCGGTGAGGTCGCGGAAGACCGGGTTCGTCGGGCTCTGGAAGGAGCCCCAGGCACACGAGCCCGACGCGCCGCGTGCCTTCTGCCAGATGATCTCGCCGCGCAGCAGCAGTCCGAGGTCCTGCATCATCGTGATCACGTCGGACGACAGGGATCGGTACGGACGCCGACCGAGGTTCGCGACGTTGATCGCCATGCGTCCGCCGGGCTCGAGCTTGTCGACGCACCGCGCGAAGACGGCCTCCAGCATCGAGAGGTACTCGAAGTACGTCGCCGGGACGTGGCCCTGACCGAGCGCCTCCTCGTACTCCTTGCCGGCGAAGTAGGGCGGTGAGGTGACGACCAGCGCGACCGACGCGTCCGCCACCTGCGTGTCGGTCATGTCCTTGGCGTTGCCGGGGAAGATCTGGTCGCGCGCGACGGGTGGGTTGATCGTGTCGTCGTCGGAGAGCTCCGGCGGGGAGAAGCGGGCGTAGAAGCGGGAGGCATCGTGGCTCTCGCGGCGACCGACACCGAAGCTCGAGGTCTCGGTCCCGCGCTTCTTCGCCACGCCCTCCTCATCCATCCGTCGATCTTGCCACCACCCCGAGCAACCCGGACGGCTGGTACGAGACCGTGAAGCGCCACGCCGACCGGCCCTCCTGGCGCCAGCACGGACTGACCGGCTGGTCTCCTCAGGAGCCCGTGTCTGCGGAGCCTGCCTCGCACCATGGTCCGCTCGCGAGCAGACTGCGACCACGCCGCACGGCGCGGCCCGCGGCGATCGGAACCCCAGGAGGGAATCGGTGAAGCACACTCGCTCGCTGGTGCTCGCCGCCATCGTCGTTCTCGTGGCTGGAGCTTCGACCGCAGGTGCATCCGCGCAGGGGAGCAACGGCGAGGAGCCGACGGCGAGCGAGATCGGGATCACCGACGAGGAGATCCGGATCGCGGTCGTGGCCGACATCGACACGCCGCTCGCGCCGGGCATCTTCCAGGGCTCCGTCGACGGCGTGAAGGGCTGGGCCAAGTACGTCAACGCCAACGGCGGGCTCGCGGGCCGCAAGGTCGTCGTCGATGTCCTCGACTCGAAGCTGAGCGCCGACGAGGCGCGCAACGCGGTCATCAAGGCGTGCTCGGAAGACTTCGCGCTCGTGGGCACGTCGGCGGTCTTCCTGAACAACGTCGACGACATCAAGGCATGTGCCGACAAGGCAGGCGCCGCGACCGGGCTCCCCGACATCGCAGTCATCACGACCGAGGTGGCGCAGCAGTGCTCGCCGACGACGTACTCGGTGAACCCGCCGCAGATCATCTGCGATACGAAGGGCGAGCACCCGCAGACGTACCAGGCGAATGCGGGTCGCGCGTTCTACTACCAGAAGAAGTTCGGCAACGACCTCCACGGCGCCTACATCTACTCCGGAGACCTCAAGGCGGCCGAGAACTCGAACCGCGCATCGATGATCGAGATGCAGCATGCGGGTGCGGGGATCAAGCAGGACTTCGAGGAGCTGATCTCGACCCAGGGTCTGCAGACGGCGTACACGACGATCGTGCAGAAGCTCAAGGACGACTCGTCGAACTACGCGCAGAGCGGCGGCACGTTCAACACGACGGTGCTGCTGCGCAAGGAAGCGAAGCTGCAAGGGATCAACGACCCCGACTTCATCTGGGACTGCACGCTGCAGTGCTATGACCGGGCACTGCTCGAGCAGGGTGGCGCCGACGTCGAAGGTCAGTTCGTCTCGACGCTGTTCCTCCCGTTCGAGGAGGCGAGCTCGAACGAGGCCTTGGCCGACTTCCTCGAGTACACGGGAAGGTCCAAGGCGGACGGCTTCGGCATCCAGGCGTACGCGTCGGGGCTGCTCGTCAGCCAGGCGATCGAGCAGATCGTCGCCGCGAGCGGCGTCAACGGCGTGACGCGCGAGGCGCTGCTCGACCAGCTCGCCACGATCCACGACTTCGACGCGGACGGCATGCTCGGGGTCACCGACATCGGCAACCGCACGACGACCGACTGCTATGTGCTCACGCAGGTGCAGGACGGCGAGTTCGTTCGGGTCACGCCCTCGAAGAAGGGCACCTTCGACTGCAAGAAGCGCAACCGCATCGAGATCAAGCTCGACCTGATCCAGTAGTGCTCACCGCGCGCCGGTTCTGAACGGGGAGGAACGTGGCTGTCGACACCGTCACCGCAGACCAGGTCGATCCCGAGATCGCGCCGCTGCTCGATGCGATGCTCGGGTTCAGGGTCTCCGCAGACACGCTGCCGACGTTTCGCGAATCGACACCCGTCGGAGACGCGGTCTCCACCGACGACGTCGAGCGCGCCGAGCACGTCGTCGACGAGGCGCGAGGCATCGTCGTGCGCGTCCATCGGCCACGCGGTGCCGCCGGCCCTCACCCGTGCGCATACTCGATCCACGGGGGCGGGTACGTGCTCGGCAACCGCGACATGGACGACGCCAAGCTCGCGCGCTGGGCGCGCCGCCTCGGGTGTGTCGGTGTGTCCGTCGAGTACCGGCTCGCGCCCGAAGCGCCGTACCCGGAGCCACTCGAGGACTGCTACGCGGGGCTGCGCTGGGTCGACGAGCACGCCGACGAGCTCGGGGTCGACCGCTCCCGGATCGGAGTGGCGGGCACGAGCGCGGGCGCAGGGCTCGCGGCCGCGCTCGCGC
>JBBDWT010000044.1:0-1445 GCA_040902705.1 Acidimicrobiia bacterium | reverse complement strand
CGCCGAGATGCCGCTTCGTTTCCAGCTGCTCGAGTGCCCGATGATCGACGACCGCCAGCAGACTGCCTCGAGCCGGCTGGACGGGCTCCCGATCTGGGACCGGCACTCCAACGAGTTCGGGTGGCGTTCGTACCTCGGCGACCTCTACGGCACGGATGCCGTCCCCGCGCTTGCCGCTCCGGCTCGTGCGTCCGATCTCAGTGGGCTCCCGCCTGCGTTCGTCGCCGTCGGCACGATCGACGGCTTCCGCGACGAGGACGTCGACTACGCCATGCGGCTCAACCGGGCGGGGGTGCCGACCGAGCTCCACGTCTACCCGGGCGCGCCCCACGGCTTCCAGATCTTCGAGCAGCTCGCGGTCACCAAGCGGGCTGCACGCGACGCCGACGAGTGGTTGGAGCGACAGCTCGCGCCGTCGAGTCGAGAGCGTGTCAGGCGATGACACACCGGTCGCGAACGCCCCTGCGGTGACGTCGCCGACCCCACCCCGGGTGTTCGGCCTCGGCGAGGACGAGCGCGACGCGCTGGTCGCGCACTTCCGCGATCTCGGGTGGGTCGCGGTCGACGCGATCGACTCGCCGACCGCGGTATCCCTCGCGAGCTGGGTCGACGAGATCGCCGCGCTGGCGGACGGTACCGACGGGGTGCTCCAACACTTCGAACGAACCGACGCGGGCACGATGCTCGCGCGCAGCGAGAACTTCGTCCCGATCCACGCGGGCCTGCGCTCGCTGCTCTGCGAGGGCGCGTTCGTCGATGTCGCGGGCGCGCTCCTCGATGCGCCGGCCGTGCTCTACAAGGAGAAGGTCAACTACAAGCTCGCGGGCGGCGCCGGCTACTCCCCGCACCAGGACGCACCCGCGTACCCGATGATCGACGTGCACGTGTCGGCGATGGTCGCGGTCGACGATGCCGATGAGGGGAACGGATGCCTCGAGGTCGTCTCTGCACACTTCGCCGAGGTGCTGCCGCTCGACGAGCGCGGGTGCATCGATCGCGCGGTCGTCGAGCGCCTCGACTGGCAGCCGCTGCCCCTGGCGGCCGGTCAGACGCTGTGGTTCCACAGCCGCACGCCGCACCGCAGCACGGCCAACCGCTCGCCGCATCCGCGCCGTGCGCTCTACCCGACGTACAACGCCGCGTCGGAGGGTGATCTGCGCGAGGCGTACTACGCGGCGAAGCGGGCGGCGTTCCGTTCGGCGGAGCCGGTCGGTGACCGGGCCCGGGTGTCGCTCATCGGCGACTTCGAAGGGCGGCCGGTCTAGGACGCGACGCCTACCGTCGTGGGACCGGCGATGGTGACATGGTCGCGCCGCCGGAACCGACGCGTGAGTCGCCAGTACCGCATCGAGCGGAACGGGAGCTGGGTCGTGACCTTGCCCGCCGCGGTCTCAGGCCAGGCGCGGCGCAGGGGTGAACGAGACCGGCATCGACTTGATGCCGTT
>JBBDWT010000043.1:0-42763 GCA_040902705.1 Acidimicrobiia bacterium | reverse complement strand
CTTGCTCGGTGATGGCGATAGCGATCGGCACCGCGGCACACGCGAGGACGCCGCGCCACCAGCGTCGGATGAGTGTCCACATCACGAGTGCGGCGAACGGTGCGAGGCCCACGCGCGGGATCAGGTCGGGGGTTCGAGCCCCTCAGCGCCCACGCGTGTGCCCAGGTCCGTGCGTCGCTTTTCGCCGGACGCTCGTCCGTGTCCGCTTCCCCAAGAAGGCACGATCAGCAGCGCCACGACGAGCATCTCTTGTGCGGATCCTCGACCTTGCCGAGCGACGTCGAAATCAGCAATAGGCTCAACGAACCGCAAGGGGTGCCGTACGAGGAGGAACGCCGATGTCGTCCTACCGACCGCAAGTCTCGCGTCTGTTCCGCCTCCCGAATCGCGCAGGCGCCCTGATCGCGTGCGCATTGATCGCGGCCATTGGCGCGTCTGGCGCCGCCGCCGCCAGTCCCCAGGACGACACCCGGACGCTCCGCTTCGTCGCGGCCGACGTTCCGCCGACGATGGTCGACATCGGCGCGCCCGGGCGGAGCGTGGGTGACTTCACGATCTTCGACGGCGCGGTTCTCGATGCCCGAGGTGTGCGGGAAGTCGGTCGCTACTACGGAACTCAGACCACGGTCGCCTTCGGCGACAGACACATCGTGCAGAGCATGATCACCTTCCAGCTGGGCCGAGGTGACACGCTCACGTTCGGCGGGATCGGTGAGTACCCGACGGATGGCGCTGGACTCGTCATCGGACAACGCTTCACGCGTCCCGTTTTCGGCGGTACCGGCAGTTATGCCGGGGCACGAGGCACCGTCACCACCATTCGGCGCGAGGACGGGAGCTACCAGCAGAAGTTCCGAATCGAGACCTGACGCCCTCCTTCCGACGTGGTGCGCGAGAGGACGTGCACGTCGTTGTGAGTGAGGACAAGGCGTGTGTGTATCTCGTCATGCGACTGCTTCAAATATCTCGGTCGCACTGATTGGGGAGCACCTACCCGACAGGCAAGGCACAGAACAGACTGGCGCCCGCCCTTTCCCCCACCGGTGATGGCGCGATCATGGAGGTGTGCCGCACTCGAGGGCGAGGTCGCGTACGGGAGGGCCGACGGCGGTCGTCATCGGCGTGCTCATCGTGGTGATGATCGTGGCGGTCGTTCTGCTGGTCGGGATCGGCGGTGGGAGCGATGACCGCAACGAGGGCACGAGGTCGCGCCGCACGCGCTCGGAGACCACTCGGGCGAGCTCGACCACTTCCACGACGACGCGTCCGCCGTTCACCTACTCGGTGAAGCCTGGCAACACCGTGACGGCACTTGCTCGGTTCTTCGGCGTCTCGAAGTCGGCCATCGTCGCGGCGAACCCGAACCTCGACCCGGACCACCTCGTCGAGGGACAGAGTCTGGTGATCCCGTCGCCGCAGCCGGTCCATATGGTGGTCAAGCCCCGCACGGTCGCAGTGGGTGGGAGCCTTCGGCTGAAGCTGACCGGGGCGAAGGAGCTCGAGAACGTCACCTTCGAGTTGCAGCGACCAACCGCACCGTTCATCGGTCCACCGCACGAGGCGTCCGAGGACGGAGTCGTCACCACCACCTACGAGCTCGGGCTCGCCGACCCTCCGGGGACGTACACCGTCGTTGCACGGGGCGACCAGGGGACACTCGTGCAAGCCACCTTCCGCGTCGAAGCTGCCGGTCGTTGACCGCGCCTGATCCGGTCACATTCGCAGGACTGACGGAGGGCTGCGGTTGCTCTCTGAGACCGCAGAGCTACTAGCGCGCCGGTTGGTGACGTGCGATGCGGAGTCGGGGCGCGGGTCAACGAGCGGGTGGTTCGAGTCTGTCGATGGTTCCGACGCGGTCAAGGGACCGATCGAAGGACGCGACCTTGTTCACGCCTGTGGTCTCCGCGCACGCGACGAGGTAGGCCTCGGCGAAGTCGATGCGCTCGGTCTCGTACACCTCAACAGCGCGGAGCAAGAGCGCGGGGTCGACGCAGAGGACCGAGTCGAACGCGAGCAACGACCGGATCGCCTCGGCGACCTGGTCTCGGGGTGCCTCGTAGAACGACTCGAGGACATACACCGTCTCGGCAACGACGAGGTCGGTCAGCAGCAGCTCTGCCTCGAGCTCGAGATACGCGGTCGCGCGAGCAGCCATCTCGGCTGGGTCGCCCGTGAGATGACGAACAAGGATGTTCGTGTCGACGAACGCGCTCACCGACGGTTGGTCGCACGAGCTGCTCGGGCCTTGCGGATCACGTCGTCCCAGGCCGCGTTGCGCTTGGCGGCTGGGACCTTGACGGTGCCCGCGAGATCGAGGAAGTCCGGCGTCCGAGCGAGCACCGCGCGGTTGCCGTCGACCCGGAACACCACCTTGTCACCTTCACGAATCCCGAGGGCATCACGAACGACCTTCGGAACCGTCACCTGCCCCTTCGAGGTGACCCTCGCTGCGGCATCCATCGAAGCGCCCTCCCGACCGGTCGCCCTCCTTACTGGTGCGGTATAGGTAAGGATACCTCGGATCGGTCCTGACGTGACCCAAGAATCGCGATCTCGAGCTGGTCGTCGAGGTTCAGCCGCCGCCCGCGCCGCCGTCGCAGACGCAGAACTCGTTGCCCTCGGGGTCCTCCATCCGGAGCCAGGTGTTGCCGTGCTCCGTGATCGGCGTCTCGTCGACCAGGCGTGCGCCGAGGTCGCGCAGGCGTGCCGCTTCCGCCGCGACATCGGGTGTGTGGAAGTCGAGGTGCATCCGGAGCTTCGTGGTCTTGGACTCCGGAACGTGCTGGAGCATGAGCTGGAGTCCCGGTTCGCCGTCGGGCGGCATCAAGAGCGTGTAGGTGCCGGCGGATCCGAGCGACTGGTAGCCGAGCGCGCCTGCCCAGAACGCTGCGAGTCGGTCGGGGTCCCGGCAGTCGAGCACGAGGCCGATCTTCGCGGTGCTTCCCATCTGCCCACTCTCGCCCCGCGGGAGCAGGGGAGTCAAGTATTCAAGTGAAGACTTGACAACGGCGTGAGGGCTTCGTACCGTGCTCGAGATGGGTGATCGGGGAGCGAAGGACGCGCTGTACGGGGCGCTGGCCACCGTCGCCAGGGCGCTGGGGAGCGGTCGGCGGGCGGAGATCGTCGACGTGCTCGCACAAGGAGAGCGATCCGTCGAGGAGATCGCGGGCGAGATCGGTCAGACCGTGGCCAATACGTCGCATCACCTCCAGGCGTTGGCGGGCGCGCGCCTCGTGCGGGCGCGACGCGAGGGGACGCGCATCCACTATTCGTTGACGAGCGAGCGGGTCGGTGAGCTGTGGTCGGTGGTGCGCGAGGTCGCAGCGGAGCAGGTCGCGGAGATCGAGCATCTTGCGCAGGCGTACCTCGGGGATCGTGACGGCCTCGAGCCGGTGAGCCGTGACGAGCTCGCCGTACGCCTGGAGCTCGGCGACGTGACGGTGATCGATGTCCGCCCCGCGCGTGAGTACGCCCAGGGCCACGTCGTCGGCGCGCGATCGGTCCCGCTCGAAGCTCTGGACGACTGGCTTGCGGCTGCGCCGACGGACCGTGAGGTCGTGGCGTACTGCCGCGGGCCGTACTGCGTGTTCGCCGACGATGCGGTCCGCCGGCTGGTCCGGTCGGGCGTCTCGGCCCGTCGGCTCGAGGACGGCTTCCCCGAGTGGCGCCGTGCGGGACTGCCGATCGGGGTCGGGGCGGGTGCCGGAGTGGCGCGGTGACGGTGGGGGCGGTGCACGCACTCCGGGACGACGCGCTGGCGAACACGTCGTATCTCGTGGAGCTCGGCGAAGGGCGCGCGCTGACGGTCGACCCCCCGCGGGACGTCGACCGTCACCTCGCTGCGGCACGGCACTTCGGCGTCGAGATCGTCGCGACGGCCGACACGCATCTCCATGCCGACTACGTGAGTGGTGCGACGGAGCTTGCGGCGCGCGGTGCGGAGGCGGTGGTCCCCGCCGGAGCCGCGCCGGTCTGGCCTCATCGTTCCCTGCGCGATGGCGAAGCGCTGGTCTTCGGAGCCGTCTCGCTGCGGGCTCTTGCGACGCCGGGCCATACGCCGGAGCACCTGGCGTACGTGCTCGAGGTCGACGGGGACGCCGTCGGCGTCTTCACCGGAGGATCGTTGATCCTCGGTGGGGCCGCACGTACGGATCTGCTCGGGCCCGAGCGCACCGAGCCACTGGCACGCGCGCAGTTCGCCAGCCTCCGGAAGCTCGCGGAGCTCCCGGACGCGACCGCGCTGTACCCGACGCACGGCGCGGGGTCGTTCTGCCTTGCGTCGGCGACGACCGTGGAGAACCCCACCGTCGGGAGTGAACGACGCGCGAACCCGCTGCTCGCGATCGATGATGTCGACGAGTTCGTCGAGAGGCTGACGCGGGGCTTCGGGAGCTTTCCTCCCTACTACGGGCATCTCCAGGCGGTGAACCAGGCCGGACCGACACCGGTGGCGACACTCGGGGAGGTTCCATCGCTGCTCCCGGAAGAGGTCGCACACCGGATGGCCGCGGGAGCGTGGCTGATCGACGCCCGTCCGATCCACGAGTGGGCGTCGGGCCATCCGCACGGGGCGGTCTCGAACGAGCTGCGCTCCGCGTTCGCGTCATGGCTCGGCTGGGTCGTCCCGTTCGGCGCACCGGTCGTGCTGCTCGTCGACCCCGAGCAGGACCTGGGCGAAGCCGTTCGGCTCGCGCATCGCATCGGGTACGACGATCTCGCGGTGCTCGAGGGCGGCTTCGACTCATGGCGCGATGCCGGCCTTCCCGTCGACGTGGTCGAGGAAGTCGACGCGACGACGGCACGGGACCGCCAACGCGGCGGGGCACAGCTTCTCGACGTGCGTCAGACGGCCGAGCTCGAGACGTTGCGCATCCCAGGAGCGGCGCATCTCGAGCTCGGCGACGTCATCGCGGGCGCCACACCCGACGCCGGCGAGGTCATCACCTTCTGCGGCCACGGTGAGCGATCGGCGACCGCGGCAAGCCTGCTCGAGCGCGCCGGCATGCGAGTCGCGAACCTGGTCGGCGGCACCTCGGGGTGGGTCGAGGCGGGCCTGCCCGTCGAACGATGAGCTCGACGACCCCGAGCGTGGTGCCGGGCGCGCCACGACTCGGGCTCGCGGCGAACTGGCGTCAGTTCACGCTCCTGGTCGTCATCAACGCGTTCGTCGGCGCGATGGTCGGCATCGAACGCACGGTCCTGCCGCTCCTCGCCAAGGACGACTTCGGGATCGCGTCGGCGTCGGCGACGCTCGCGTTCCTCGTCGCGTTCGGGATCACCAAGGCGTTCGCGAACCTCGCGGCCGGACACCTCGCCGACCGCTACGGACGCAAGCGCGTGCTCGTCGTGGGGTGGCTCGCGGCGCTGCCGGTCGCGCCGATGATCATCGTGGCGCCGTCATGGGGCTGGATCGTCGTGGCGAACGTGTTCCTCGGGCTCAACCAGGGGCTCGCCTGGTCCACCACGGTGAACATGAAGATCGACCTCGCCGGCCCCGAACGCCGAGGGCTCGCACTCGGCCTCAACGAAGCCGCCGGGTACGGCGCGGTGGCGCTCGCAGCTGCCGTGACGGGTGCGATCGCGGCGTCATACGGTCCGCGCCCGTGGCCCTTCGTCATGGGCATCGGGATCTCGGTGCTGGGCCTGGTGCTCTCGGTGGCCTTCGTGCGGGAGACGCACGGGCACGCCCGGGAGGAAGCGCGCCTCCATCATGAGCAACCCGACGAGGAGCAGTCGTTCCGCGAGACCTTCGTGATCACGACCGTGCGAGATCGCTCGCTGTCGGCGGTGTGTCAGGCCGGCCTGGTGAACAACCTCAACGACGCGTTGGTGTGGGGCCTCGTGCCGGTCTATCTGGCCGCGCAAGGGATGTCGGTCGGGCGCATCGGCGTCGTCGCCGCGGCCTATCCGGCGTCGTGGGGGATCGCGCAGCTCGGCACCGGAGCCTGGTCGGATCGTGTCGGTCGCAAGCCATTGATCGTCGCTGGTCTGTGGCTCCAGGCAGTCGGCATCGCGGGCCTCGCGGCGTTCGACGGCTACGGCGCGTGGATCGCGTGTGCACTCGCGATGGGGATCGGCACCGCGCTCGTGTACCCGACGCTGATCGCGGCGATCGGCGACCGTGCGTACCCCACCTGGCGAGCGTCCGCGGTGGGTGTCTACCGGCTCTGGCGCGACCTCGGCTATGCGATCGGGGGGCTGCTCGTCGGTGTCGTCGCCGACGCCTTCGACGACCGCGCGGCCATCGTCGTGGTCGCGGTCATCACCGCCACCTCGGGCGTGGTCGTCGCGCGTCGCATGCAAGACGCGCATCCTCGGCGCTGATCGCCGCGCCGTCTCGGCATCGCATCGGTTCCGGCCGAGCGCCTGTGCGTGGTCAGCCCACGGCGCCGTCGGACGGCCGGTCCTGGTCGCGACCGACGAGCTCTTCGAGCGACTGGACCGAATCGGGGGAGGGCGACGCCGCGTCCTGGTTCGCCTGTCGCAGCGCCGCAAAGAGCTCCTCGCGGTACACGGGTACCTCACGCGGGGCCCGGATCCCGATCCGGACCTGATCGCCTCTGACCTCGATCACGGTCACGACGATGTCATGACCGATCATGAGGCTCTGGTTCGCGCGTCGGGTCAGTACGAGCACGTCGGGCTCCTCTTCCTCGTCGCACAGATGATGACAGGGCAATGCCGCACGAGCGCGGCAGACCGTCGGCTCAGGGTGAAGCGAGCAGCGCCCGAGCAGAGTGGTCGTACTCCGCGAGCACGACCTGCTCGGCGTCCAGCGTCTGCTGGTGCACCACGATCGGGCCGAGGAGGTTCGCGGTCGCGTCGCGCGCTGCCTTGCCGACGGTGACCATGACGAGGATCAGCGCGTCGTCCGCGCGCTCCAGTGCGAGGCGTTCGACGGCATCGTCCGGGAGGACGGGCGCGTAGTCGGGGAAGAACAAGGTCGGCTCCGTGACCACGAACGCAAGATCGGGATCGTCGAGGCACTGGAGCCGGCGGAACGGGCTCTCGACGCCGCCCCACGGTGCGAGTGCGAAGCGCTTGGCGTCCGGGAAGGCCGGGAGCCCGGTGGCGAAGTGGACGACGGGGATATCGGTCTCGGTCGGGCCCGACGTCGTGGCCGGCACGAGCTTGCTCATCGGAGGAAGTCGACCAGCGATTGCTGCACCACCCGCTGGGTCGCCGCGAGCGCAACCTCGTACGCGAGCTGCTGGATGCCGAGCTCCGTCATCGCCTCGACCAGGTCGACGTCCTCGGCTTCCGAGAGCCGCTGCCTGATCGCGAGCTGGTTGTCTGCGCCTCGCGAGTCGTACGACTCCACGCGCTGCGTCTGGGCGCCGACCCGTCCCCGGGCGCCGTCCACCGCGACGCGGCCCGCGTCGAGGTCGACGAGATCCGCTCCGAGGTTCGTGGGGTTGGTACGGAGGTCGTTGCTGATCTGTGACAGGACCGCGAACAGGCTCGTCGGTCCGGTGCCGAAGGCCCCCGGACCCGTCACGTTCACAGCGAGGCTCGCGCCATCGCCGATGTCGCGCAGGACCTGGCCGGTGTCACCGACGAAGCTCCCGCTGGGGTCGTACGCGGTGGATCCGCCCGCGTTGCCGCCGAAGATGGGGCGGCCGAGATAGGTGGTGTTCGCCACGTCGAGAAGCCCCTCGCGCAGCGTGTCGACCTCGACGGCGATCGCCTCGCGATCGGTGGACGTGAGGGCACCGCTGCGGGCCTGGACCACGAGATCGCGGACACGCCCGAGTGCCGTCGACGCGCTTCCGAGCGCGTTGTCCGCCGTGCCGAGCCATGCCCGCGCATCCTGGCGATTCCGTTCGCTCTGCTCCGAGCGCCGAAGCTCGGACCGGGCGCGCAGCGCGTTCGCGGCAGCCGCGGGATCGTCGGAGGGGCTGCTCACGCGACGACCCGACGAGACCTGCTCCTGGACCTTCTGGAGCTGCCCGAGGCGCGATTGGAGATTCGCGATCGTCGCCTGCTGCATCGCTGTCTGGCTGACCCGGGACACGCTGGTCATCGATCGCACCGCCTCTTTCCTCGAGGGTTCATCGGCCGACTGCGCCGGTACGGTTCACGAGAGTGTCGAGCACCTCGTCGATCGCGGTCAGGAAGCGCGCCGACGCAGCGTACGCGTGCTGGAAGCCGAGCATCGCGACCATCTCCTCGTCGAGGTTCACTCCCGACTGGGAGTCGCGGTCGGCGTCGATCTGGCGAGTAGCGGTCTCCTGGATCTCGACGCGACGGCTCATCGCTTGCGACTCGACCCCGAGGCCGACGACCAGCGCTCGATACCGGGCGTCGGCACCGAGCGGCTCGCCCACGAGGCCACCGAGACGCAGCGCCGCCGCCCCGTCGAGCGGGCCGTTGGCGGCGAACCCGGCGCCGATCGCGTTCGGATCCGCGTCGATGGCGTCGGCAATCGCGAGGTCCGCGGCGTCGGTCCCGGTGAAGAACGCGCGCCCCCCGAATCCGTCGAGGCCGACGGCGACCGAGCCGAGGAGCACCGCGAGGCCGTTGCTCCCGACGACGCGGCCGACGGTCACGCTGTCTGTCGGGTCTCCCGCGGCGAGTGTGATCTCGATCGGCGCGCCGTTGCCGCCGGTCACGGTTGCCACCACGGTGCCGGCTGCTCCGGTCGACGCGTCGAGCGCGCCCTGGAGCGATGCTTGCAGCGCGGCCGCACCTCCGGGCCCCGACCAGTCCGCGCCGGTCACCGTGACGTCGGGGAGGGAGACGCCGTTGACACGCAACGCGAACGACAGTGGTCCCGCGGCGGAGAGGTCCTGGGAGCCGACGGCCAGGCTGCCGGTGAGCGCGGCGTGGACCGCATTGACCGAGTCGCGCAGCGCGGTCGCGACGCCGTCGAGACCGTCGCGATAGCGCACGAGCACGTCGTTCACGGCGCCGAGGATTCCTCCGACCTCACCGCCGTTGATCGTCGCCGGCGTCCCGTCTCGTTCGAAGCGCACCATGACCGAGGGGCCGCTCACGTCGACGAGCAGGGTCTCGGCAGCATCGCCACGTACCAGCGCGCTGCCACCCACGAAGATGTCGACCGTCTCCCCGTCGGCAGCTCGCTGCGACGCGCCCACGAGATCGGCGAGCTGTCGGACGAGCACGTCGCGCTGGTCGAGCAGGTCGTTGTGCGCCAGCCCGGCGGTGGCGGCGCTGCGGATCGTCCGGTTCAGCTCTGCAACCGCATTCGCGATCGTGTTCACCTCGGTCACGACGGTGGCGAGCTCGTCGACCATCCCGGTGCGCAGCACATCGATGGCGGAAGCGGTCTGCTGCACCTGGTCGACGAGCGCCCGACCTCGCTCGAGGAGCTGCGTGCGGGTGGCCTGATCGCCCGGGTTGTTCGCCACGTCGTTCCATCCCGCCCAGAAGTCGCCGAGGAGGGCACCGATCCCGCTGTCCCCGGGCTCGGGGAACAACGATTCGAGGCGAGTCAGCGCCGACTCGGAGCGAGCGAGCGCGCCGCTTGCTCCGTGCTCCAAGAGGCTGCGCGTCTCGAGGAAGTTGTCGTGGAGCCGGGAGATCCCGTCGACGTCGACGCCGAATCCGGATCCGGGCCACCGCGCGTACATGGCCGGTGTGATCGGCCCCGCATTGGCACTGAGCTCGACGCGCTGGCGTGAGTACCCCTCGGTGCTGGCGTTGGCGATGTTGTGACCGGTGATCTCGAGCGCGCGTTGCTGGGCGAGCAGACCAGACAGCGCGACGCGCAGGGATGTGAGATCCGACATGTCACATCACCCGATCCACGAAGCCGAGGGGCGTCTCGTCACGCGGTCGCGTGCGCTCGTCGAACGGCGCAGACGTCGTGTTGCCGAGGCGGTCGAGTGCCTCCGTGGTCGCTTGCTGCCCGCGAGCGAGCAGCTCGCGGTTCGTGGCTGCGAGGGTGTCGATGTCGAGCACGAGGTTCGCCAGCGCCTCGTGGTGCGTGGCGAAGATCTGGTCCCACGGCGCGGGCGCCCGTGCCGCCAGGGTGCGCAGATCGACGTCTTCGACGCCAAGGCGCCGGGCGACGTCGTCCGCTTGCACCGCCCGCTCCAGCTCGTGCGCCCGAAGGCGCTCCAACACCGCCTCGACCTCGCGGGTGGCATGGTGGAGCCAGCGGGTGCGCGCGGCAGCGAGGAGCAGCTGCTCCTCTTCGAGCTTGAACACCAGCAGTTCGAGGAGCTGCCGCTCGCGGAAGAGGGTGTTCGAGAGGCTCTGGTAGTGGGGAGTCGTGGTCATGGCGAACCTAACTCATCATCGGCCGAGATCGGAGCGACCTGAGAGGAGCGCGCGCCTCGTCTCAGTGAAGCACACCGAGCGCCACGGCCCGCCCGATGGCTTCGCTGCGGTTCGTCGCGCCGAGCTTGGCGTAGATGCGCGAGAGGTGCGTCTTGACCGTCGGGACGGCGATGAAGAGATGATCCGCGATCTCCTGTGCCTGCCGCCCTTGCGCGAGCTGGGCGAGCACCTCGCGCTCACGTGCTGTCAGGGTGGTCGAGGACCGGCTGTCTTCGCGGTCGTCGACGCGGAAGGCGCCGGCGAGCACGGGGAGCACCGCGGGGGCGACGTAGCGCTCTCCGGCCCGTACTCGCTCGAGCAGGCCCGCGAGCTCCTCGACCGTGAGCGACCGCAGAGCGATCGCATCGGTACCGAGATGCAGGAGCTTCACGAGCTGCGCGCGGCTCGGATGTGAGACCAGCACCACGATGCGCGTGGGCCGGTCCCGCACACTCCGCAGCCGCGCCACGAGATCCTCGGGCGTGACGTCGAGTGGTGAGCCGATCACCACCAGATCGACGTCATGCGGTGCCACCACTGGAATCACGTCCCGCCCGAGTTGGGTGCTCGCGCGTACCGGGATCCCGAGCGCGTCGAGGACCGCCTCGATGCCTACCTGGATGAGGGGCGACTCGTCGACGATCAACCCTTGCCAGGTCACTGCTCGCTCACCCCTTCGGCCCGTCTCGCATGCCGCGACTGCCGCGCTTGCGGGAGCAGGGTATGAGCGGGCATCTTCCCATCGCGGCGCGCGGATGTGATCGCCTGCCCGGCTGAGTTGTCCTTCCGTTGTTCACATGGGGGCCGCGCCGTGGTCTTTGGCGCGAAAAGATCAGGAGCGTCGCGTGTGCGGGTTCCTGTCGGCGGATGCCCGCAATCACACAGTCAGACCGCGAACTCCATTCGTGTCAGTCGTCCGCGAGGATGGGTCATGCGCGACGAAGGATCATTCGATGGGGTGATACAGGAAACGCGACCTGCCGTCGATCAGGCGGCGCATGGAACGTGTCGCGTCATCCGCACGACCTGGTCATCCCGACGCGCAAGCCGAGGGAGGCGCACTCGGCGCCGAAGAGCTGGTCGTCTCGAGTCTGCCGCTCGTGCAGTTCGCGGTCACCGAGATCTGGACGCGCGTTCCTCGCCACGTCTCGCGTGACGATCTGGTGTCGGCGGCGATGATGGGCCTCGCCCAGGCCGCGCGCACCTTCGACCCGAGTCGCGGCGTGGCCTTCCAGCACTACGCGTCGCGTCGCATCAAAGGTGCGTTGCTCGATGAGCTGCGCAGCCTCGACTGGGCGACTCGGTCGGTGCGGGCCAAATCGACCCAGCTGCGCTCGGTGACCGAGACGCTCACGGCTGCGCTCGGTCGCGGCCCGAATGCTTCCGAGATCGCCGAAGTGATGGGAACGACGGTCTCGGATGTGTGCACGCTCGCCGAGAATGCTCATCGCGCAACCGTCCTGAACTACGAATCGATCGTCACGGAGGGTGAGGCGGTCGACCTGCTGTGGGTCGACGACGAGACACCCGAGGATGCCGTCCTACGCCGCGAGCGCCACGCATACCTCTTCGATGCGGTCGCGACGCTTCCCGAGCGGCAGAAGCGTGTGGTCGTCGGCTACTTCTTCGAAGAGCGGCCGATGGAGGAGCTCGCACAGGAGCTCGGCGTGACCGAGTCGCGCGTCTCGCAGCTCTGCTCCGAAGCGCTTCGCAAGCTGCGCGACGGGATCAACTCGCAATTGGAACCCGAGGCGCTGGAGTCGACTCCGGACATCAGCGGCATCGTCGCGAAGCGACGAGGTGCGTACTACGCCGCGATCGCGGGAGCGTCGGACTACCGGACGCGCCTCGACGCGAGCGAGGAGCAGCAGCGGGCAAGGCTCATGACGGCCGCCGAAGCCGGGACGTCGCGTCCAGAGCCGCCCACGCCAGCCGCGTTGTGAATTCCGAACGCGAAGACCTCAGAGCACAGCGGGACCGTCCGATAGAGAGCTTGCGCCGCACACGCGGCGTGGGACGACGAATGGATTCGCGGTCCCAAGACCCACTCAAGGAGGAATGACATGGGTCTTCGTATCAACCAGAACATCATGGCCTTCTCGGCCTACCGGAACCTGACGGTGACGGACAGCCAGCTGGCCAAGAGCCTCGAGAAGCTCTCGTCGGGTTTCCGGATCAACCGGGCCGCCGACGACGCTGCGGGACTCGTCATCAGCGAGGGCCTTCGTGCCCAGGTGAATGGCCTCAAGGTCGCCACCCGCAACGCCCAGGACGGCATCAGTGTCGTGCAGACCGCTGAAGGTGCTCTCAACGAGGTGCACTCGATCCTCCAGCGCATGCGTGACCTGGCCGTGCAGGCAGCCAACACGGGTTCGGCCGACACGAACGCGCTGAACGCGGCACAGTCGGAGGTCGACGCACTCGCGCTCGAGCTCGACCGCATCGCGTCGGCGACCAAGTTCGGCACGAAGAACCTGCTCGACGGCACGTTCGGTGGCGTGGGCACCCCGGCGACCCTGACGGGTGACGCGGTGGCCAACGCGGCGATTCGAGCCGACAACACGTTGACGCCGCTGTCGTTCCTGCTCGCGGCCGACGGCGGCTCGTACGTCACCGTCGACTGGGCAGCGGACGGCACGGCGTGGGCCGACAGCCAGGTTGGTGCGGACTCGGCGGAGACCTCGCTGCAGTCGGCGATCGACACGGCCCTCGGTGGCGGTGTCGTCAACGTCGAGATCACCCACGTGAGTGCCGGCAACTGGCAAGTCGACCTGAACCGGGTCGGCACCCTCACGGGTACGTCCGTCGCGGTGGCGGCGGCGCCGGGCGCGGGGACCGACTACACGACCCTCGGGCTCGACGGCAGCACCGGCACGACCGGCCGCTCTGCGACCGTGCAGCTCGGTGGCGGCACGTTCCAGGTGGGCGCCAACGCCGGCGAGACGATCTCCGTCTCGATTGCCGGCGTGAACGCCACGACGTTGGCGGTGAACTCCCTCGACGTCGTGAGCAACGCGAGCGGGGCGATCACCGCAGTCGATGCGGCGATCAGCTCCGTGTCGACCCAACGAGCAGAGCTCGGTGCGCTGCAGAACCGGTTCGAGCACACGATCGCGAACCTGAACGTCGCGACCGAGAACCTGGCAGCGTCCGAGTCCCGCATCCGTGACACCGACATGGCGCTCGAGATGGTGCAGTTCACACGGCACCAGATCCTGCTCCAGGCCGGAACCGCGATGCTCGCTCAGGCGAACGTGGCTCCGCAGTCGGTGCTCCAGCTCCTCCAGTAGGCGCGGCGGGCCAAGAACTGGTGGGGGTGGCCAACGTGGGCCACCCCCACCGACCCACCACGACTGATTACACGACCCACGGAGAGCGGCAGTGACCCAGAGCATCGATGGGCTCGCCTCGAACCTCGACACGACGGCCATCCTCAAGCAGCTGATGGCGTTGGAGCGGTCCCCCCAGGACCGCCTCGTCGCCCGACGGACGAGCATCCAGAACCAGATCAGCGGGTACCAGAGCGTCAACTCGAAGCTCGCCGCACTTGCATCGGCGGCACTGTCGCTTCGCACGGCCGGCGGCTGGAATGCCTGGAACGCGACCTCGTCGAGTCCCACCCGGGTCACGGCGCTGGTCGGCCCCGGTGCGATCGGCGGGAGCCTCTCCTTCGCCGTCGACCAGCTCGCGCAAGCCCATGCGCTCATCTCGACCGGGACGGTCGCGAGCACGGCATCGGTCGTCGCGACGAACGACATCCTCCTCTCGCAGAACACGACCGCGATCGGCCTCTCGAGCGCGGCCGCCGGCAGCGGGCTCGCGCTCGGCGAGCACACGATCGAGGTCTCCCAGGTCTCGGCCGCAGCCGAGAAGACGGGCGCCTCCGCGCTCGCCGCGAGCACGGTGATCACCATGGGTGTCAACGACGTGCTCGAGGTCACCGTGCACGGTGTTCCCCAGACCATCACGATCGCGGCCGAGACCTACGACCGTGCCGGCCTGGCTGCCGCGGTGCAGGCTGCATCGGGCGGCGCCCTCACCGCGTCCGTCGACGGATCCAACCAGCTCGTGCTGTCGACGGTACGAGAGGGAACGGCCGCGACGCTCCAGGTCACCGGCGGTACGGCGCTCACCGACCTCCACCTGACGACGGACATCTCCGCCTTGACGGGAACCGACGGTGTGATCGACGTCGACGGCACGGCCAACACGATCTCCGACGTCACGTCGGGTGCCACCGTGGTGCTCACGTCGGGCACGGGCGGCACCGTCAGCGGTGTGCTGTCGGGCGGGATCCGCTCCGGAACGGTTGTCGCGACCAACGTGAGCGCAGGCGACGGCAGCCTCGCGACCGTCGTGTCGAACATCAACGCGGCGAACGCGGGCGTCAGTGCGACCGCGGTCGGCGTGTCGTCGACCGCCTACAGGCTCCAGCTCGCGTCGACGTCGACGGGCGCCTCGTCCACGCTCGGGATCGCCCCGGGCGCCTTCGCCCCGCTCGGAACGTTGGGGACCCTCACGGCCGCGCAGGACGCCCAGATCACGGTCGGCAGCGGCCAGAACTCGTTCAGCGTGACCGCGTCGACCAACGCCATCTCGAACGTCCTGCCCGGTGTCACGCTCGCGTTGCTCGCCGCAGACTCCAACGTCCCCGTGACCGTCACCGTGGGGCGCGACGCGACCGCGTTGGCCAACAAGGTCCAGGGCCTGGTGAGCGCGGCGAACAGCGTGGTGGCGGAGATCAAGCGCTTGGTCTCCTTCGACCCGAGCACGAGCAAGAGCGCGGCGCTCGCCGGCGACTTCACCGTGCGCCGCATCGCCGACACGATCGCGAGTGCGCTCACGGGCCCGGTGTCGGGGTCCCTCGGGTCACCCGGTCTCGTGGGCCTGCACGTGACGCGCGACGGCACGTTCACGTTCGACCAGGCGAAGTTCGTGGCGGCGTACCAGGCCGACCCCGCCTCGGTGGAGAAGCTATTCCGTCAAGGTGGCACCGCTACCAGCGCCGAGGTCGCGTTCTACGGTGCGACGACCGCAACCCACGCGGGCACGTACGCCGTCGAGCTGACTGCCGCGGCCGAACGGGCCGAGGCCAAGGGAACGGTGCTCGGGGGAGGCACGATCGCGGCGGCAGAGACCATCGACCTCGAGGTCGACTCCACGAGCGTCACCTATGCGGCGAGCGCAGGGGAGTCGCTCACCTCCGTGGCGCAGGGCCTCAACGCGGCGATCGCGGGGGCGGGCCTCGGGATCGTGGCCTCCGTCGAGTCGAACGCCCTCGTGGTACGCCACAGCGCGTACGGCTCGGCTGCCGAGCTCTCCGTGCGCACCTCGACCGTCGCGGTTGGCCAGACCGGGATTGCCGCGGCGGCGAACGTGTGGGACGCGCACGCGGGAGTCGACGTCGCCGGGACGATCAACGGTGTCGCCGCGACCGGCACGGGTCAGATCCTGGCGTCTCCACTCCTCGATCCGGATCTCGGCGGCCTCAGCCTGAGGATCACCGCGACGCCGGCCGAGGTCGCGCTCTCGGGCGACTTCGGCACGTTCACCTTCGTGCCCGGGGTGGCGGCCCGCCTGGATGCATTCGCCGATGCGGCGATCGATCCACTGACCGGATCGCTGACGACGCGCGTGATCGGCAGGCAATCCGAGGTCGGCGTGCTCGATCGGCAGATCTCGGCATGGGACATCCGCCTTGCGCTCCGCGAGCAGCGACTGCGCGCGCAGTACACGGCGATGGAGACGGCGCTCGCGCGGCTCCAGTCGCAGTCGACGTGGCTCACGGGACAGCTTGCGCAGCTCAGCGCGACCTCGACGAGGTGATCGGGATGACCAGAGGCAGGATGCCATGACCAACAACACCGTTCAGGGCCGGTACCTCCGCGACAGCTCGGAGACCGCATCTCCGGCAAGGCTCGTCGTCATGCTGTACGACAGCCTCGCGACGAGACTCCTGGTCGCCGAGCAGGCGCTGGACGAGGGGCGTGCCGCCGACGCCCACGAGCCGCTCCTGCACGCGCAGCAGATCGTCCTCGAGCTGTTGGTCGCACTCGACCCGAACCGGTGGGACGGCGCGGCAGGCCTCGCGAACCTGTACGTGTACCTGGTCCACGAGCTCGTCGAGGCGAACCGCGAGCGAGACGCTCGCAGGGTCGGGGTGTGTCGCGAGCTCGTCGAACCGCTGCGAGAGGCATGGCGCGCCGCGCTCGAGCACACGACGACCGGGAGCCCGGTGGAATCGGTCGAGGCGCTCGCATGACGGACCGAACGCATCTCGAGGCCATCGAAGGCCGCGCGACCTGGACCGGGACGCTGGAGTCCATCGCCGACGACGTCGCCGAGATCCGCTCCGTACTCGCGAGCGGTGAGGGCCTCGACCTGGTCGAGCGTGGAGATCTCCCGGACGGGCTGGGCGCGCTCCCTCCAGCGCTCGAGGAGCTTGCGCGGCGCGTCCTGCACGACAGCCACGAGCTCGAGGACGAGATCCGGGATCGGCTCGAGCGGCTCGGAGACGAGCTCCTCGAGGTCCGCTCCGCGCACGAGGCGGGTTCGCGCCCCCCCGCGTTCGTCGACGCGAGGCTCTGACCGGCTCCTCTCCGGAACGCGTCCCTCCAGAACGCTCATCTCCCCACCTCGCCTGCCGATGGAGGAGGGGAGCAAGGATCGCTCACTGGGAAGCCACGGACGGCCGCCGAGGTGGAGGCACGTCTCATGCGCACATGGCAGCGATCCCACGCTCGCGTGCCGTGTCCCGTGCGTCAGCGGGCGCGTGCGAGCAACACGTCGCCGATCCGGCTCTCGCCTTCGCGGGGAGCGGATGACGCGTGATCGACGAGACCACCCACGTGATCGCGGCCGCGCTCAACGGTCTCAGCGCGCGCCAACGTGTCATCGCCGACAACCTCGCGAACCTCGAGACGCCGGGCTATCTCGCGGGTCAGGTCTCGTTCGAGGACGAGCTGCGCGCTGCCGTGTCACGCGGCACAGGCTCGGGCGATGTGACGCCGCGTCGCAGCGAGTCCTCGGCCGCGACCAATACCAATGGGAACAACGTGCGCGTTGACGACGAGGTCGTCGCGCTCACCGAGACGGGTCTTCGCTACCAGCTGATGGTGGAGGCGATGAACTCGAAGCTCCGGATCCTCCGGACCGCGATTGGAGGCCGTTGATGTCGCTCTTCGGTGCACTCGGAACCGCCGGCTCCGGCTTGACGGTCTTTCGGACCTGGCTGGACGCGGTCGCCGACAACATGGCGAACCTGAACACGGTCCGCCCGACGAGCGAGGCTGCGTACCAGCCTCGTCGAGTCGTCGCGGAGTCGATCCCGGGGTCTGATCCGAACGCGCCCGGAGTCGGAGGTGGCGCGCGTGTCGCAGGCGTCGCGTTCGGTGATCCGGAGGGACGACTCGTGTCCCAACCCGACCACCCCTTCGCCGATGCGCAGGGGTTGGTCCGCGCGCCCGACATCGATCTGGGAACCGAGATGGTCGACCTGATGCTCGCGCAGCGCGCCTACCAGGCGAACCTCTCTGTCATCGACCGGGTACGCGACTCGTACCAGCAGGCCATCGAGATCAGCGCCTGACGATGGCCATCGCACCGATCGGACCGATCACCCCGCTCACGCAGGCGCTGTCGCCGGCGGCGCCGGCGGACGCGAGCGCGGGGCTGGACTTCGGCAAGGCATTCGCTACCGCGCTCGACGGCCTCCAGGCGGCCACCGACAAGGCAGACGGCCTCGCCGTGCAGGCCGCGACCGGTGATCTCCAGGACGTCCACACGTACACGATCGCGGCGAACGAAGCCGCGCTCGCGACCGAGCTGACCGTCGCGATCCGCGACAAGGCGGTCGAGGCCTTCAACGACATCATGCGGATGCAGATCTGATGCCGAGCGTCGACATCGACCGGCTCAAGGAGCAGGGTCAGCGGTTCCTCAGCGGCTTCACGACCGGCCAGAAGGTCGTGACCGGCGTGGCCCTCATCGCGGTGATCGTCGCCGGCTACCTGTTCACGCAGGCATCGTCGGAGGCGTCGTACTCGCCGCTGTTCAGCAACCTCGATCCCGCCGACGCCTCGGCGATCACGCAGAAGCTGAACGAGAAGGGCGTCCCGTACGAGCTCCAGGACGGCGGCCAGTCGATCAGCGTTCCCCAGGACCAGGTGTACCAGCTTCGCCTCGACATGAGTGCCGAGGGGCTGCCGGGTGGCGGCGGTGGGTACGCGCTCCTCGATCAGCAAGGGATCACCACCTCCGAGTTCCGTCAACGGATCGACTACCAGCGCGCGCTCCAGGGCGAGATCGCGAAGACCGTCCAGGCGATGGACGGCGTCCAGGCCGCATCGGTCCATCTCGTCGTGCCGAGCCAGACGGTCTTCGCGACCGACACCCAGAAGTCGACTGGCTCGGTGCTCCTCCGGACGGACCCCGACCGCCCGCTGTCGACGGGTCAGACGCAGGCGATCGTGCATCTCGTGGCGTCCAGCGTCGACGGGCTCGACGCAACGTCGGTGACCGTCGCCGACACGAGCGGCCGAGTGCTGTGGGCACCGGGCCCGAACGGTGGCGTCGCCTCCACCGACGCCGGCTCCGGGCAGACCGCGAGCTACGAGAGCGATCTGAGCCACGACGTCCAGCAGATGCTCGATCGCGTGCTCGGGCAGGGTCGGTCGGTGGTCGCGGTGCAGGCCTCGCTCGACCTCGACCAGCGGACCACGACGAGCGAGACCTACGAGAACCCGACGACGGACCCCGCGAACCCCGTCCCGCCGCTGGAGTCGACGCAGTCGAGTGAGCAGCTGCAGGGCTCGACGGGTGCGGCCGGGGTGCTCGGGACCACCGGGACGCCGGCGGCGGGTGGCGGGCAGCCGAGCAGCTACCAGAAGACCGAGACCGCGGCGAAGAACGCGGTCGACAAGACCGTCGAGCAGACACAGAGCACACCGGGCAGTGTCGAGCGGCAGTCCGTCGCGGTGATGCTCGACGCCAAGCACGTCGATGCCGACCGCGTCGCGGGCCTCGAGCAGTCGATCGTGGCCGCCGCCGGGATCCAGTTCGAGCGCGGCGACGAGGTCACTGTCGAACGCGTGCCGTTCGACGACACGCTCGCGAGGCAGGCGAGGGCCGAGCTGTCGGCGTCGGAGCAGGATGGCAAGGACGATTCGATGTTCTCCTATCTCCGGATCCTGCTCGCCCTGGTGGTTATCGCGGTCGTGCTGCTCCTGCTGTGGCGGGCGATGAAGCGCGGCGCGGAGCGGCGGCCGCCCCGGAGGGTCTCCCTCGACCTCGACCAGCTCGACCTGTCCGACCCTCGTGCGCTCTCGACCCTGCCGGGATTCGAGCTGCCCGTCGGGGCCGCGCCGATCGAGGTGGGCGCGCGGTCCGAGCCGGACCGGGTCAAGGGCGAGATCTCCACGCTCATCGACAGCCAGCCGGAAGACGTCGCGGTCACGCTTCGGAGCTGGCTCGTGGAACGGAGGCCGTAGATGAGCGGGCCGCAGCTGAGTGGTGCGCGCAAGGCCGCAGTGCTGCTGATGCAGGTCGGCTCCGAGCGGTCGGTGAAGGTGCTGCGATCGCTGCACGAGGCGGAAGTCCAGGAGATCATGGGCGAGGTCGCTCGCCTCGAGAACGTCGAGCCCGAGACCGCCGACGGCGTGCTCGAGGAGTTCCGCGAGCGACTGCGCGCCCGCGAGCACGTCGCGCAGGGAGGCATGGACCTCGCGCGCGTGATGCTCGAGGAGAGTCTCGGTCCCGAGAAGGCCCGCGAGATCCTCGAGAACCTCGGAGCGTCGTTCTACAAGATGCCCTTCGAGTTCCTGCGGAGGACCGACCCACGCCAGGTCGTCACGTATCTCCAAGACGAGCATCCTCAGACGATCGCTCTCGTGCTCGCGCACATGTCGGCGGATTCGGGCGCGCTGGTCCTCAGCTCGTTCCCCGAGGGCCTGCAACGCGAGGTTGCCCACCGCCTCGCGACGATGGACCGCACGTCACCGGAGGTGATCGAGCAGGTCGAGGCGCTCCTCGAGCCGAAGTTCTCGTCGGTGATCCAGCAGACCGATCTCTCGAACGCCGGCGGGATCCAGGCGCTCGTCGACATCATCAACCGCTCCGACCGCGCGACCGAGCGCCTCATCCTCGAAGGACTGGAGCAGACCGACCCCGCGATCGCGGACGAGGTGCGAAGTCGGATGTTCGTCTTCGAGGACATCACCACGCTCGACGATCGCTCGGTGCAGCTCGTGCTCCGCCACGCGGAGGGCAAGGAGCTCGCGGTCGCGCTGAAGGGCGTCGCCGAGCCGGTGCGCAAGAAGATCCTGCGGAACCTCTCGGAGCGCGCCGCCGCGAACCTCGCGGAGGAGATCGAGCTGCTCGGACCGGTCCGGCTCAAGATCGTCGAAGAGGCCCAAGGGTCGGTCGTGCGCGTCATCCGGTCGCTCGAGGAAGCGGGCGAGATCGTGATCTCGAGGAGCAACGATGAGTTCATTGTCTGACACGACCCCGCGAGGCTTGGTCCTGCGCGGTCACGACGCGCAGCGGGCCCATGACGCGACGTTCGGAGGCTCGATCGACGAGGCGCTCGCACCCGAGCACGGAGATCCCTCGTGCGCGCCGCGTCGAGATGTGCTCGACGGCCGGGCGGCAGGCTTCGAACGAGGTCGGCGCGACGGTTTCGAGGCAGGGATACAGGCGGCTGACCAGGAGCTCCAGCGGCTCGCGAGCGAGCGAGAGGCGCGCGTCAGCAAGGCCGTCGCTGCCCTCGAGGCGGCGACCGAGCGCGCCGTGCTCGCCTACGAGGAGGCGATCCGACGCGTCGAAGAATGCGTCACCTCGGTCGCGTTCGAGGTGACGCAGGCGCTCTTCGACCGGGAGCTCTCCGTCTCGACCGAGCCTGGCCGCGAGGCGATCACCCGTGCGCTCCGGATCGCGGGCGACGCCAAGCAGATGACCGCGCGGCTGAACCCCGACGATGTCGCGACGATCGGTGAGCTCGGCGCGTTGGTCGCGGGACACGACGTGATCGTCGTCGCCGATCCGTCGGTCGCGGCCGGCGACTGCGTTGCCGAGATCGGCACGAGCGAGATCGACGCTTCTCTGAGCGCAGCGCTCGGGCGGGTCCGTCAGGTGCTCGAGGTGCCGGCGTGACAACGCAGCTCCAGAGTCGCGACGTGAGCACGCTGGTCGGCGCGCGGGTTCGTGAGGCGTGCCGCGTTGCGCGTCCGCGCCGAACCGGCCGCGTGCGCAGTGTCGTCGGTCTCCAGCTCGAGGTCGAGGGACTCGACGCCGCGATCGGCGACGCGGTCATGATCGAGACACCCACGGGGCTCCTCCCCGCCGAGATCGTCGCGTTGCGTCCGGACGTCGGCGTCTGTCTCCCGCTGGGAGACCTTCGCGGAGCCCGAGCGGGTGCTCGCGTCGTCGCGTCCGATGCAGCCGCGACGATCCGGGTCGGGCGCGGGCTCCTCGGCCGCGTCGTCGACGCGATGGGTCGACCGATCGACGGAATGCCACTCCCGCCAGATCTCGACGAGGTCGCGATCGATGGGGCGTCACCACATCCGCTCCGACGCTCGGCGATCACGCAGCAGCTCGCGACTCGGGTGCGCGCCGTCGACACGCTCGTCCCGTGTGGTCGGGGGCAGCGCCTCGGGATCTTCGCGGGGTCGGGTGTGGGGAAGTCGAGCCTGATGTCGATGATCACTCGCGGGACCGATGCGTACCTGTCGGTCATCGCGCTCGTCGGTGAGCGCGGGCGGGAGGTGCGAGAGTTCGTCGAGCGCGACCTCGGGCCCGAGGGACTCGAACGATCGGTGGTCGTGGTCGCCACGTCGGACGAGCCTGCGCTGCTCCGGCTCCGTGCCGCGTTCACGGCGACCCGGATCGCCGAGTGGTTCCGCGACCGGGGTGCAGACGTCCTGCTGATGATGGACAGCCTCACACGGTTCGCGATGGCTCAGCGCGAGGTCGGTCTCTCGGCGGGCGAACCTCCTGCGACGCGGGGCTATCCGCCGTCGACCTTCGCCCTCCTCGCCAAGCTGCTCGAGCGGGCGGGTGCGTCGGAGATGGGGAGCATCACCGGCCTCTACACCGTGCTCGTCGAGGGCGACGATCTCAACGAGCCCATCGCCGACCACGCGCGCTCGATCCTCGACGGGCACATCGCGCTCTCGCGCGATCTCGCGTCGTCGGGGCACTTCCCGAGCATCGACGTGCTCCAGTCGGTCTCCCGGCTCACGCCCGCGATCACCACGCCCGAGCAGCGTGCGGCGGCGACCGAGCTGCGCCGACTGCTCGCTGCCCACCGCGACGCGCGCGATCTGATCGACATCGGCGCATACGTTGCCGGGACGAATCCGGTCGTGGACCGCGCGATCGCGCTGCACGACCCGATCGACGCGTTCTGCCGCCAGGACCTGGACGAGGCCGTCGACCTCGAGGACAGCTGGGCCGCACTGCAGGCACTCGTCGGCGAGACCGGTGATGCCGCGCTGCCCGGCGATGCGGGGTTGCTGCGGTGAGGCGCTTCGAGTTTCGCCTGCGCAACGTGCAGCGTGTGCGCCAGACGGAGGAGACGATCGCGCGTGGGAACGTGCGAGTGGCGCAGCACCACGTCGCCGCGACGACGGGTGAGCTCGAACGCCGCCGCACACACCTCCGGACCCTCGCCGGACCACCGGCGAATGCCACCGTCGACGTCTTTCTCGCCGGCCGGGCGTCGCTCGGAGCTGCCGCGGCGACCGTGGTCGCCGGTGGCAACGACGTGGCCATGGCCCGTGCGGTTGCGGACACGCGCGTGCAGCAGTGGAGGAGTGCCCGCGGGCGGGTTCGCGCGCTCGAACGGCTGGAGGCACGGCGTCGCGACGAGCACGAGCTCGAGGTCGCACGGGACGACGTTCGGGAGACCGACGAGCTGATTCTCGCGCGCCGCTTCCTGGGGGCGGGATCGTGACGGCGGTCAGCGACGTGATGTCGACCCAGACACGCATCGCGGAGCTCCAATCGATGCTCGCGACGATCGAGGGCAAGACCCCGGTCGCTACGGCGTCCGGCACGGCGGCCGCGGGATCGACCGGCTTCGACGATGTGCTCGCGGGCGTCGGCGGGGGGAGCGAGCAGCAGGTCGTGGCGACCGCGAAGGAGTATCTCGGTGTGCCCTACGTGTACGGGGGCACCGACCCGGCCGTCGGCCTCGACTGCTCGGGCTTCGTCCAGCTCGTGTACCGGCGCATGGGCGTCGAGCTGCCTCGTGTGACGTACGACCAGGTCCGGTCCGGCCAGCCGGTGTCGAGTCTCGCCGAGGCGCGACCCGGCGATCTGATCTTCTCGGTGGGTGACCGGGGCCAGCGGGTGAACGGCCATGTCGGCATCTATCTCGGGAACGGAAAGTGGATCGTCGCGCCGCGCACGGGTGACGTCGTGAAGATCGCCGACGTCCCTCGCGAGATCACGGCGATCCGGCGTGTCCTTCCCGGCGCGACGAGCTCAGGAGGTGGATGGTGAGGGTTGATCCGCACACACCGCGCCCGACCGACGACGGCCCGCCCCCCGCGCCCGTCGCCGACGACGGCCGCGCGGAGGAGTTCTTCGCGCTGCTGGCCACCGTCGCGCCGACGCCGTCGGGAGCATCTTCGGTGGAGGGCGAGCGCGGCAGTGACGCGTGTGACCCCGATGGCGAGGGCACGCAGCCCGGGGACCGAGCGGACGCCGACGCGGATCCCGGATCGGACACCGCCAGCGCGGACGCGCCCGTGCGCGCGCCTGCAGCGGGTGAGCGCGCACCGCGCTCCGACCCGCTCGGCACCGGCGGCGCGGTGACCACGATCGTGGTCGCGCCCAGTGCGCCTGCCGTCGTCGACGGCGTCGCGCCGGCGACCGTCGTGCCCGGGCCGGTCGATCCCTCATCGATCGCCCCTCCGGAGGGTGACCCGGGTCCGGTGGTCGAAGACGGACCCACAAACGCCGCGAAGACCATGGTGCCGGGCGCCGCGCCGGGGGCCGCCGCAGGCGCCACCACGCCGCGAGCACCCGAGCGGACGGGCGCCCCCGCGCTCGACGCCACCGCCGCCACCGCGCCCACCCCGCCCACCCCGCCCACCCGGGCCGAGCCGGTACCGATCGCCGCGTCCCCGCTCCCGGGCGAGCCCGGGCCCGCGTCGACGCGCGCGCCGGAGCCGTCCGCCGCGCCCGCCCCGCTCACCGCGCCCGCCCCGCCCGCCCCGTTCGCCCCGTTCGCCCCGTCCGTCGAGCCTGTCGCGCCCGGTCTGCCCGGTCGGGTGCCTCGGCTCGAGACGCTCACGGGCGAGATCGGGGACCCGGACACGGGGCCGGCGGGTGCCGCCCGTGCGTCCGACGCCCCGGTGTCGACCGAAGCACCGCCGCCCCCGGGGCACCCGGATGGAGGCGATCCCCCCGAGATCGCTCCCGTCGCGGCCGTCGCCGATGCCGCGCCCGACGACGTCCCCGCCCCGCCGCCGCGGTCGTCGCCCGACCAGGATCTGCGTCCCGCCACCGACGCCGGCCCGGCCATCGTGGCGGCGCCGAGCCCGCCCGACGGTGCGAGCGTGAGCGCCAGCGGAGCAGCCGCGGTCGCACCATCGGCGCCCGAGACCACGCCGCCCGGTGCGACTGCACCCCCCGCCACGACCCAGGTCGCTCGCGCCGTCGAGTCGCTCCGACGGGTGGGTGGCGGTCACGGGATCACGCTCGAGCTCTCGCCGCCGGAGCTCGGCACGATCCACCTCGACGTGCGAGTGCACGACGGCGTCGTCAGCGTGCGCGTGCGAGCCGAATCGGTCGCCACCGGCGACGCGCTCCGCGACGGGCTCGCAGACCTGCAACGTCAGCTCGAGGATCTCGGCCTGCGCACCGGCCACCTGAGCGTGGGCCAACAGCAGGCGCGCGACAACCCGCGCCCTGCACCCCACGACGACCGACCGGACGCCCCGGCAGCCTCGGACGCGCCTGATGCCCTCCCGACCACGACCGAGCACCGGCGCGCCGGCGCCGATGCCCTCGTCGACGTCCTCCTCTGAAGGAGACCCACCATGACCAGCCCGATCCTGCCCACGAGCACCACGCCGACCCAGACCAGCTTCGCGTCGGACCCGACGCCGAGCACCGAGCGGCCCGACCAGTTCGGCAAGGACACGTTCTTGAAGCTGCTCGTTGCCCAGCTCAAGTACCAGAGCCCGCTCCAACCGACCGACCCGACGACCTTCTTGAGCCAGACGGCCCAGTTCACCGTCATCGAGAAGCTCGACCAGCTCGCGCAGCTCGAGCAGGACCGCACCGCGACCGACCAGCTGATCATGGGCGCGGCGCTGGTCGGCAAGAACGTGACGTACGAGCTGGGCGGGACCACCGCGACCGCCGCGGTGACGGGCGTCCGCTTCGAGAGCGACGGGTCGCCCGTCCTCACCTTGGGCGACGGCCAGGAAGCACCGCTCAGCGCGGTGCGCGTCGTCCATCCCGCCACCTGATCGGCCACGGAGACCGCCCTCATCTCGCCCCCGACCCCCCATCAGTCCCACCCCCACCCCACACACACACAGAAGGAGCCAGCAATGCTTCGATCGATGTTCGCCGGTGTCTCGGGTCTCCGAGGTCACCAGGCGATGATGGATGTCATCGGAAACAACATCGCCAACGTCAACACCTCCGGCTACAAGGCCAGTCAGGCCGTGTTCCAGGACCTGCTCAGTCAAGTGCTGCGGGGGGCCGGTGCCGCCCAGAACGGCGTGGGCGGGACGAACCCGGCCCAGGTCGGCCTCGGTGTCCGGCTCGGCTCGATCATCACCTCGTTCACGCAGGGCGCGTCGCAGCTGACCGGCCGCACCACGGACCTTTCGATCCTGGGTGATGGCTTCTTCGTCGTGCGACAGGGCGGACAGAGCCTCTACACCCGGCTCGGTGCGTTCTCGTTCGATGCGGACGGCTCACTCGTCACGCCGGACGGCGGCATCGTGCAGGGCTGGTTGGCCCAGAACGGTGCCATCAACACCAACGCGCCGATCGCCGATCTCCAGATCCCCCTCGGTCAGACGATGCCGCCGGTGCAGACGAGCTCGCTCAAGCTCGGGGGAAACCTTCCTGCCGACGTGGCTGGTGGCACCTCGATCACGACGTCGATCACCGTGTACGACGCCAACGGTAAGGCGATCCCGCTCACGTTCAACTTCATCAAGGATGCGGCGCGCGACGTCGCCGACGGCGCAACGACGATCGCGAGCACCACGTTGACGTCGGCGACCGCGAACTTCACCCCGGATGACGTGGGTCGTACGGTCACCGGCGCCGGCATCCCGCCGGGGACGACGATCGCGTCGTACACGAACGCCACGACCGTCGTGCTGTCCAACCCGGCGGCAGCGACCGCGTCGGGTGTGGCAGTCACGTTCGGCGCGCTTGCCGGAACCTGGGCAGTCGGAGCGACCGCTCCCGACACGGCCGGGGTCTCCCAGGCGATCCCGGGCTTCCCGCAGAGGTTGACCTTCAACCCGATGACGGGTCTGCCGACGACGGGGCTCACGTCGATCACGCTGAACGCGGGGCTGAACACCTTGCTGGGGACGGACTTCGCGCCCGGCTCCCTCGCGATCGACCTCGGCGCCGCCGGAAGCCCCGACGGGCTGCTCCAGTTCGCCGGGTCGAACAGCGTCGCCGCGCTGTCGCAGGACGGTGCGAGCATCGGGTTCCTGCGCTCGTTCTCGATCGCCGACAACGGCATGGTCACCGGTGTGTTCTCGAACGGGCGCACGCAGGCGATCGCGCAGGTCTCGCTGGCGAGCTTCAACAACCCGGCCGGGCTCGAGAAGGCCGGAGGGTCCACCTACCGCCAGACCGTCAACTCGGGCCTGCCCCAGGTCGGGGTTCCCGGCGGCGGTGGCCGCGGCACGCTCTCGGGCGGGACGCTCGAGATGTCGAACGTCGACCTCGCCCAGGAGTTCACGAACCTGATCGTCGCCCAGCGTGGATTCCAGGCGAACTCTCGGGTCATCACGGCGTCCGACGAGCTGTTGCAGGACCTCGTCAACCTGAAGCGCTAGTCGTCGTTCCCCCCGGCTGGCCCGGGCTCCCGCCGTACGCGCGGGAGCCCGGGCCCGCATCCGCTCCGTCGCGTGCAAAAAACGTCGGGCTTTTCGTCAACTCGCGGGCCGGCTCGCCGATAAGGGTCCCGCGGCCAGGGATCGGCCGCCCAGCAGATCCAGGGACGGACCGCCGTGATGATCACGTTGACGCGACTCAATGGGCCGCAGTTCGCGCTGAACTGCGATCTCATCGAGAGGATCGACGCCACCCCCGACACGATCGTGACGCTCGTCGACGGGAAGCGCTACGTCGTGACGGAGCCGGTCGAGGTCGTCATCGACAGGATCCGCCTCGCTCGCTCCGGGTTGATCGCACTCGCGCAACGCATCGGGGCCGAGGCTCCGAGCGCTCGCTCCCTCCAGCTGATCTCGGGCGATCCGGAGGACTGACGTGGACCCGCTCTCGCTCATCGGGATCGTCGGCGCGCTGGTGCTCCTCTTCGTCGGGATCATGATGGAGGGGACCAACCCGGCCTCCCTCATCGGCATCCCCGCGTTCCTCATCGTCGTCGTCCCGACGGTGCTCGTGTCGCTCGCGGGTCTCCGCAAGAGCGACATCCCGCTGGTCATCGTCGAGATGAAGCGCGCGCTCACCGGGGCCGTCGAATCGCCGACCGAGGCGATCGGGACGGTGGTCGAGTTCGCCGATCAGGCCCGCAAGGAGGGCCTGCTCTCGCTGGAGGAGCCCGCCAAGTCGATCGAGGACCCGTTCCTCAAGAAGGGGATCGACCTCGCGGTCGACGGGACGGATCCGGAGGAGCTGCGGGCGATCCTGGAAGCCGAGGTCCACGCGCGTCGCTCCGACCTGCGTGTCGCCGCGAAGTTCTTCACCGACATGGGTGGCTACGCGCCCACCCTCGGGATCGTGGGCGCGATCACCGGCCTCATCCACGTCCTCGGCAACCTGTCGGATCCCGCCGCCGCGGGCGTCGGCATCGCCGGCGCGTTCGTCGCGACGTTCTACGGCGTCGCCTTCGCGAACATCGTGTTCCTCCCGATCGCCAACAAGATCAAGCGCGTCACGGAGTCGGAGATCCACCACATGGGCCTGCTCGTCGAAGGGATCATCGCCATCCAGGCCGGCTCGAACCCGCGCATCATCGAGGAGAAGCTCGTCGCGTTCCTCCCGCAGGCCGAGCGCGCCGCGTTCGCCCAGGAGCGGGCGGCATGACATGCTCGACCGCCGCCTCGAGGACGAGGAGCACGAGAACCACGAGCGCTGGCTGGTCAGCTACGCCGACATGATCACCCTCCTCGCCGCGCTGTTCATCGTGCTGTTCGCGATGTCGCGCCTGGACCTCGCGAAGTTCCAGTCGTTCGCGAAGGCGCTGAGCGGCGAGTTCGGGGAGTCGAAGAGCGGCATCCTCGAGGACGGTGGGCCCTCGGTCGCGGCGAAGGGAGAGGGGACCCTCGACGGGATGGTCCTCAGCCGCGCGCAGCTCAACCAAGCGAGCGCGGTGCTCGCGGACCAGGCGGCCCAGGCCGCGGCCGAGGAGCGAAGCGAGCTCGCGCGCACCCAACGCCAGGTCGAGGAGCGGCTCCGCTCGGCCGGGCTCGGCGACGCGGTGAGCTTCCGCATGGAGCGTCGCGGGCTCGTCGTCAGCATCGTCACCGACGACGTGCTGTTCCGGAGCGGCGCCGCGACGCTCGAGTCCGCGGGTCGCGCGGTGCTCGATCGCCTCGCCCCGTCGCTCGCGGCGTTGCCCAACCAGCTCGCGATCGAGGGCCACACCGACGACGAGCCGGTCCGGGGCGGATCTATCACCAACTGGGAGCTGTCCACCGGTCGGGCGACCGCGGTGCTGCGCTACCTGGTCGGTGAGCGCGCGGTGCCGTCGCCACGTGTGTACGCGGCGGGCTACGCCGACCAACGACCCCTCGTTCCCAACGACACGGTTGCACACCGGGCCGAGAACCGAAGGGTGGAGATCGTCGTCCTGACGGCCGCGGCGGCGGGGACCGAGCCCGTCGCTGCCGCCACGACGACGACCACCGGCGAACGTCAACGAAGGGACCCAGGGTGAGTGACGAGCGCGACGCCAACTCCGAGCCTGCGCCAGGCGGTCGACGGGCGCGCGGCGACGGGGGGAAGGAGGCGAAGGATCGCCAACGCAAGCGGCGCAAGCGGATCCTCCTGCTCGTGCCGGTCGCGCTGCTGATCGCGGTCGCGGCCAAGATGACCGTCCTGAAAGCACCGGCGCAACCGGTCTGCCCGCCGGCTGCCCTCGGCGGCGAAGGCGCCGCGGTCGACGCGACGGCTCCGCCCGTCGACACCCAGGTGCAGGGCGACACGACGGCGACCGCAGGCGAGCAGTGCGTGCCGGCAGAGCCCGGCGCAGTGCTGGTGCTCGACCCGATCACGCTCAACCTCGCCGATGGCCGCTTCCTCAAGGTCAGCCTCGCGCTCCAGCTCGCCTCGACCGCAGACGCCCCGACGATGCAGGCGAACGGTGCGGGCGCGAAGGCGCTGGACGCTGCCGTCGACTTCCTCGGGAGCAGCGGCTACGAGGATCTCCTCGACCTCCAGAGCCGCGACGAGATCAAGCAGACGCTCACTCGCGAGATCATCGGGCGCTACGACGACGGCTCCGTGATCGACGTCTACTTCACGGAGCTCGTGATGCAGTAGCCGGCGAAACGGGGTCGGTTCCCTCATCTCTCCGCTCGCACTGCCGATCAAGAGGAGTGCGAGGAGGTGTGGTCCTCGAGACCCAGACGCGGGGCGGGTCGGTGCAGGCCTACGACTTCCGCCGACCGAACAAGTTCAGCCGCGATCACATCCGAGCGCTCCAGATCGTCGGCGAGACGTTCGCGCGGCAGTTCTCCACGGTGCTGGGGACGGGCCTCAGGTCGATCTCGAGTGTCGCCCTGCACGGCGTCGAGCAGTACAGCTATGACGAGTACGTCCACTCCCTCGAGAACCCCGCGTGCCTCTCCGTGCTGTCGTTCTCGCCGCTCTCGGGCGCGGGTCTGTTCCAGCTGGAGGTCGAGCTCGCGCTCACGATCGTCGAGCGCCTCCTCGGAGGAAGCGGCGACTCTCCGACAGCAGCTCGGCCGCTCACGTCGATCGAGGAACACCTCGTGCGCGAGGTGCTCCTCCGGGGATTGCGCGAGTTCGACTACGCGTTCGAATCGCTGCTCGAGATCGAGACCACGATCGTGCAGCAGGAGTCGAACCCCCAGTTCGCGCAGATCGCCGCGCCGTCGGACATGACGGTCGTGCTCGAGCTCGACGTCAAGATCGGCGAGCAGCGCGGGCGAGGGTCCTTCTGCATGCCGTACGCGACATTGCTGCCGGTCCTCGAATCGTTCGAGACGCAGTCGATGTTCGCAGAGCGCGATCCGACTCGCCAGGCCGCGTTCTCGGCGAGCCTCGAGCGTGCGCTGTACGACATCCCGGTCAACGTGAGCGTTCGCTTCCACCCCATCAGGCTCACGTCGGCGCAGGTCATGACCCTGCAGCCGGGTGACGTGATCCCGCTACATCATTCCGTCGACGCGCCCGTATCGGGAGTCGTCGACGACGTCGTCGCGTTCGACGCGACAACCGGGCTCCGGGGCAAGCGCCTCGCATGCCGCGTAGTCGAGACGAGGAGCAGCGTCGGGTGAGCGTCATCGAGATCAACGACACACGGTTCGCGGTCGGGGCAGCAACAGCGCTCGCGGAAGCGCTCGAGAGCACGGTCGAGCTCGGCTTGGGCCCTCCGGCGGGTGCGGAATCGTTGGGGATGCTCACGCCGACCGACGCCGCGGCGACCTTCGGGCTTCGGTTGCAGGGTGACGAGCCGACGGTCGTCGCCCTGGTGCTCTCGCAGCGCCTCGCCGAGACGCTGGCCGAGAAGGGGGAGGCGTTCTTCACGTCGACCGTCATCGCCGCACTGACGCGCGCGGCAACCGAGCTCGGCGCGACCGCCTTGCACGACACGCCGATCAGCCTCGAGCTCGACGACGTGATCGGTGACCCCCAGGGTCGGCTGACCGCGGTCGCGTTGCTCGAGGGCACCGACCGGCTCGCGACCATCGCGGTGCGTGTCGGCGACGACGCGCGACCCGAGGCGCAGGCCGACGAGGCGGAGCCACCGGTCGCGGCCCACAGCTTCGACGTCTTCGAAGGGCAGTCCTCGGCGGCGCACGCTGCGAGCCGAGCGCTCGACCTCATCCACGAGGTCGAGATGAACGTCACGGTCGAGCTCGGGCGCACGCGGCTCACGGTGCGGGAGCTGCTGGGGCTGACCGCGGGTGCGGTCGTCGAGCTCGACCGGGCGGCCGGGAGCCCAGTCGACGTGCTCGTCAACGGAACGCCGATCGCGCGGGGAGAGGTCGTCGTGGTCGACGAGGAGTTCGGGATCCGCATCACCGAGATCGTCGGTGGCGTCGATCCGACCCGCGGGCACGCGTGATGGGCGGGACCCTGGGTGCCGGGCAGCTCGTCCGCGTGGTGATCTCGCTCGCGGTCGTGATCGGCATCATGATCGTCGCCGCGAGGGTCTTGCGCCGTCGCGGCGTCGGCCTCGGAGGAGGGTCGGGGGGTCGACGTCCGGTGGGCTCCGCGGCGATCGAGCTGCTCGCCCGTCGGGGGCTGACCCGCTCGACGTCGATCGCGCTCGTGCGTATCGGCGACCGGCACCTCGTCGTGGGTGTGACCGATGCCTCCGTGAGCGTGCTCGCCGAGGGCGGTCCCGAGACGCTCGGACTCGTGGCGGCGCCACTCGAAGCAATCGAGGCGATCAGGACGACGCCTCAGGTCAGCCCGACACGGAAGACGCTGCTCAACGCGATGCGGGAGTCAACCACCCGTCGCGTCTGAGTCGCACCCCTTCCGGAAGGGCCATGTGCGGCGCAAGCATCACGGCGTTCGACGACGGCACCGTCGTCACGCGCTCGATCGACCGATCGAACCCAGGCGCCGTCGCGCCCGGCCGAGCCTGCGGGACTCGGCGCGCCGTTCGTTGGCGGTCACCTTCCTGGTCCTGAGCGTGCTCGGCGCGATCCAGATGCTCCCGGCGGCGGCATCGGGACCATCTCGAGCATCAGTTCCCCGGCAGGTGGCGCCCGACCCGTCGACGCCCGCAGCGGACAGCACCGACGACGGCCCGGGCATCTCGATCGACCTCCCGACCGACGACGGCACCAACAAGCCCGACTCGAGCGTGAAGGTGATCCTCCTCATCACCGTCCTCGCGATCGCGCCGTCGCTCCTCGTGCTGATGACGGGCTTCACCCGCATCGTCGTCGTCCTGTCACTCACTCGCAACGCGCTCGGGCTCCAGGCGATCCCACCGAATCAGGTGCTCGTGGGCCTCGCGCTGTTCCTCACCGCGTTCGTGATGTTCCCCACCCTGGCGCGCGTGAACGAGGAAGCGATCAAGCCGCTGGAGGCGGGCGAGATCACCCAGGAGCAGGCTTACGAACGAGCGGTCGACCCCATCAAGAAGTTCATGCTCGATCAGACGCGCAAGAGCGAGCTCGCGATGTTCGTCGACGAGAGTGGGCGCAAGCCGGCGACCCCGGCCGACATCGGCTTGACGACGCTCGTGCCCGCGTTCGTGCTCTCGGAGCTCAAGACGGCGTTCATCATCGGCTTCGTGATCTTCGTGCCGTTCCTCATCATCGACCTGATCGTCAGCTCCGCGTTGATGTCGATGGGCATGTTCATGCTCCCGCCGATCCTGGTGTCCCTTCCCTTCAAGTTGCTGCTCTTCGTGATGGTCGACGGGTGGAACCTCATCGTTCGCTCCCTGCTCGACAGCTTCCGATGACCAAGGAGCGCCGATGACCGATAGCACGGTGATGCAGATCGCGATCGACGCGATCATGACCGCCGCGAAGCTCGCTGCTCCGATCTTGCTCGTCACCATGACGATCGGGTTGCTGATCTCGCTGATCCAGGCTGCGACGCAGGTCCAGGAGGTGACCCTCACCTTCGTTCCCAAGCTCGGTGGCATCGCGGCAGTGCTCGTGCTGGCAGGGAACTGGATGATCGCGGAGCTGGTCGCGTTCACCCACCGCATCTTCCACATGCTGCCGCAGATGCTGGGGAACTGACCTCGTGCACTTCGCGATCGACGCTGCCCTGCTCGACGGGTTCGTGCTCGCGTTGGTGCGGGCGACGGCGTGGGTGTTCGTGACGCCGCCGTTCAGCACCCGCGGGATCCCGTGGCGCGTGCGCGCCGGCGTCGCCGTCGCTCTCGCGCTCGCGGCTGCCGCCGAGGTCGACGCCCGCCTCCCGAACGATGTCGGCGGTCTCGCGGTCGCGCTGGTGCTCCAGGCGTTCACGGGTTTCGCCCTCGGATTCCTCGTCTACCTGTTGGTGAGCGCGATCCAGGCCGCGGGGGGCCTGATCGACGACGCGTCCGGCTTCAACCTCGCGGCGATGCTCGACCCGCTCTCCGAGATCAACGCCTCCGTGTTCGCGCGCTTCTATCAGTTGCTCGCGATCGTGCTGCTGTTCGTCACGGACCTGCACCTCGTGCTCGTCCGAGGATTCATGCGCTCGTTCGCGGCTGTTCCCGCCGTGCGCATCTCCGACCTCGCCCGCCTCGTGACCGAGGAGCTCGGGGTCTTCCTCGTGTCGGCGATCGAGATCGCGGGACCTGTGATCGCCGTGCTCTTCCTCACCGAGATCGCGTTTGGGATCCTTGCGCGCGCCGCACCGGCGATGAACGTCTTCGTCCTGGCGTTCCCCGTCCGAATCGTCGTGGCGCTGCTCGGCGTCTCGATCGCGCTGCCGCTCGTGGCGCCGGCGCTCGAGCGGTTGGTTGCCGACGCGCTCCGCGGCGGTCTGGGACTCTGAGCGGGAGCCGAGGACGTGTCGAAGGATCGCGAACAGAGGACGGAGGCACCGACACCTAAGCGCAAGAAGGAGGCGCGCGAGCGCGGTCAGGTCGCGAAGTCGCCGGAGCTCGCGACCTGGGCAGCGCTGCTCGCCGCGACGGTCCTCGTGTCCGGCACCATCTCGAGCGCCGGAACGGCGTTCGAGGGTCTGATGCCGCGCGTGTCGTACGCGATCGCGCACCCGAGCCTGCCGCGGGCGCTCGATCTCCTCGCGGACGGTCTCGTGATCGTCGTGGTGACGCTCCTGCCGCTCATGTTGGGGCTCATGGCGGTCGGCGTGGTGACCGAGCTCGCTCAGGTGGGGCTCATGCCGTCGTTCAAGCGGATCCGGCCCAAGGGCGAGCGCCTGAGCCTGATCAAGGGCCTGCGCCGGATCTTCTCGAAGCGGTCCCTGTGGGAGACGGCGAAGGGCGTGCTGCGGATCGTGATCATCGGTGCCGTCGCGTGGCTCGTGCTCTCCGCGACGGCGCGGGCCCTCGCCGTCGGCGGGAGCTTCGCCAGCCTGATCGCCACGACCGGTCAGGCCGTCCTCCAGGTCGTGCGCACCGCTGCGGCCGCCGGGCTCGTGCTCGCGGCGATCGACTACGTGGTCCAACGCCGCCGTGTGCAGGCCGATCTGCGCATGACGCGACAGGAGGTGCGGGAGGAGACCCGCCGTTCCGAGGGCGATCCGAACGTTCGCGCGGCGGTCCGCCAGCGCCAGCGCGCCATGAGCAAGAACCGCATGATCGCCGCGGTGGGCGAGTCCGACGTCGTGCTCGTCAACCCCACCCACTACGCGGTTGCGCTGCGCTACCAGGCGGAGCAGGGCGCGCCCGAGGTCCTCGCCAAGGGTGCGGGGTCGGCGGCCGCGGCGATCCGGGCCGAGGCGGAGCGCCACCACATCCCGCTCGTCGAGGACCCACCCCTTGCCCGGGCGCTGCACCGCGTCTGCGAGGTCGGCGAGCGCGTGCCCGCGGAGCTGTGGGAGGCGGTCGCCCGGGTGCTCGCCTTCGTGTACCAGGCCCGCCAGCGCGGCCGCCCGGTCCTCGGGATCCGGCGGATGCCCGCCTCGGCGCCATTGCCCGAGGTGCCCCGCCGGCGGCGCCGGTCCCGCGTTTCCCTCAACTCCCGCCCCGCGGACCCGATGAGAACGGGTCGAGCGAGGAAGGCTCGGCCTTCCGCGACCAGCCACGGACGGCCAACCCGCAGCGAGGCGCGGTGACGTCCAACCGCATCAGCCAGGTGATCATCCCGGCGGCAATCGTCGGGATCGTCGTGCTCATGGTGGTGCCCATCCCGGCGCCGCTGCTGGATCTGCTGATCGTCGTGAACATCGCGGCGGCGATCCTCGCCCTGCTGTCGGCGATGTTCGTACGCTCGGCGCTCGATCTCTCGATCTTCCCCTCGTTCCTCCTGATCGCGACCCTCTTCAGGCTCGGGCTCAACATCGCGGCTTCGCGGCTGGTGCTCCTCGACGCGTATGCGGGTTCGGTCATCGAGAGCTTCGGCCACTTCGTCGTCGGCGGCTCCGTGATCGTCGGGCTCGTCATCTTCCTGATCCTCATCGTGATCCAGTTCGTCGTCATCACCAACGGCGCGGGGCGCGTCGCCGAGGTCGGCGCCCGATTCACGCTCGACGCGATGCCCGGAAAGCAGATGGCGATCGACGCCGATCTCAATGCCGGCCTTGTCGACGAGGAGGAGGCGCGCCGGCGCCGGAAGGAGATCAGTGACGAGGCGGACTTCTACGGCGCGATGGACGGCGCCTCGAAGTTCGTGAAGGGCGACGCGATCGCCGCGATCGTGATCGTGATGATCAACCTCGTCGGTGGCTTCGCCGTCGGTGTGCTCCAGCACGGCATGTCAATCGAGGATGCGCTCCAGACCTACTCGTTGCTGACGGTCGGCGACGGCCTCGTGTCGCAGATCCCCGCGTTGTTGATCTCGCTCTCGGCCGGCCTCATCGTCACGCGGGCCGCGACCGAAGCGGACCTCGGAACCGATCTCCTCGCGCAGTTCACCCAGCAACGGCGCACGATGCGGATGGCGGGCATCGCCGTCGCGATCCTCGCGATCGTCCCCGGGATCCCCAAGTTCCCGTTCCTCCTCGTCGGGGGACTGATCATGTTCGTCGGATCTCGGGCGGGGAGGCGCGACGCGAGCGCGGCCGGGGACGAGCCGGCCGAGGAGGACCCCGCGTCGAGCGCGCCCGACTCGGCCGATGCCCTCACCACCGAGATGCGGGTCGAGCCGCTCGAGCTGGAGCTGGCGTACGACCTGGTCGACCTCGTCGACACCACCCGGGGCGGCGACCTCCTCGATCGGGTGCGAGCGCTTCGGCGCAAGCTCGCCCGCGAGATGGGCTTCGTCATCCCGCCGGTGCGGACGCGCGACAACCTGGATCTCGCCTCCGGCTGCTACCGGGTGAAGGTCCACGGCGTGGAGTACGGCAGCGGGGAAGCCCCTCCCGGTCACGCGCTCGCCATCGGCGAAGGCGTGGAGTCGCTCCCGGGTCGGCGTACCCGGGAGCCCGTGTTCGGGCTGACCGCGACGTGGGTTCCGCTGGAGCTGCGCGCCCAGGCCGAGCTCGCCCGGGCCACGGTGATCGATCGCGCATCGGTGATCACCACGCACCTCGCAGAGATCGTTCGGCGTCACGCAGGTCGCCTGCTCTCGCGTCAGGACGTGAAGAGCCTGCTCGACGTGGTTCGGGAGGAGTCGCCGGTCGTCGTCGAGGATCTCAGCGCGTCCGGGCTGACGCTCGGCGAGATGCAGCGGGTGCTCCAGGCGCTGCTCGACGAAGGCGTCCCGATCCGCGACCTGGTGCGGATCTGCGAGGTCCTCTCGGAGCGCGCGCAGGTCACCAAGGACGCCGAAGCGCTGACCGAGGCGGTCCGAGGCGTTCTCGGCCCGGCCATTGCGGAGCTCCACGCGCCCGATGGTGTGCTCCCGGTGCTGTCCCTGGATCCCCTCGTCGAGCAGGAGCTCCTCGAGGTGGTGCGACCGGGGGAGAGCGGCGGCACGAACCTCGCGCTCGATCCGGCGCGTGCCGAGGCGCTCGTCGGTGCCATCGCGAGGGAGGCCCAGGGCGCGGAGCGGCTCGGGCATCAACCCGTGCTCGTGTGCGCGGCACCGTTGAGGCCGGCGCTTCGTCGGCTCGTGACGCCGGTGGTTCCACGACTGACCGTGCTCGCGTACGGCGAGCTCGGTCCACAGCTGCAGGTCGAGACAGTGGGGATGGTGAGCAATGAGCAACCGGCAACGATTTGAGGGGGCCCAGCTCGAGGAGGTGCTCGAGCGGGTAAGGACCGAGCTCGGTCCCGACGCGACGATCGTCCGTGCCGACAAGGTGCGCACGGGAGGGGTCGGCGGCTTCTTCCAGAAGGAGACGTACGAGGTCCACGCGGAGGCCGCGGAGCTTCCGGCCTCGACCGCGGCGCCCGGCGCGGGGGCCCGGTCGATCTCGGAGCTCGCCGACCAGGTGAGCGACGCGGAGCTGGCGCCACAGGTCTCGACCGAGTCGCCCTCCTTCGGGGCGGCGATGCGGCGCTTCACCCACGAGTACGCGGACGAGTTCGGGAACGGCGCGGGTTCGTTCGACGACGTGCTCGGCGACGCCATGGCCGACGCCGTGCCCGATCCGGTCGGTGCCTCCGCGGCGTCACGAGAGGTCGGGCTCCGGCCCTTGGCCCCTCCCTGTGTTCCGGGGATGGTGCCGACGCTGCTCTGCGAGCCCGACGCCTCGATGCTGGGTCGCCTCGGCCTCCCGTCGTCCCTCGTGCCCCCCGACGAGCTCGGGCGGCGTGACCTGCGCCGCGCGCTCGTCGAGCGCCTCGGCGCGCTGCCGGTCGCTCCGCCCGTCCCGCGCGACCCGGGCGGCGTGATCGCGGTCATCGGGGATTCGGCGGGTGCGCTCGCGATGGCGCGTCGGATGGCCGGCGAGCTGCACATCGAAGAAGAGGATGTGCTGCTCGCGGCGGTGGCCGAGTACGGGGTGTGCATCCCTCCGTGGTTGCACCTCTCGGAGCCCGAGCTCATCGCGCGGCGCCGGCGCACGTGGTGGCGGCGCCCGCACCCGACGCTGGTGGCGATCGACGCGCCGATGTCGGTCCGGCACGAGGCGTGGGCGCCTTCGGTGGTCGACGCCCTGGAGCCCAGCATGACGCTCGGCATCGTCGACGCGCGCTGCAAGCCCGAGGACGTGGAGGCGTGGTCGCAGTCGCTGGGCGGGTTCGACGCCCTCGCGCTCGAGAACACCGCGGAGACCTTCTCGCCGGCAGCGGTCCTCCGGCTCCCGATCCCCGTGGCCCGCCTCGACGGCCGGGTCGCGACGCCCGAGCGCTGGGCGAACCTGCTCGTGAAGCGGCTCGCGGCCTGAGCCGATGGAACCCGAGACCCGATTCGCCATCACCCTCGGTGCGTCGCTGGTGCTCTGGGTGCCCAGTCTGCTCGGCATCGTGGACGGCGAGGTCGAGCTCGGCACCGGCTTGGCCTGGTACGTCGTCGGATTGATCGCGGCGTGGCTCGCGGTCGCGGGTCTCGATCGGCTCCTCACCGGGTACTACGTGACGAACGAGGCGCGGGGTCATCGAGAGCGGGCCGCGGCCGCGCGCGAGGCCCTGGGGGGGTCGCGATCCGGGGAGGCCACCGACGCTGCTGGGGTCCCGGTGATGGCGGGCTCCGGTGAGTCCGGATCGGACGAACGCTCGTCGGGCGGTGGTGAGCCCGTGGTGGCCGAGGGATGAACGTCGAGCCGAGCTCCGTCGGTGCGACCTTCACGAGGGTCGGCGAGCTGCAGCGAGCGATCGCGCAGCTCGACGGTTCGCCGGCCACCAGCGCGACCGGCACCACCGAGTTCGCCGGGGTGCTCTCCGCCTCGGACGCGGCGCCGACGGGTGGCGAGCACACGCAGTTCGCCCAGGATGCGCTCGCGGGGCTCGGTGCGCCGGCCACCGCCGAGAACGTCCGCGCGATCGTGGCATGGGCGCGCGCCGAGGGGACGAGCGCGGCGTTCAACCCGCTCGCCACGACCCAGTCGATGCCCGGTGCGACGAGCTTCAACAGCGTGGGCGTCAAGAACTACGCGAGCTATCGCGACGGTCTCACGGCGACGCTCCGTACGCTGACCAACGGCAGGTACGAGCCCATCATCGCTGCTCTCCGGAGAGGAGGGAGTGCGGACGCCGTTGCTCGCGCGATCGCTGCATCACCGTGGGGTACGGGCGCAGGTGTGTTGCGCGTCCTCGCCAGCGGTGGGTGAGCGTGCGGTCGCCGCTACGGCGTGAAGCGATACCCGACGCCGCGGCAGGTGAGGAGCCACCGGGGTTGCGTGGGGTCTCGCTCGAGCTTCGTGCGGAGGCGGCGCACGTGCTCGGTCACCGTCTTCGGGGATTGCCATTCAGGCGATGATCCCCATACCTGGGTCAGCAGGTCACGTCGAGAGAACGCATGCCGGGGGTTCTCCGCGAGGAACGCAAGCAGGCTGAACTCACGCGGAGTGCACTCGACGATCATCCCGTCTCGTCGGACCACGCGTTCGTCGAGGTCGATGACAAGGTCGCCGAAGTCGAGGATCCGCACGCTCGTGATCGCGCGGGCTCGACGAAGCGCTGACTGGACCCTCGCCACGAAGACGTCCGGTGAGCAGGGCTTCAGGAGGTAGTCGTCAGCGCCCAGGCGCAGCGCGACGACCTGGTCGGTCACTCGCGCTCGGCTCGTCAGCACGATGATCGGTACCTGGATCTCGCGGCGGACGAGGACGAGGAGCTCGAACCCGTCGTAGTCGGGGAGGCCGATGTCGAGGATGATCGCATCGAGCGCCTGGCCGCGAATAGTCGAGAGCGCGTTTGGCGCGTCCTGAGCCTCGTCGACGGCGAATCCCTCGTGCTCGAGGATCTCTCGAGCGAGGTGCCGTGTCCGTGGGTCGCCGTCGATCACGAGGATTCGACCGCGAGGGGCTATGCCCGCGTCTACGTGCTCAGCTACCACTTTCCCCGCTGTCGCCGGCTGTCGCCCGCCTTGCCCAAGCTGCCCCATCTGACAACATGGGTCACTTGCGTTGCCAAAAGTAGTCGCGCGTCCACATCATTACAAGGACGCGATCATCACCAGGCGCGCGATTCGACCACACTCCGGCGTCGAATCCGGGGTCTCCGTGGCGCTCGCCTCCGGGGATGGCGGGCTAGCGCTCAGGGGACTCGGGTGTCTCGGGCTCCGAGCTCGACCTCGACCTCGACCCGGAGCCGCTCGCGCGTTGCGTGTCCGCGACGGCGAGGTCGATCGCAGCTTGGCGCAGCGACTCCACGAGTGCGTCCCGGTCGGCCTCGACCTGCGCCGAGTGAGCTGCGAACTCCCCGAAGACGGCCCACCCGAGATACAGCGTCAAGATCTGAGCGGCACACACCTGCGCCTCGGCGATGCCGAGCCCGGCACGGTCCCGGAGCAGGCCCACGAGCCGATCGGCCAACGGGTTCTCGGCCTGCAGCGCCCGTGGATCTCGGCCGCTGACGATGGTATGCGTCAGCACGCGGGCATAGCAGTCCAGGGCCGAGCCGGCAGAGAACTCGACTCCGGTGCCGACTTGAGCGGCGATCCGTGCCGCGAGCTCGTCGAGGACCCGCGCCGAGAGTGCAGCCATCGACCCGAAGTAGCGATGCACCAGTCCCGGATTCACCTGAGCCTCCTGGGCAACCTGGCGCGTCGACAGGGCACTCGCCCCGTCGCGCTCCAGGACGCGAATGGCCGCTTCGACGAGGGCGCATTCGACCTCCTCACGAGAACGACGCGCCTGCTGTGGTGTCATGAGACCTCCGAACGAACCCCTGCCACCGGAGTTCACGTTCACGTTTCCCTCTCGTGTATCGACCACCAACCCGATCCGTTACACCAGAGCGCGAAAATCAGCCCGAAGGTCCCCGGTCTCCCGCCTCACCGACGATCGCGAAGCCGTTCCTGCTCGGCATCACGTCGATCTCGTGAAGACGCCTCGCCGCTTGTGGTGCAACGCCCTGTCGGGACCTTCGCCCCTTCACGGGGCTGGGTGGGGATGGGACGCTGAACGCATGAAGAAGGTGATCATCGGTGTTGCTCTGGCGGTCGGCGTTGCGCTTGTCGTCAAGCGCTTGGCTCCCGGGTGCGGGAAGATCGATTGGCAGAAGCGGCTTGTGGCGATGCCCGACGACGCGCCGCCGAAGTGGATGTTCCGCAACATCGCGGCGATCCGCGAGAACACCGACCGGGTCGTCGAGTTGCTCGAGGGACGCGCCGTCGATGGCCCCGAGCCGCGAGCCGACGTGTCGGTCGACGTGTGAGTCGAGCCGGTGCGGGGGGTCGTCACGGGCGCCTGGCGATGTGGGTGGTCGCTGACATGCGTGAGGACGGCGCGTGGACGTGAACGCGACGGCGGTCGTGGCGGTCGTCATCGCGGTCCTCGCGATCGTGCAAGCCACGGTGACGGAGCGGCGACGAGCGAGCTCGAGCATCGATACAGCCGACTGGAGCGGACCGAGACCGAGACCGGGCCTTTGCGCCTGTACATGTATCTGTGCGCCCGCGCCACTGTCCGTTGGCTCACGACGTACTCGAAGAACTGGCGGGACGAGCATCCCTGGCCTGTCCGAGCCCTCCCGGGCAGCCACGACGAAGCCGGCTATCACACCGCCGGTCCGATGATCTACTCCGGCTTCTCCGACCCTTGACGGTCAGCAGCCTCATCGTCCATCGGATGCACGATGCGGATCTCGCGCTCGATGAGCCGATGGTGGAGATCATGCGCTTCCACAACGCGGCCTACGACATGCTCACGCGCGAAGAGATCGTGGAGCCGTTCAATGGTCACGAGGGGTATTGCTTCGACAGCGCCTGGACCGCCGTGGATCCCGCAGCCGGTCCGAGGCCCTTCCAACGGATCCGAGACAGCTACCTCCGCTCGGCCGCGGATGCCCTCTCCATCGCGATCGATGGTGGCCGGGGCCGTCGGTGCATGTCACACACGGAGTTCCTCGACCGCTGGGAGCATCCCCGCGAGAAGAAGAATGCCGAGTTCCACGAAGGGCTGGAGCCGGTGACGAGTGTCATCGACAAGTTCGACCCGCAGGCGAACCCGCTCTTCTGGTTTCGGCTGGTGGGGTACGCATACGCGTGCACCTCGTATCTGAAGGACATCGCGAACTACGCGAAGCACCAGGGCATCACGTACACGGTTCGCGACTCGAGATCAAGAAGCTGTTGGACATCGCAGAACGATCGTGCGTTCGATCAGCCCACGGAGTACTTCGAGGACCACTTCGACTTCATCATCAGCGAAGCCTTGTGAGACGCCCGGCGACGAGGTGACGGCCGCCACTCGGTGCGGCTTGCTTCGAGAACGCTGCGCGACGACGAGTTTGGCGTCAGGCGTCGCCGCGGGGGGTGTGCCAGCGGTGCTCGCCGACGATGTCGTCCGCCTCGACGGGGCCCCACGATCCGCGCGGATAGGTGCACGGCTGGTCGTCGAGGTCGAGGACTCCCTCCACGACGCGGTGTGTGGAAGTCGAGGTGCATCCGGAGCTTCGTGGTCTTGGACTCCGGAACGT